>NZ_VOQS01000001.1:3089577-3398535 GCF_007995085.1 Paraburkholderia azotifigens
TGTCACCGTGCCGTTCAAGCTCGACGCGCACGCGTTCGCGACCACGCTGTCGCCGCGCGCGGCGGCAGCGGGTGCAGTCAACACGCTGCGCTTCGAGAAGGACGGCGGCGTGTACGGCGACAACACCGACGGCTTCGGCCTCGTGCGCGATATCGAAGTGAACCTCGGCGTGTCGCTCGCGGGCGCGCGCGTGCTGCTGCTCGGCGCGGGCGGCGCGGCGCGCGGGGTGGTGCTGCCGATGCTCGAACGCAAGCCGCATTCGCTGACCATCGTGAACCGCACGGCGTCGAAGGCCGACGAACTCGTCGCGCAATTCGCGAGCGCGGCCGGCGACGCTGCCTGCCGTCTCACGGGCGGCGGTGCACAGGCGATCGAAGCGGGTGCGTACGACGTGATCGTCAACGCGACCGCGAGCAGTCTCGATGCGTCGCTGCCCGAGTGCAGCGACAGCGCTTTCGGCTCGCAGACGCTCGCATACGACATGATGTACGGCGCGCAGCCGACCGTCTTCATGCAGCACGCGAGCAAGCTGGGCGCACGCGCCGCGGACGGCCTCGGCATGCTGGTGGAACAGGCGGCGGAGTCGTTCTTCGTGTGGCGCGGCGTGCGTCCCGACGGCGCGCCCGTGCTCGCGGCGCTGCGCGAGATGCTGCGCGCCACGCAGAGCGCTTGACGGCCCGCGCGCCGCGCTTAGTCTGATCGGATCATCACTGCGACGACATGGCGACGACAATGACAAAAACGAGGCGCGCGAAGGGCCGAGCCGTCAGTCCCGCCCGCTGGGTGATGTACGCCGGCGCGGTCTTCGTCGTCGCATGGATGGCGACGCAGTTGTTCTATTTCGCACAGATCGCCGTCTGGAACTACGTGAATCCGCAATCGACGGCGTTCATGCGCTCCGATGCCTGGCGTCTTTCGCAGGATCGTCCGGATCTGTCGATCCAGCACACGTGGGTGCCCTACGACCAGATCTCGCGCAATCTGAAGCGCGCGATCATCGCGTCGGAAGATGCGAATTTCGTCAATAACAACGGCTACGAGACGGACGCGATTCTGCAGGCATGGGAGAGAAACAAGGCGCGCGGCAAGATCGTCGCGGGCGGCTCGACGATCACGCAGCAACTTGCGCGCAATCTGTTCCTGTCCCGCGAGAAGAGCTATGTCCGCAAGGGCCAGGAACTGATCATCACGTGGATGCTCGAGACGCTGATGGACAAAGAGCGAATCTTCGAGATCTATCTGAATTCGGTCGAGTGGGGCAACGGCGTGTACGGCGCGGAAGCGGCGGCGCGCTACTACTTCAGGACATCGGCGGCGAAGCTGACGGCGGGGCAATCGGCACGGCTCGCCGTGATGCTGCCGAGACCGAAATACTTCGACGAGCACCGCACCTCCGGCTACCTCGCGCAGCGTGCGCGAGTGATTGCGCGAAGAATGGGTGCAGCGGAATTGCCTGAGTGACGATCCCGCTTCCGGCGTAATAAAAAACGGCGATTATCGTGCAGATAATCGCCGTTTTTGTTTCGAAGAGACCGCTTACTGGAAGCGGTAATTCGCCCCGATCACGAAACTGTTGTTCGTCCAGCGCGTGTTATCCGCATGCGTGGAGTCGTGGGTCCATTCCGAGAACAGGCTCACGTTCTTCATGAACATGTATTCGACGCCCAGCCCGTAATTGAAGCGCGGCGCCGGCCAGTCGGTGGTCACGCCAAGACGCGCGTATGGCATGAAGCGGCCAACGGGATAGCCGATCTTCGCATCGATCCCGCCATCCTTGAAGGTCGCCGAACCGTGATGCAGGTCGGCGAACAGTTCTGCACCGAGTACCACGGGTCCGGCGGTGAAGCCATAACCGGCGACGAAGCCGGGGAAGATCGTCGTGTGCGTCGGCTTGTTCGTGGCACCCGATGCGCTCGACACGTTCACGCCAAGTTTGGCGCCGACATATGCGCCAGAAAAATCGTCGACCAGTTGCTGTTGGGTCGGTTGTGCTTGCGCGGCAGCGCTAAGCGCAATGGCTGCGCATGCCAATAGAGTCTTGATTGCTGTCATGTGTAGGAACCTGAAAATCGCAAGAGCGCTTGAGAATCGAATCAGTCTGGAAATGGTCCGGAACGGCCTTCCCGAAGTCTTTTAAGCGTCGACTTAGAGCGGATGCAGCCTAAATACCGCTTCCTGCGCGCTCAATAGGAGCGCTCTTAAAAGTGCTCTGCGAAATCTGACAGGCTCGTCTGCATTGGCGTACGGGGCCGGACCGCAAGCGGCAATGCTTGCGAAATGTCTCTGACAGCGCGCCCGGATTCTTATTCGGCATCATTTCCCAACATATGGATGCGTCGCTCATATGTTGGTGAATCTCAAAAAAGCGCCCTACAATCCGGTTCAACAAGCCGAAACCCGGCCAGAAACACCGCTTCATCGACGTGCATCGCGCGTCCACGAAGCGGGACGAATATCGGAGACACCACGCCATGCCTTCCAGCATCTTGCTGATCGTCACGCTCGCGCAGCTTCGACCCGCACCCGACGTAAGCCGTCACACCGGCTTCTCGCGGTAACTCACTTTTTGTCCGTTGCCCAGTCGCCATGAACAAAGCGATGACCTCACACGTCGAGTCCGACGCGCCTCAAGCGCCTGAAGCGCCTGAAGTCGAAGTGCCGCGCAAGCCCGCTGCACGTCCCACGAACGGCGCCGTCGTGCCGCCGCCCGCCGACACGATCGGACTGCCGAGCACGCTGCTCGACATCACGCCGCAACAGGCCGGCACGCAAACGCTGCTGCGCGGCCTTGCGATTCTCGAAGCCGCCGCTGCCGGCGTGCGCGATCTGCGCACCTTCGGCGCCGCGCTCGGCACGACGCGCAGCACGACGCACCGGCTCGTCAGCAGCCTCGTGCAGGCGCGCTATCTGCGCCAGGTGCAGGGCGGCTATCTGCTCGGCCCGAAGCTGATCGAACTCGGCACGATCGCGCTCGAACAGATGCCGCTCACGCAGGTCGCGCGTCCGCATCTGGAATCGCTCGCCGAACAGACGCACGACACCATCCACCTCGGCGTGCGCGACGGCGACGACGTGCTGTACATCGACAAGATTCCCGGCACGCGCGGCCTCGAAATGCGTTCGCGCGTCGGCCACCGGATGCCGCTTGCCTCGACGGGCATTGGCAAGGCGATGATGCTCGACCTCGTGCCCGACCAGTGGCAGTCGCTGTTCGACGCGTCGCGCCGCGCGCTCGCGGGGGTCAGCTTCAAGCCCGACAACCGGCCCGATCAGCAGACCTTCATGCAGCGCATGACGAACTACTCGGCAGGCGGGTTCACGTTCGACCTCGAAGAGAACGAAGCGTCGATCCGCTGCGTGGCGGCGCCCGTGCGCGATGCGTCGGGGTCGATCGTCGCGGCGCTGTCGGTGGCGAGCACGATTCCGTATATGTCGCTCGAACGCATGGACGAACTGATTCCCGTCGTGCAGCGCGAAGCGCGCGCAATTTCGGAAGAGCTGGGCTGGCGTGTCCCGCAACCGACTACCCGCAGGATCAAACGATGAATCAGACGGGTTCGACCCTGTCCCTTGAGCAAGCCCAGCCCGCGCAGACGGCGAGCCACGCCGCACTGATCGCGCTCGACTGGGGTACGACCTCGCTGCGCGCATACCTGTTCGACGCGCACGGCGCCGTGCTGGACACGCGTGCTTCGACGGCGGGCATCATGAATCTGCCGCGCCCGGCCGCGGAAGGCGGTTTCGACGCCGCATTCGATGCCGTCGTCGGCGCATGGCTCGACCAGACGCCCGATCTGCCCGTGATCGCGGCAGGCATGGTCGGCAGCGCGCAAGGCTGGAAGGAAGCGCCGTACGTGAATGCGCCCGCCAGCGCCGATGCGCTCGTCGCAGGCATCGTGCGTGTGCAGACGGCGCGCGGCGTGCTGCTGAACATCGTGCCAGGCGTGCTGCAGAACGGCGACTTGCCGAACGTGATGCGCGGCGAGGAAACGCAGATCTTCGGCGCGCTGGCCTGTGCGCAAGCGTCGGCGGCGAGCAAGGGCATGCTGATCGGTTTGCCCGGCACGCACGCGAAATGGGTGATGGTGCGCGAGGCAAAGATCGAGCGATTCGACACGTTTATGACGGGCGAAGTGTTCGCGGCGCTGTCCGAGCACACCATCCTCGGCCGCACGATGATCACGCCCGACCATCCCGATACGGCTGCCTTCCTGCGCGGCGTGCAGGTCGCGCGCGATCAGGGCAAGGCCGGCGTGCTCGCGACCATTTTCAGCACGCGCACGCTGGGCCTCACGGGCCAGCTGGCGCGCGAGCAGCAACCCGACTATCTGTCCGGCCTTCTGATCGGCCATGAACTGAGCGGCCTCGAAGCGGCGCTCGCGCAACAGCAATCGACGCTCGCCGGCAACGCGCTGCAGCTGATCGGCAACGAAGCGCTGTGCGAGCGTTACCGTCTCGCGCTGGCGCAGTTCGGCTGTCATCAGGCGGACCTCGTGAAGCAGGCGACGGAACGCGGCTTGTGGCGCATCGCGGCACAGGCGGGCCTCGTCAGCGAGGTGTCGGACGCCGCGCAGGCGAGCTGAAACGCGAGCCGAAGCGCACCCGAGCCCCCGCGCAAAGAACCCAAGGAACTGACATGCAACTCGATCTGAATCTGCCCGCCCCGTACCAGCCGCACGCCGGCCTGATGGCCGCGTTCGACGTGTGTCCGCTGATCGCGATCATGCGCGGCGTCACGCCCGCCGACGCCGCCGATCAGGGCCGCGCGCTGTACGAATCCGGCTTTCGCATCATCGAAGTGCCGCTCAATTCGCCGAATCCGTTCGACAGCATCGCGGCGATCCGCCAGGCGTTGCCGGCGGACTGCATCGTCGGCGCGGGCACGGTGCTGCGCGGCGAACTCGTGCATGACGTGAAGGCGGCGGGCGGCGAACTGATCGTGATGCCGCACAGCGACCCCGAAGTCGTGACGACGGCGAAGTCGCTCGCGATGGCGTGCGCACCGGGCGTCGCGACGATGACGGAAGCGTTCGTCGCGCTGAAGAACGGCGCCGACGTGCTGAAGATGTTTCCCGCCGAGCAGCTCGACTGCCAGGTCGTGAAGGCGTGGCGCGCGGTGCTGCACAAGGACGTGCCGCTGTTGCCCGTCGGCGGAATTGCGCCCGACAACATGGGGCCGTTTCTGTCCGCGGGCGCGAACGGTTTCGGGCTCGGCTCGGCGCTCTATAAGCCTGGCCAGCCCGCGACGACGACGGCTTCGCATGCGAAGGCGTTCATCAACGGTCTGCGCATTGCGCGTGCGGGCGTGAAGAAATGAAACGGCTGCAAGGCAAGGTGGCGCTGGTGACGGGCGCGGGACGCGGAATCGGCGCGGCGATCGCGACCGCGTTCGCGCGCGAGGGCGCGGCTGTCCTGCTCGCGGAACTCGATATCGAAACCGCGCAAAGAACGGCCGCCGACATTGCCTCGCAAGTGACCGGCGGAAACACGCTCGCCGTTCAGACGGACGTCACGCAATCGGCCTCCGTGCAGCGCGCGGTGAGCGAAGCGGAAAAGGCGTTCGGTCCCGTCGACGTGCTGGTGAACAACGCGGGCATCAACGTGTTCTGCGATCCGCTGACGATGACCGACGACGACTGGCGCCGCTGCTTTGCCGTCGATCTCGACGGCGTGTGGAACGGTTGCCGTGCGGTGCTGCCGGGAATGGTCGAACGCGGTGCGGGCAGCATCGTGAACATCGCGTCGACACACTCGTTCAAGATCATCCCGGGCTGCTTCCCGTATCCCGTCGCGAAGCACGGCGTGATCGGCCTGACGCGCGCGCTCGGCATCGAGTACGCGCCGCGCAACGTGCGTGTGAATGCGATCGCGCCGGGCTACATCGAAACGCAGCTGACGCGCGACTGGTGGGACGGCCAGGCCGATCCCGCCGCCGCGAAGCAGGCAACACTCGATCTGCAGCCGATGGGACGCATCGGCAAGCCGGAAGAAGTCGCGATGACGGCCGTGTTTCTCGCATCGGATGAAGCACCGTTCATCAACGCGAGCTGTATCACCGTCGATGGCGGGCGCTCGGCGCTCTATCACGACTGAGCCGGCCGGGAATGTCAGGCTGCAACGGGGCAACAGCCGAAGAACAAAAGTAGTCGCGAAGGAAAAGAAAACAGCAGCAAACCCGCCTGACGCGCTGGCCGCGTGTGTCGAAGGCGGTACAAGAAGACGCGGCCGATACCTTCTCGTTACTCATTAGTCAGGAGACACACAATATGAAACGCAGAATTTTCCTCACACTGGCAGCAGCGGCGACGGCCGTGCTCTTCAACGCACCCGTCGCACAGGCCGCCGACCCGGTCAAGATCGGCTTCCTCGTGAAGCAACCCGAAGAGCCGTGGTTCCAGGACGAGTGGAAATTCGCCGAACAGGCTGCGAAGCAAAAGGGCTTCACGCTGGTGAAGATCGGCGCGCCGTCGGGCGAGAAGGTGATGAGCGCAATCGACAACCTCGCCGCGCAAAAGGCGCAGGGCTTCGTGATCTGCACGCCGGACGTCAAGCTCGGACCGGGCATCGTCGCGAAGGCGAAGGCTGACAACCTGAAAATGATGACGGTCGACGACCGCCTCGTCGACGGCGCAGGCAAGCCGATCGAGTCGGTGCCGCACATGGGCATCTCGGCTTACAACATCGGCAAGCAGGTCGGCGATGGCCTCGCGGCTGAAATCAAGAAGCGCGGCTGGGACATGAAGGACGTCGGCGCAATCGACGTGACCTACGAACAGCTGCCGACGGCGCACGACCGCACCTCGGGCGCCACCGATGCGCTGATCGCCGCCGGCTTCCCGAAGGCCAACATCATCGCTGCGCCGCAAGCGAAGACCGACACGGAAAACGCGTTCAACGCAGCGAACATCGCGCTGACGAAGAACCCGAACTTCAAGCACTGGATCGCTTACGGCCTGAACGACGAAGCCGTGCTCGGCGCGGTGCGCGCAGCGGAAGGCCGCGGCTTCAAGGCCGACAACATGATCGGCATCGGCATCGGCGGTTCGGACTCGGCACTGAACGAGTTCAAGAAGCCGAACCCGACGGGCTTCTACGGCACCGTGATCATCAGCCCGAAGCGTCACGGCGAAGAGACGTCGGAACTGATGTACTCGTGGATCACGCAAGGCAAGGAACCGCCGAAGCTCACGCTGACGACGGGCATGCTGGCCACGCGCGACAACGTCGGCGAAGTGCGTGAAAAGATGGGCCTCGCATCGAAGTAAGCGGCATCTGAGGCAAGGGCGCGCGAACGCTGAAGACGGCGTTCGCGCGCCATGAAGACGTGACGGATAAAAAGCGAATCAGAAGCGATTCAGAAGGAGGCAAAGTGTCAGCGACGCTGCGTTTTGACAATATCGGCAAGGTGTTTCCAGGCGTGCGTGCGCTCGACGGAATCTCTTTCGACGTGCATGCGGGCCAGGTGCATGGCCTGATGGGCGAAAACGGCGCGGGGAAATCGACCCTGCTGAAGATTCTCGGCGGCGAATATCAGCCGGATTCCGGCCGTGTGCTGATCGACGAAAACGAAGTGCGCTTCGCGAATGCGGGCGCGTCGATCGCTGCGGGAATCGCGGTGATTCACCAGGAACTGCAGTACGTGCCGGACCTGACCGTGGCGGAAAACCTGCTGCTCGGCCGCTTGCCGAACACGATCGGCTTCGTGAAGAAGGGCGATGCGAAGCGCTTCGTGCGCGAACAGCTGGCGGCGATGGGCGTCGATCTCGACCCGAACGCGAAGCTGCGCAAGCTCTCCATCGCGCAACGCCAGATGGTTGAAATCTGCAAGGCGCTGATGCGCAATGCTCGCGTGATCGCACTCGACGAACCGACGAGTTCTCTGTCGCACCGCGAGACGGAAGTGCTGTTCAAGCTGGTGCGCGATCTGCGCGCCGACAACCGCGCGCTGATCTACATCTCGCACCGGATGGACGAGATCTATCAGCTGTGCGATGCGTGCACGATTTTCCGCGACGGCCGCAAGGTCGCGTCGCATCCGACGCTCGAAGGCGTGAGCCGCGACACGATCGTGAGCGAAATGGTCGGCCGCGAAATCTCGGATATCTACGGCTACCGCGCCCGTGAACTCGGCGAAGTGCGCTTCTCGGTGAAGAACATCGAAGGCAAACCGCTGACGGAACCGGCGAGCTTCGAGGTGCGGCGCGGCGAGATCGTCGGCTTCTTCGGGCTGGTGGGCGCAGGCCGCAGCGAACTGATGCACCTGATCTACGGCGACGACCCGAAGAAGGGCGGCGAACTCGTGCTCGACGGCAAGCCGATCAAGGTGAAGAGCGCGGGCGATGCGATCCGCCAGGGCATCGTGCTGTGCCCGGAAGACCGCAAGGAAGAAGGCATCGTCGCGATCGCGTCCGTGGCGGAGAACATCAACATCAGCTGCCGCCGTCATTACCTGAAGGCGGGGCTGTTCCTGGATCGCAAGAAGGAAGCCGAAACGGCCGACCGTTTCATCAAGCTCCTGAAGATCAAGACGCCGAGCCGCCGTCAGAAGATCCGCTTCCTGTCGGGCGGCAACCAGCAGAAAGCGATTCTGTCGCGCTGGCTGGCCGAGCCGGATCTGCGCGTGGTGATTCTCGACGAACCGACGCGCGGCATCGACGTCGGCGCGAAGCACGAGATCTACAACGTGATTTACGAACTGGCCGAACGCGGCTGCGCGATCGTGATGATCTCGTCGGAACTGCCGGAAGTGCTGGGCGTGTCGGATCGTATCGTCGTGATGCGCCAGGGGCGGATTTCGGGCGAGTTGCCGCGCAACGCCGCCACCGAGCAATCGGTGCTGAGCCTCGCGCTGCCGAAGAGTTCGACGACGGCGCAGGCGGCGTGAAGGTCCACGCACCAAGTGAATCGAAAACCGCAAGTCATCTGTAACTGTCGGGGCCTTTAATAGTCCTGCAACCCGTGGGGAACGGGAGGAGTGAACCAAATGCAAGCCAGAGAAAACCTCGCGCAACAGGCCGCCAAGAGCGCCGCCGAAGCGCTGATTCCGCAAGCCAGCGACAAGCAGAAGTGGTGGCAGCAGATCACCGAGTACAGCCTGATCGTGATCTTTGCCGTGATGTTCATCACGATGTCGCTGACCGTCGACCACTTCTTCTCGATCGAGAACATGCTCGGCCTCGCGCTGTCGATTTCGCAGATCGGCATGGTCGCGTGCACGATGATGTTCTGTCTCGCGTCGCGCGACTTCGACCTGTCCATCGGCTCGACGGTCGCGTTCGCGGGCGTGCTGTGCGCAATGGTGCTGAACGCGACGGGCAACACGTTCATCGCGATCGTCGCCGCAGTCGTGGCGGGTTCCGTGATCGGCTTCGTCAACGGTGCGGTGATCGCATATCTGCGCATCAACGCACTGATCACGACGCTCGCCACGATGGAAATCGTGCGCGGCCTCGGCTTCATCGTGTCGCACGGTCAGGCCGTCGGCGTGTCGTCGGATACGTTCATTGCGCTCGGCAGCCTGTCGATGTTCGGCGTGTCGCTGCCGATCTGGGTGACGCTCGTGTGCTTCATCGTGTTCGGCGTGATGCTGAATTCGACGGTGTACGGCCGCAATACGCTGGCGATCGGCGGTAATCCGGAAGCGTCGCGTCTGGCCGGTATCAATGTGGAACGCACGCGCGTCTACATCTTCCTGATTCAGGGCGCGGTGACGGCACTGGCAGGCGTGATTCTCGCGTCGCGTATCACGTCGGGTCAGCCGAACGCCGCTGAAGGCTTCGAACTGAACGTGATTTCGGCATGCGTGCTGGGCGGCGTGTCGCTGCTCGGCGGCCGCGCGACGATTTCGGGCGTCGTGATCGGCGTGCTCATCATGGGCACGGTCGAAAACGTGATGAACCTGATGAACATCGACGCGTTCTACCAGTACCTCGTGCGCGGTGCGATCCTGCTGGCCGCCGTGCTGCTGGACCAGTTGAAGAACCGCGGCACACGCGACTGATTCATCGCCATTCTCAACGCAAGAAGAAGGAAACCGAACGATGTCGTCTCCCGCCAACGCGAGCGCGCGTGAAGAACTCAGCCAGTACGCGCGCTATCCGAGTCTCGTGGACCGCACGGTGCTGATCACGGGCGGCGCGACGGGCATCGGCGCATCGTTCGTCGAGCATTTCGTCGCGCAGGGCGCGCGCGTCGCGTTCTTCGATATCGACGAAACGGCGGGCGTTGCGCTCGCCGATCAGCTCGGCGATTCGCGTCACAAGCCGCTGTTCCTGTCTGCCGATCTGACGGACGTCGACGCGCTGAAGAAGGCGATCGCCGACGTGCGCGCGGCGCTCGGCCCGATCGACGTGCTCGTGAACAACGCGGCAAACGACAAGCGCCACAAGATCGAAGAGGTCACGCCCGAATCGTTCGATGCGGGCATTGCCGTCAACATCCGCCATCAGTTCTTCGCGGCGCAGGCCGTCGCGGAAGACATGAAGGCGGCCCGGCGAGGCTCGATCATCAATCTCGGCTCGATCAGCTGGATGCTGAAGAACGGCGGCTATCCCGTGTACACGCTGTCGAAGTCGGCGGTGCAGGGACTCACGCGCGGACTCGCGCGCGATCTCGGCCACTTCGGCATACGCGTGAACTCGCTGGTGCCGGGCTGGGTGATGACGGACAAGCAGAAGCGTCTGTGGCTCGACGACGCGGGACGCGCGGCAATCAAGCAGGGCCAGTGCATCGACGCCGAACTGCAGCCCGACGACCTCGCGCGCATGGCGCTCTTTCTCGCGGCCGACGACAGCCGCATGATCACTGCACAAGACATCATCGTCGACGGAGGCTGGGCATGAGCGACGCGATCACCAATGTTCAGGCGGCATTGCTCGTCGATTCGAAATGCACGCTGGGCGAAGGCGCAACGTGGGACGCGCGCGGCGGCCTCTTTTACTGGACGGATATTGAAGGCGCGCGGCTATGGCGTTACGATCCGCGCGATGGCCGCAGCACGTTCTGGCGCATGCCGGAGCGGCTGTCGACGTTCGCGCTGTGCGCCGATCCGCATTACATGCTGCTGGGTCTCGCGTCGCGGCTCGCTTTCTTCGACCTTGCAACGGGTCAGATCGAGCATATCGTCGACGTCGAGCCGGGCATCAATACGCGGGTGAACGACGGACGCTGCGATCGTCAGGGACGCTTCGTGTTCGGCACGAAGGATGAAGCGTCGCCCGTGCAGCCCGTCGGCGGTTTTTACCGGCTGAATCACGATCTGTCGCTTGAACGTCTCGCGTTGCCATCGCCGGCAATTTCGAACAGTATCGCGTTCAGTCCCGACGGCGCGACGATGTACTTCTGCGATTCGCCGGCGCTCGAAATCCGCGCCTGCGATTACCGCGCGGACGGCAGTGTCGCCAACGAGCGGCTGTTCGTGAAGCTGACGGACAAGACGGGCGAGCCGGACGGCTCGACGGTCGACAGCGAAGGCGGCCTGTGGAATGCGCAATGGGGCGGACGGCGCGTCGTGCGCTACGACGCGAACGGCGTGGAGACGGAACGCGTCGACGTGCCGACCGTGCAGCCCAGCTGCGTCGCGTTGGGCGGCGCGCAACTCGGCACGCTCTATGTGACGAGCGCGCGCGTCGGGCTCGATGCGCAGGCGCTGGCGGGCGATACGCGTGCCGGCGGCGTGTACGTCGCGACGCAGGGACGTCGCGGCTTGCCGGAGCCGGTGTTCAAGGGTTCGCCCGTGGCCCTCGCGGCGAAACGGGACGTGTAAAGCAGATCGAACCGCGAACGTTTTGACGCATCCAAAGCAGGGCAGTCCACGCCCCGATACACGTTCTGACGGGGCATGACATGCAGCAAAGATTCAGGAGGCGGCCGCTACGACGCGCCGCCCGTACAAGCAGCCATCGGTTGTCCGATGCGCCCATCATGCCGTCCGATGCCTCTCGTGGGAGTTTGATATGACTGTCGCGAATCCCGCTGTCCCGACTTCTCCACAATCGCGCGCGCGGCGTGCCCGCCTTGCGGCTGCCGTGCAGCCGGTGCTGGCCGGGCCGAGCACGTCGGCCGTCGCCGTCGGCGCGGGCGCGGCCGGCGACGTCGCGTGCGTGACGCTCGCCAACTCGCTGCTGCGGCTCGATGTGGCGCCGTCGCTGGGCGGCGGCATCACGCGCTTCGACTTTCGCAACGAGGGCACGCTTGTGCCCGTGTTCAGGCGCTGCCGTCATGTCGATGCGGACACCGACGCGAACGATCTCGCCTGCTATTCGCTGCTGCCGTATTCGAACCGGATCGGCGGCGGGCAGTTCAGGCTGGGCGAACGCTCGGTCGACGTGCCGTGCAACCGCGCAGGCGAGCCGCTGCCGATTCACGGCGACGGCTGGCTCGCGAACTGGGATGTCGCGGCGGCGGATCAGGAGAGCGTCACGCTGACGCTCGACCGGCGCGACGGCAAGCCCTACGCGTATCGCGCGACGCAGACTTACGCGCTGGAAGGCGCGACGCTCGTCATCACGCTCGAAGTCGAAAACACCGGGCGCGAGGCCATGCCGTTCGGCCTCGGCGTGCATCCGTTTCTGGTGCGCGACGCCGATACGCAGTTGTCGGCGGCGGCAGCGGGTCTGTGGCTCTCCGGCGACGACTGGCTGCCCGTGCGTCACGTGCCCGTGCCGCCCGCGTGGCAGTTCGGCGTCGCGTATCCGTTGCCGCGCACGGTCGTCAATCACGCGTTCACCGGCTGGAGCGGACATGCGACCGTCGTGTGGCCGAAGCGCCGCCTGTCGCTGACGATGTCGTCGAACACCGAGTACTACATTCTGTACACGCCGGTGTCGAAGGACTTCTTCTGCTTCGAGCCCGTCGACCACCCGATCAACGCGATGAACCTGCCCGGCGGGGCGGCCGGCAACGGCATGACGGTGCTCGGGCGCGGCGAGCGGCTCGTGCGCTCGTTCAGCTTCGCGGTCGAGCGCACAGGGCTGCGCGCGGTGGCAGGCGGACGCGGGCCGAAGCGGGGCTAAGTCCCGGTAAGCGTGCATGCCGGGCGGGACGTGCCGACAGGACACGGCCCGCATCGGGCGGCGCGGGTAAAATACGCGGCTCATCCGTTACCCGCGCGCCGCGAGATTTCCTATGTCCACATTCATCCAGACGCTCGACCACGCATGGCACACGACGAATTCGCTGCTGTGCGTCGGCCTCGATCCCGAGCCGTCGAAGTTTCCCGGCGCGTACGCCAACCGTTCTGACGCGATCTTCGATTTCTGCAAAAAGATCGTCGACGCGACGGCGCCGTACGCTTCGTCGTTCAAGCCGCAGATCGCGTACTTCGCTGCGCATCGCGCCGAAGAGCAGCTCGAGCAGCTGATCGCGCACATTCACCTGAAGCATCCGGGCCTGCCCGTGATTCTCGACGCGAAGCGCGGCGACATCGGCAGCACGGCGGAGCAGTACGCGCGCGAAGCATTCGACCGCTATCGCGCGGACGCCGTCACGGTGAATCCGTACATGGGCTTCGATTCGATCGAGCCGTATCTGGAACACGAAGGCAAGGGCGTGATCGTGCTGTGCCGGACCTCGAACCCGGGCGGCTCGGACCTGCAGTTCCTGGAAACGGGGGGCCGTCCGCTGTATCAGACGGTCGCGCGGCTCGCCGCCGAAAAGTGGAATGCGAAGGGCCAGCTGGGTCTCGTGGTCGGCGCGACCTTCCCGAAGGAAATCGAAGTGGTGCGCGGCATCGTCGGCGACATGCCGCTGCTGATTCCGGGCATCGGCGCGCAGGGCGGCGACGTCGAGGCGACGGTGAAGGCGGGTCGCACGGCGGCGGGCACGGGCATGCTGATCAACTCGTCGCGCGCGATTCTTTACGCGGGCAAGGGCGATGACTGGGTCGAAGCCGCCGCGCAAGCGGCGAAGGATACACGCGACCGTATCAACGCGTTTCGCTGAAGCGCGACCAGAAGCTCGGGCTAGCGTCGTCTAGCGGGCGGCGACCGGCCCGAGTTTCGCAATCAGCTCGCGATGCTGCGGATACTCGTGCAGCAGCTCTTCGATCTGAGCAATTTCGAATTCGTTGAACTCGAATCCCGGCGCGACCGTGCAGCCAACGAGCGCCAGGCTCGCGGCATCGTCGCATTGCGCGGCGAACCAGCGGCCTGACGGCACGACGGCCTGAAACACGCAATCGGCGTGTTCGAGCGCGTTGCCGAGCCGGTGAACGGTGAGCGCGCCGTGGTTTTCCAGCACGTAGACGTTGAGCGGGTCGCCGGCGTAGAAATGCCAGACTTCGTCGGACTGGATCCGATGCCACGCCGAGTGCGCGCCATCGCATAGCAGGTAGTAAATGGCCGTCGACGCCGAGCGCCTGTCGGCGGATCCATCGCGTCGAATCGAATCGGCGGAGCGATATGTTTCGCGAAAGAAGCCGCCTTCGGGATGCGGCTGGAGATCGAAGCGGCGGATCAGTTCATCGCGTTCGACGGGTTGCATAGGGCGGGTCATGATCAAGCTCAGCGCTCGCGTTCGTCGAGCAGGGTCAGCAGCCCGCGCAGGGCATGCGTCGCGGCCTGCACGCGCACCCGTTCGCGATCGCCCTTGAACACGAGCGTCTCGACAACCGTATGCAGGCGGTTGCTCCATCCGAAGCACACCATGCCGACCGGCTTGGTCTCCGTGCCGCCGCCCGGGCCCGCGACGCCCGTAATCGACAGCGCGACCTGCGCGCGCGAATTCCTCAGCGCGCCTTCGACCATTGCCCGCGCGACAGGCTCGGACACCGCGCCGTGCTTGTCGATCAGATCGGGCGGAACACCGATCATCTCGCTTTTAGCCTGGTTCGAATAGGTGACGAATCCGCGCTCGAACCAGCCGCTGCTGCCGGAAATGTCGGTGATGGCCGTCGCGACCATGCCGCCCGTACAGGATTCAGCCGTGGCGAGCATCAGGCGCTCATCTCGCAGACGATTGCCGACGCGAATGGCAAGTTGGTGAACGACGGAATCGGTAGCCATGCTGGACTCGGGTAAGAAGAACGCTGCGAATGATCAGACCGACATCCGCCAGAGCGCAATCACCAGCAAGGTGAAAAACGCCGCGACGAGATCATCGAACATGATGCCAAAGCCGCCTTTCAGCTTGCGGTCGAAATAACGGATGGGCGGCGGCTTCACCATGTCGAAGAAGCGGAAGACGATGAACGCCCACAATTGTCCTGTGAAGCTCGCGGGCGTCACCATCAGCAGCACGAGCCAGAACGCGACGATCTCGTCCCACACGACGGGCGACGGATCGTCGATGCCGAGCCGGTCCGCCGTGAAGCTGCAGATGCCGATACCCGCGACGAAGCCGACCATGATCAGAATGCCCCATTCGATGACGGTCAGCTGCGCGCTGAACGCAGCGAACGATGCCCACGCGAACAGCGTCCCGACCGTGCCGGGCGCGACAGGCGACAGACCGCTGCCGAATCCCAGCGACAGGATATGCAACGGATGCGACAGCATGAAGCGCGCGGTTGCGCGGCGGGGCTTCGGCGCGCGGGGCTGGCCTTTCGGCGCACCGTTCGAGCCGGTTTCCACTGTTCCGTTTGGTGTTCCCGAGGATGTTCCGCCCGCAGGGCGGGATGATTCGCCCGTTGGCGCGTCGGAGAAACTGCCCGCCGGGTCAAGCGAGGATTCATTCTGCATGGAAATGATCGAAGCCTTGCAACGTCAGAGTGAGTGGAGCGCCGGACGCGTCGCGCCACGTAATCGCGGGCGCGGCGCCGGCCGCATCGAGCGGAGTTATTGTACCGACGCGCGTCACGGGCACGCGCGCCTGTTGACCTGCCGCAACGACTGCGTCGTGCGCGGAAGGCGGCGCGGTGAAGCACAGCTCGTAGTCGTCGCCGCCCGCGATCGTGCAGCGCCGCTGGACGTCGGCGGGAAGACGGCGCAATGCGTCCGAGCGCGGCAGTGCGTCGGCGTCGACAATCGCGCTTACGTGTGATCGTTCCAGGATGTGCATCAGATCGCCCGCAAGACCGTCGGAAATATCGAGCGCGGCGCGCGCGACGCCGCGCAACGCGAGGCCCAGTGCGATGCGCGGCTCGGGCAACTCCATGGCGCGGCGGAATGTCGCAGCATCGCTGGCATCGGCGGTCCACTCGTTGCGCTGCACGCCGAGGCTCGCGCGCGCATCGCCGAGCGTGCCTGAAATCCAGATGTCGTCGCCGGGTTGCGCGGCGTCGCGGCGCAGCGCCGCCTGTGGCGGCACCGAGCCGAATACCGTGATGCACAAGTTAAGCGGTCCGCCCGTCGTATCGCCGCCGATCAGTTCGCAGCCGTGACGCTCGGCGAGATCGAAGAGACCATCGCTGAACGCGGCCAGCCAGCCGGCGTCGGCTTTGGGCAGCGAGAATGCCAGGGTGAAGGCCTGCGGCTTCGCGCCCATCGCCGCGAGATCCGACAGATTCACGGCGAGCGCCTTGTGGCCGAGCGCTTTGGGATCGACGTCGGGAAAGAAGTGGCGGCCTTCGACCAGCATGTCCGTCGAAATGGCGAGCATCTCGCCGGCGGGCGGCGCGAGCAGCGCGCAGTCGTCACCGATGCCGAGCGCGGCGCGCTGCGGATAGGTCGAACCCGACGCGCGGCGCGCAAAGAAGCGGTCGATCAGCGAAAACTCTGAAAGCATAGATGAGGCATGTGACTGCGAAAGGCCGCCGAAGCGAGTGGATGAATGCGCTCAAGAAGCACGAATGGAAGCTAACACGACGCTAAAGGCACGCATCGTAGTGCCGGTATCGTCCCCGGCCTACCGTCGCGCTTTCCTTTCGCGCTGTTTCGGTCGCGGCACTTGCACCCGGATTGCTGGGTTCGACTTTTGGGATTGGCGCTACAATGCCGTCGAACATCTATTCTAATCCGCACTTCCAAGTCCGCTTATGTCGACTCCCGTCAATACCAAACTCCGTGAAGCCGCTCTCGATTACCACGAATTCCCGACCCCCGGGAAGATCGCGATCGCCCCGACGAAGCAGATGATCAACCAGCGCGACCTCGCGCTGGCGTACTCGCCGGGCGTCGCGTTCGCGTGCGAGGCGATCGTCGAGGATCCGCTGAATGCCGCGCGCTTCACGGCGCGCAGCAACCTGGTCGGTGTCGTGTCGAACGGCACCGCAGTGCTCGGCCTCGGCAACATCGGGCCGCTCGCGTCGAAGCCGGTCATGGAAGGCAAGGCCGTGCTGTTCAAGAAGTTCGCGGGCATCGACGTGTTCGATATCGAGCTGAACGAATCGGACCCGCACAAGCTGGTCGAGGTGATCGCCGCGCTGGAGCCGACCTTCGGCGGCATCAACCTGGAAGACATCAAGGCGCCGGACTGCTTCATCGTCGAGCGCGAATGCCGCAAGCGCATGAAGATTCCCGTCTTCCACGATGACCAGCACGGCACGGCCATCGTCGTTGCGGCGGCGATCACGAACGGTCTGAAGGTGGTCGGCAAGAGCATCAAGGAAGTGAAGCTGGTGGCGTCGGGCGCGGGCGCGGCGTCGCTCGCGTGTCTGAACCTGCTGGTCGATCTCGGCATGCCGCTCGAGAACATCTACGTGACTGACCTGGCCGGCGTGGTCTACAAGGGCCGCACGGAACTGATGGATCCGGACAAGGAGCGCTTCGCACGCGAGACGGACGCACGCACGCTGGCCGAAGTGATGGGCGGCGCGGACGTGTTCCTCGGCCTGTCGGCGGGCGGCGTGCTCAAGCAGGACATGGTCAAGCAGATGGCCGGGAAGCCGCTGATTCTGGCGCTCGCCAACCCGACGCCGGAAATCCTGCCGGAACTGGCGCTCGAAGTGCGTCCGGACGCAGTGCTGGCGACGGGCCGTACCGACTACCCGAACCAGGTCAACAACGTCCTGTGCTTCCCGTTCATCTTCCGCGGCGCGCTGGATGTCGGCGCAACCGTCATCACGAAGGAAATGGAAATCGCGGCCGTGAACGCGATCGCGGAACTGGCGCGTCAGGAGCAATCGGACATCGTCGCGACGGCGTACGGCATTCAGGACCTGTCGTTCGGGCCGGAATACCTGATTCCGAAGCCTTTCGATCCGCGCCTGATCGTCCAGATCGCGCCCGCCGTCGCGCAGGCCGCGATGGATTCGGGCGTCGCCACCCGTCCGATCGAGGACATGGAGGCGTACAAGCAGCATCTGCAGCAATTCGTCTACCACAGCGGCACAACGATGAAGCCGATCTTCCAGCTCGCGCGCGGCGTCGAGCCGGAGAAGAAGCGCATCGTGTTCGCGGAAGGCGAAGAAGAGCGCGTGCTGCGCGCAGTGCAGATCGTCGTCGATGAAAAGCTCGCGAAGCCGATCCTGATCGGCCGTCCCGCGGTCATCGAACAGCGCATCGCGAAGTTCGGCCTGCGTCTGGTGAACGGCCAGGACTACACGATCGTCAACACGGATCACGACGAGCGTTATCGCGATTTCTGGCAGACGTACCACAAGATGATGTGCCGCAAGGGCTTCACGGAGCAGATGGCGAAGCTGGAAATGCGCCGCCGCACGACGCTGATCGGCTCGATGCTGGTCACGAAGGGGCATGCCGACGGCATGATCTGCGGCACGGTCAGCACGACGCACCGCCACCTGCACTTCATCGATCAGGTGATCGGCAAGAAGGAAGGCGCGAAGGTGTACGCGGCGATGAACGCGCTGGTGCTGCCGAACCGCCAGATTTTCCTCGTCGATACGCACGTGAACGTCGATCCGACGGCGGAAGAACTCGCCGAGATCACGATCATGGCGGCGGAAGAAGTGCGCCGCTTCGGCATCGAGCCGAAGATCGCGCTGCTGTCGCATTCGAACTTCGGTACGAGCAACGCGCCGTCCGCGCAGAAGATGCGCGACGTGCTGGCGCTGCTGCAGGAGCGCGCGCCGCATCTGCAAGTGGACGGTGAAATGCACGGCGACCTCGCGCTCGACGCGAACCTGCGCAAGGAGATCCTCGCGGAATCGACGCTGGAAGGCGACGCGAACCTGCTGGTGCTGCCGAACATCGACGCCGCCAATATCTCGTACAACCTGCTGAAGACGGCGGCCGGCAACAACATCGCGATCGGGCCGATCCTGCTCGGCGCGGCGAAGCCGGTGCACGTGCTGACGCCGTCGGCGACCGTGCGGCGAATCGTCAACATGACGGCGCTGCTGGTCGCGGACGTGAACGCGTCGCGTTAAGTCTGTCCCTGAATCTGTGCGGGCTGGCGAAGGTTGGCCCGCGCGGGCAAAAAAAGGGCGTGCCCGCGATGGGCACGCCTTCGAGCAATGGCTGGGGATTAGCCATCCCGCAAAAAGGCCGGCGCGCGACAAAATTCCGCTGTTCGGACTGTCCAGACGACGAGGCATGAGAGTCGTCTCGCATCGTACCTCGAAGATAAGTTTATCTCGCTCGAGATAAAATCTCTGTCAAGATGTGTCAAAACTGGCGCGGACGCCTTGTCCGTTTCGCCTGGACGACCTTTCGTCCGACTAATGAACATTGATTCCAAAAGACATTAGCGATACCCTTACGACTTTCGTGCGACACGCGTCGCATCGACTGGACGGCGAAAGCCGTCCCATATGCGTGGCACCTTGATGCCACCTCTGTGAAGTAAGCGAAACCTAGTGCTGCTTGCTAGGAATCGCTGCCGTGAATATTGGTCGGCGTCCGCGCCGGTCAATTTGATTGCATTGACCTGATTACCGTCAGGTTCCGCCCAGTTAGCGGCTTCAACTCCGCTAACCAAGCGGATTGGAGTATGTGATACCTGCGTCCGAGTTTGGACATGGTTCGGCACAAGTCGAGCGCAAAGCTCGGCGTGTCATTGTTCGACTTCGCGAGATGTAGAAGCGAAGCAGAGAACCTGCTATGCGACTAGCAGTAGCCTAAGAAGACATGCGCCACTGGCAACGGTGGGGTGTGAAGCTCTTCTGACAATGAAGCCCCCGGACGTTTCGGGCAGGCGAGTGCCGTGAGGCACCCGTCTGGTAATCCTCAGCAGCAGGGGATTCGGAGCTAGGCTGGCTGATATGGTCAACGTATGTGAATCACTGATAAACCTCGTGATAAGGAAAGTGCCAACTGCTGCTGGGCACTAACCAAAATGGTGTGCGGTCGGTTACCCCGCTGAAAGTTCGGGTTACGTCGCCAACAGACCGCCGGGGAATAGGTGGGACCTACGTCAGTCGTGTGACATGCCGGGAACGTGGTAAGCCCGTATCGTTGCCAGTGCAGGATGGCTGGCAGGCGGACCGCAAGGAACGCTGTTGACGGTGCGGGTATGGGAGGACGGAGAAAGCGAATGCCGGGCTGTAATGGTCCGGATAGGGGTTGAGACATTACCTCACGCGATAAGCGGGCAGACTTCCGTCTGGTCTACCGTCGCATGACGGCTGACTACCCTCGGCTGGAAAGTGATTGTTGATGGGCTTCCGGACCATCAACGTACGTTTTTAACCCCCTTGCGGGAGCAGATCGCTCCCGCAAAGGGGTGGTCTGGTCTCCGCTCGGTTTTCACTTCATCGAGTAGGAGAGCAGCATGAGAGTATCTGTCCGAAAGGATGGATCTGCGCTTTCCCACGCGCCGAACCACTGGCACGCCGTCGATTGGCGTCGGGTTGAACGGAACGTGAGAGGGATGCAGATTCGAATTGCGAAGGCGACGCGGGAAAGCGATTGGCGCAGGGTGAAAACTCTGCAACGGATGCTGACCCGCACGTTGTCCGCGAAGCTGTATGCGGTACGACGTGTTACGCAAAACCAGGGTGCGCGAACGGCGGGAGTCGATCGCGAGCTATGGGATTCGCCTGAAAGCCGATGGGAAGCTGTCGGCAGGTTGAAGCGGCGTGGATACAGACCCCTGCCACTACGGAGGGTCTTTATCCCCAAGGCAAATGGAAAGGAACGCCCTCTGGGTATCCCGACCATGCGGGACAGGGCGATGCAGGCCCTGTACCTGTTGGCATTGGAGCCGGTGTCGGAATCGACGAGCGATCCGAACTCATATGGGTTCAGGCTTCACCGCTCGACGGCCGACGCGAAGAGTCAGATATTTGTCTGCACGTCCAAGAAGGCCTCGGCCCAATGGATACTGGAAGCAGATATCAAGGGCTGCTTTGACCACATCAACCACGACTGGCTGGAACATCACGTCCCTATGGACGCGGAGATCCTGCGGAAGTGGTTGAAGGCTGGCCTGATTTACAAGGGCCAGCTTCAGGCGACTGAGGCCGGTACGCCGCAGGGAGGGATCATCTCCCCGACGCTGGCTAACGTGACGCTGAACGGGCTTGAACCTGAACTACTGAAGCACCTTCGTGCCCGGTACGGAGTGGTTAAAGCCTCGAAGCTGAAAGTGAATGTGGTGCGGTACGCGGATGACTTCGTGATCACTGGCAATTCTAAGGAGTTGCTGGAAAACGAGGTGAAACCTTGGGTGGAAGCATTCCTTGACGTTCGAGGACTGCGACTATCGGAGGAGAAAACGCGGGTCACTCACATTGATGACGGCTTCGACTTCCTGGGGTGGAATTTCCGGAAGTATTCGGGAAAGCTGCTCATCAAGCCTAGCAAGAAGAACGTGAAAGCGTTCTATCGCAAGGTGGCGGAAACGATCAGTGGCAACAAGGAGGCGACTCAGGAAGGTCTGATCCTTCTGTTGAATCCGATGTTGCGAGGCTGGGCGCAGTATCACAGCCCCGTCGTGGCCAAGCAGGCGTACAGCCGCATGGAGCATCTGGTTTTCAAGAGGCTCTGGCGGTGGTGCAGGCGCCGGCATCCACAGAAGAATGCCAGTTGGGTGCGAAAGAAGTACTTTCACACAGTTGGCAAACGGACGTGGGTATTCGGCGCGCCGATAGCGGAGGACGATGGCAGCACTTGGTTGCTGGAGTTGTTCCGGCCGAGCAGTACGCCGGTTCGGCGAACCAAGAAGATAGCGGGTGAATACAATCCCTTCGATGTCAGATGGGAGCAATACGGCGAGACGCTGCGTCAAGAGCGGATGTGGCTTTCCAAGCGCTACCGCAAACAATGGGTCTCGTTGTACATGTCGCAGAACGGACTTTGTGCGCACTGCGAACAGGCCTTGACGGAAGAGACGGGTTGGCACGATCATCATTTGACATATCGGATGCTGGGCGGGTCAGACGCTATTTCCAATCGAGTGTTGCTTCACCCGGACTGCCACCGCCAAGTACATGCTGGTAAACTTGTGGTGACTAAGCCGGTTCTGCTATAAGCGGGATTTTGTATGTAGGCTTGAGCTGTATGCGGGGAAACTCGCACGTACAGTTCTTAGGGGGCCCCTGATCCGAAAGGAAAGGGGGCTACCCTACATGGTCGTCAAACTCGTTAGTCAACAGCGGGAATCCTGATTCATGGCACGCAAGTGGCTCCGCGACGGCGTGCTGATCGCCGCCTTGACGGTCGGCGGTCTTGTCGGCGGTTTGCCGTCAGGTGCCTGGGCTCGGGAAGCGCAACAGGGACAGACGGTCGGCACCATCGCGGCGGCGCAATTACCGCCCGAAGCCGCCCGTACATTGAACTTGATTGCAGCTGGCGGGCCTTACCCGTATGAGAAGGACGGCGTCGTATTCGGCAATCGTGAGCGGTTGCTGCCGCCGCACCGGCGCGGCTATTACCACGAATACACCGTTCCCACGCCAGGCGCCCGCGATCGCGCCGCACGCCGCATAGTCTGTGGAGGGCCGCCCAGGCGGACCAGCAATTGTTATTACTCAGACGACCACTACGCCAGTTTTAATCGCATTATTGAATGACATCGGGATAATCGGCATGAGCGACAACGTCTACGCGCACGACTCCAAAGTCGCGACGGATTTTTTCGCGCCCGGCGAGGGCAATATGTTCCAGCGCGTCATGCAGATGCGCGATGCTGGCCAGGACCATGGCGCTCATCACGAAGCCGGCACGAGACCTTCATCGGAAGAGGAACGCATGGAGCTTTTCCAGACCGTACGACCGAACATCGTGCAGTCGATCCGCGCGTTCCGCGTGCAGGATCTCGCCGACGAAGCAAATCGGCTCGGTCAGCATTTTCTCTATGCGTTTGTCGGCAATGCCCAGTCGAAACAGGAAGTCATGGAGACGATTGCGACGTCGTTCCTGTTTCCGAAGCATTTCGGCAAGAACTACGACGCGCTATACGATTCGCTGACCGACCTCGTGCACAAGGCGGGAACGCAGCCGGGCTTCGTCATCGTGCTCGAGGCGCTGCCCATCGCGATCAAATTCGACAAGGACGCGCGCGAAACGCTGCTCGACGTGTTCCGCGAAGCGGCGGAATTCTGGGCCGAGCGAAAGGTCGCGTTCCGGGTGTTCTACTCGTTCGCCTGAGTCTGATTGCAATAAGAAAGGCCCGCCAGATCTGGCGGGCCTTTTGCATTTTCGGTGGGGCTTCTTTTGTCTGAAGCCTAAGCGCGCAAACGTCGCTTACCAGCCGCCCCAGCGCGCGGCCAGCGCCGACAACACGGCGATCCCGGCCGTTTCGGTACGCAGCACGCGCGGGCCGAGGCCGACGGCCGTGAAGCCGTGGCCGGCCGCCGCCGCTTCCTCGGCCGCCGAAAAACCGCCTTCCGGACCGACCAGCACGAGCGCGCGAACCTTCGGCGGCTCGGCGGGCAGTGCGGAGAACGGCACACTCGCGCGCGGCGACAGCAGCAGACGCAGTTCGCCGTCGACGGGCTCCTTAGGCATCGAACCGAGCCAGGTGGCCAGCTCGCGCGTCGGCATGACTTCCGGGAGGCGGTTGCGGCCGCACTGTTCGCAGGACGACTGCACGATGCGCTGCCAGTGAATCTGACGGCGCTGCGCACGTTCGCCGGCGAGCCGCACGACGCTGCGGGTTGTCGTGAGCGGGACGAATTCGCATGCGCCGAGTTCGGTGGCTTTTTCGATCAGCCAGTCCATCTTGTCGCTGCCGGCTATGCCCTGCGCAAGTGTCAGCTGATAGGGCGGCTCGGCCTCGATGTCGCGAAACTGGCCGATCCGCACGATGGTTCCATGTCGATCCATATCGACGATTTCGGCGCCGTACTCGCCGCCATTGCCGTTGAACAGGCTCACGGTGTCGCCCGGTTGCAGACGCAGGACGCGGACGTGCCGGTTGACTTCATCCGGCAAGGAAACGATGTCGTCGGTTTTGAATGGGGTGCCGACGAAGAAGCGAGGCATAAGGAAAGTTCTCATTCACTCAAGACAGATGGCAGGCTAACGCCCAGCGATAGCCGTCGAGATCTTCGATCTGGGCGAAACGGTCGCCCCAGAACTGATCTTCCGGTTCGCTCAGCGACCTGGCGCCGGCCGCGATGGCGCGCGCATAAACCGTGTCGACATTGTCGACGTAGAGGTAAAACGATTGGGGTGCCGTCGTGGCCGCGCTTTTCGGCGTCTGGGCCGTCGAGCCGAACGCGCCTTCCGGAGCGAACATCACGATCAGCTGGTCCTGATATGTCATCTCGACATGCATCACGGCGCCGTCGTCATGCACGCTGTCCCGGACGCGGAAACCAAACGCTGCCTCAAAGAACGAGATCGAGGTGCGCGCGTCGCGGACGGTCAGATACGGCGTCAGCCACGGCACTCCGGCTGGGCGTGGGGCAGTCATCGAACTCTCCTGAAGCCAATGGGTCGGTACGCCATCGCCTTCGCTATCCCTGTTGCCTTGCGGCGGCCAGTGCCGAAGAAGCGATGAATTTTGCAGCACTCTCACAGCTAACGCTCTAAGAATCGGCTTAGTTTATCGCCGCACGCGCGACGAACGGCGAATGTTCGCGCGTCAAGCGATATTTTTACGCGTCGCACGTTGACGAATTTTCGCAGGTTTAGACGACTCGGTCGCGTTGATCCGCCGATGCGCAGAGTCGGCTGCGCCTGGAAAGATTCAAAAATTGCTGCAAAAGTTCTGAAGATTGCGCGTTATCGACGCATACGGCGACAGGTTGGCGGAAACTTCCAGGCAGCCGGCTGACCACGCGCCGGCATGCCGCGCAAAGGCCGCTCCATGTAGGACCGGCGGCGGGATCATGCGCGCCGGATCGCTCCCAAACGCCCGTCTATGGCCGAAGCCAAGGCTGGCTATCTGTTAGAATATCCCGCTTTGCTGCCCTGTCCGTTTGCTCTGCCTGCCTCGCGTCTCCCGGCGCCGCACCGCGCGCCGAAGCAGATTGGCCGCACGACTTCCGGACCACCATCGGCGCCTCCGCTTTTTGGACCAATCTCCGGACTCGACATGACGACCCCGTCTCCCGCCCCTACTTCCCTGATGGCCAACGCGATCCGCGCGCTCGCCATGGATGCCGTTCAAGCAGCGAATTCCGGTCACCCAGGCATGCCGATGGGCATGGCCGAGATCGGCGTGGCGCTGTGGTCGCGGCATCTGCGCCACAACCCCAGGAATCCGCAATGGGCCGATCGCGACCGTTTCGTGCTGTCGAACGGGCACGGCTCGATGCTGCTGTACTCGCTGCTCCATCTGACAGGCTACGACCTGCCGATGGAAGAGCTGAAGAACTTCCGCCAGCTGCATTCGAAGACGCCGGGCCACCCGGAGTACGGCATCACGCCGGGCGTCGAGACGACGACGGGCCCGCTCGGCCAGGGTCTCGCGAATGCTGTCGGCATGGCGCTCGCCGAGTCGCTGCTCGCGAACGAATTCAACAAGCCTGACGCGAAGATCGTCGATCACAACACGTACGTGTTCCTCGGCGACGGCTGCCTGATGGAAGGCATTTCGCACGAAGCCTGCTCGCTGGCCGGCGTGCTGAAGCTGAACAAGCTGATCGCGTTCTACGACGACAACGGCATTTCGATCGACGGCGAAGTGATCCACTGGTTCCACGACGACACGCCGAAGCGCTTCGAAGCGTACGGCTGGAACGTGATTCCGGGCGTGATCGGTCACGACGTCGAGGCGGTCGACGCGGCCATCAAGAAGGCCAGGCAGTCGGACAAGCCGACGCTGATCTGCTGCAAGACGGTGATCGGCGAAGGCTCGCCGAACAAGGCGGGCTCGCACGACGTGCACGGTGCGGCGCTGGGCGAAAAGGAAGTGGCCGCGACGCGCGAAAAGCTCGGCTGGAACTACCCGCCGTTCGTGATCCCGGAAGAAGTCTACGCAGCGTGGGACGCGAAGGAGACGGGCGCGAAGATCGAAGGCGAGTGGAACGACGCGTTCGCCGCCTACCGCGCGAAGTATCCGCAGGAAGCCTCAGACTTCGAGCGCCGCATGGCGAACAAGCTGCCCGCCGACTGGGCGGAAAAGGCGCAGGCGATCATCGCCGGTGCAAACGAGCGCGCCGAAACCATCGCAACCCGCAAGGCGTCGCAGCAGGCCATCGAAGGCCTCTCGGCTGTGCTGCCGGAACTGGTCGGCGGCTCGGCTGATCTGACGGGCTCGAACCTCACGAACTGGAAGGCGGCGAAGTACGTGCGCGTCGGCGAAAACGGCGCGGCGGGCAATTACGTCAACTACGGCGTGCGCGAATTCGGCATGAGCGCGGCGATCAACGGCCTCGCGGTGCACGGCGGCCACAAGGCGTTCGGCGGCACGTTCCTGACGTTCTCGGACTACAGCCGCAACGCGCTGCGCGTCGCTGCGCTGATGAAGTCGCCGTCCATCTTCGTGTTCACGCACGACTCGATCGGTCTCGGCGAAGACGGTCCGACGCACCAGTCGATCGAACACGTCGCGAGCCTGCGTCTGATTCCGCACATGCAAGTGTGGCGTCCGGCGGATACCGTCGAAACGGCCGTCGCGTGGACGCAGGCTGTCGAACATCACGGTCCGTCGTGCCTGATCTTCAGCCGCCAGAACCTCGCGTTCAACACCCGCACTGACGCGCAGATCGCGAACATCGCGAAGGGCGGCTACGTGCTGAAGGACTGGAACGACGACATCCCGGCACGCAAGATCATCCTGATCGCGACGGGTTCGGAAGTCGAACTGGCAATGAAGTCCGTCGAAGCGCTCGCGCGCGAAGGCATCGCGGCGCGCGTCGTGTCGATGCCTTCCACGACCACCTTCGACAAGCAGGACGCCGAGTACCGTGAGCGCGTGCTGCCGCATGGCGTGCGCCGCGTCGCGATCGAAGCGGGCGTCACCGACTTCTGGCGCAAGTACGTGGGCCTGGAAGGCGGCGTCGTTGGTATCGACGTGTTCGGCGAGTCGGCTCCCGCCGGCGCGCTGTTCAAGTACTTCGGTTTCACCGTCGAGAAGGTTGTCGAGACGGCCAAGGCCGCACTCGGCTGATAGCGCGCAGCGTCGTGCGCGCCGCGTTTCGGGCGGCGCGCATGAACGCTTCGAGGCGCATCGGCCGAAGCATCACGGAAGAATTTTTTCAGCCATCAGGAGATAGAACATGACGATTCGCGTCGCAATCAACGGCTATGGCCGTATTGGCCGCAACACGCTGCGCGCCTTCTATGAAAACGGCAAGAAGCACGACCTCGAGATCGTCGCGATCAACGATCTGGGCGACGCCAAGACCAATGCGCACCTGACGCAGTACGACACGGCGCACGGCAAGTTCCCGGGCGAAGTGACCGTCGACGGCGAGAACCTGATCGTCAACGGCGACAAGATCCGCGTGCTGGCCAACCGCAACCCGGCTGAACTGCCGTGGGGCGAGCTGGGCGTCGACGTCGTGATGGAGTGCACGGGCTTTTTCACGACGAAGGAAAAGGCAAGCGCGCACATCAAGGGCGGCGCGAAGAAGGTGATCATTTCGGCGCCGGGCGGCAAGGACGTCGACGCAACGATCGTCTACGGCGTGAACCACAACGTGCTGAAGGCCGAGCACACGGTTATTTCGAACGCATCGTGCACGACGAACTGCCTCGCACCGCTCGTCAAGCCGCTGAACGACAAGATCGGTCTGGAGACGGGTCTGATGACCACGATCCACGCGTACACGAACGACCAGGTTCTGACGGACGTGTACCACGAAGACCTGCGCCGTGCGCGCTCGGCCACGCACAGCCAGATCCCGACGAAGACGGGCGCGGCATCGGCCGTCGGTCTCGTGCTGCCGGAACTGAACGGGAAGCTGGACGGCTACGCGATTCGCGTCCCGACGATCAACGTGTCGATCGTCGACCTGTCATTCATCGCCAAGCGCGACACGACGGTCGACGAAGTCAACGCGATCATGAAGGAAGCTTCGGAAGGCGCGCTCAAGGGCATCCTCGGGTATAACTCGGCACCGCTGGTGTCGATCGACTTCAACCACAACCCGGCTTCGTCGACGTTCGACGCGACGCTGACGAAGGTGTCGGGCCGTCTGGTGAAGGTCTCGAGCTGGTACGACAACGAGTGGGGTTTCTCCAACCGTATGTTGGATACGGCTGTGGCTTTCGCTAACGCGAAGTAAGGTTTTTTTTGTTGTTTTGCCGAAGGCCGCTCTTTTGGGGGTGGCCTTTTTTTATTGCTGGCATCCGCGATTTCATATCGGTGCTTCTTGCGTTGCCCCTGTGCGGGGCGGCACCTACTTTTCTTTGCAGCGGCAAAGAAAAGTAGGCAAAAGAAAGCCGCTCACACCGCCAATCCTTCTCCCTGCCTGCGGGCCCCCGGCGGGTCCCGCACTCCACGCGGCATCGAGCTACTTAATGCCCGTTGCCAGCGCCCTCAGATTCGCATCCCCCACTTCACACTCCGGCGTCACGGACTGCGTTAGCAGAAGTCCCCGGCCGCCCAGGTGGCAAACTGTGTGTAGGCTGTCGCGATGGAAGTGCGCCACTCCGGACTGAAAAGCGGGATCGGTGTCGTAGGAGCACCAACGCGTAAGGTGCGACAAGCTACACACAGTTTGCCACCTGGGCGGCGCAGACGGATCGCTGCCGCTGGCTGCGCAACGGGTGAATGGAGCGGGTGATGCGCCCGTTAAAGGCGTTGGCAACACACATGAAATAGCGCGTGCCGTCTGGAGTGCGGGACCGGTTGGGGGCCGCAGGCAACAACTAGTATTGGCGGTGTTAGCCCGCTTTCTTTGCTTACTTTCTTTGCGGCGGCAAAGAAAGTAAGTGCCGCCCCGCACAGGGGCAACGCTTGCAGCACCGATACGAAACCGCGGATGCCAGCGAAACCCAAAAAGCACCGATACCAAATCGCGGAAGCCAGCGCAGCAAAAAGCAAAAAGCAAAAAACAAAAAACAAATAATGGCGACTGCGTCGCAGACAAACAACTCACACTTGCGGCGTAGGAAAATAAACCCCAGCCCGCTGCGCAGCATTAGCGATGTGCTTCTCGATAGCGAGCCCGGCGGCGTGGGGATCACGCGCCTTGAGCGCATCAAGAATCGCCCGATGCTCATGATAGGTAGACAGCACGAGTTCACGCCGATAAAACGGCATCCGCTGACTCTCCTTCATGATGTCAGCGCTGCTGCGAAGAATGGACTCGATGGCAGCATTGCCAGCAATCCCCACGATACGCATATGAAAGTCGAAATCGAGCTGCGCGGCATCGTCGAGATCACCGTTCACAAGCGCCGCCTGCAAAGCAGTAATATTTTCCTCGAACCACGCAACGTCGTCGTCGCCGATAGCCAGCGCAGCCATCCTCGCGACAAACCCTTCCAAAGCAAACCGCATCTGATACGTATCCGGCAACGACGACTGATCGGCGAACCGCCACGGATGTGCCGACGATGCCTTCGCCGACTGCACATACACGCCCTTCCCAGGGCGAATTGTCAGCATGCCGAGCGCTTCGAGAGTCGATAGCGCCTCACGCAGCGACGCCCGGCTGATGTCCAGTTCCTCCGACAATTGCCGCTGCGCCGGCAACAAACTCCCGACAGGATAAGCACCGCCTTCGATCCTCTCGCGAATCGTCGCGATGGCAGCGTCGGTGACGGTGTGCGGCACGTTTTTCATGATGGCGGCGGCGGTTCAGGGCGGTCTGACCAGTATTCTAGAACGGCTTCGCACTCAACGTGCAAACCGTCTCCAGACCGCAAGTTCCGCGCGAGAAATCCGGTCAGACCAGACCGGGTAAACACTCCCCCTTCAAAACTTGACCTCACTATATCGGCTTCCTACTATTCGCCATAACAGCACTGGTCAGACCGGTATGAATGGAGGCCTGATAATCGTGCTGCTGACCCAATTCGTGACCGGGAGAAAGCCGTGTTGAAGTTTTTCAATTCGCTGTTTGGCCGGGTGGTGATCGCTCTTGTGGCGGGCATCGTGATCGGCGCGCTGTTTCCGCATTTCGCACAGTCGCTGCGTCCGTTGGGCGACGGCTTTCTCAAGCTGATCAAGATGGTGATCGGGCCGATCGTGTTCTGCGTCGTCGTCAGCGGCATGGCGCATGCGGGCGATCTGAAGAAAGTGGGGCGCGTCGGCCTGAAAGCCGTCGTCTACTTCGAGATCATGACGACGATCGCGCTCGTGATCGGCGCGGTGCTCGCGTACGTGACGCGCCCCGGCGTCGGCATGAACATCGATCTGCATTCGCTCGATCCCGCGTCGCTCTCCTCGTACACCGAGCACGCGAAGAGCCTCAAGGACACGGCCGGCTTCCTGCTGAAGATCATTCCCGAGACTGCGTTCGATGCCTTCGCGAAGGGCGACATCCTCCAGATTCTCGTGTTCTCCGTGCTCGTCGGCTCGGCGCTGTCGCTGCTCGGGCCGCGCGTGCAGCGCGTCAACGGCCTGATCGACGAACTCGCGCAAGTGTTCTTCCGCGTGATGAGCTTCATCATCAAACTCGCGCCGCTCGGCGTGCTGGGCGCGATCGCGTTCACGACGGGCACGTATGGTGTCGCGTCGCTCAAGCAGCTCGGCATGCTCGTCGTCGTATTCTACGCGAGCTGCATCGTGTTCGTCGCCGTCGTGCTGGGCGTCGTGATGCGTCTGGCGGGCTTCAGCGTGTTCAAGCTGATCCGCTATCTGCGCGAAGAACTGTCGATCGTGCTCGGCACCGCTTCGTCGGACGCCGTGCTGCCGCAGATCATGCGCAAACTCGAATGGATGGGCGTGAAGGATTCGACCGTCGGTCTCGTGATTCCGACCGGCTACTCGTTCAATCTGGACGGTTTCTCGATCTATCTCACGCTCGCCGTGATCTTCATCGCACAGGCCACGAACACGCCGCTGTCGATGCACGATCTGATCGTCGTCGTGCTCGTGTCGCTGATTACGTCGAAGGGCGCGCACGGCATTCCCGGCTCGGCGATCGTGATTCTCGCCGCGACGCTTTCCGCGATTCCGGCGATCCCCGTGCTCGGCCTCGTGCTGATCCTGCCCGTCGACTGGTTCGTCGGCATCGCCCGCGCGCTGACCAATCTGATCGGCAACTGCGTAGCGACGGTCGTCGTCGCCGTGTGGGAGAACGACATCGACAAGGCGCGCGCCCGCCGCGTGCTGAATCTCGACAGCGACTTCCGCTTCGTGCCCGCCAGCACCGATCTCGACGGCGAGACGGGCCACGCGAACCCGGCGCACGCTGTCTGACCACGCTTTCCCGCCATCTGACCGACCACTCGTGGCAATGCGGCGGACCGAAACGGTCCGCCGCCTATTCGAGCAAAGCTCACCTCAATCGCACCTCTCGACCGAAAACTGAACCGATCATGGCTAATCCGATTCTCGATCCGAACGCACCCGCCTTCACGCGCCGCTACATGAATCTCGCCGACCCGCGCCTCGGCGCCAAGGCGCTCTTCGCCAGCGACGAATTCTTCGCGCCGAAGGAGCGGATGCTCGACCCGCAGCCGGCCGTGTTCATCCCCGGCAAGTACGACGACCACGGCAAGTGGATGGACGGCTGGGAAACGCGCCGCAAGCGCACGACGGGCCACGACTACTGCGTCGTGCGGCTCGCGCGGCCGGGCGTCGTGCATGGCGTCGATCTCGATACGAGCCACTTCACGGGCAACTTCCCGCCGGCGGCCTCGATCGAAGCCTGCTATTCGGCCGACGACGTTCCCGCCGACAACGCCGACTGGCAAGCCATCGTCCCCGCAACCACGCTGCAGGGCAATCAGCACCACTACGTCGAAGTGCATGACGCGCGTGCATTCACGCATCTGCGCGTGAACCTGTATCCGGACGGCGGACTCGCACGGCTGCGCGTATACGGACAACCGAAGCGCGACTGGGAGCGCGCCGAGCGCGGCAGCCTGATCGATCTTGCGGCTGTCGAAAACGGCGCGTATCTGGTTGCGGCGAACAACCAGCATTTCGGGCCGGCATCGCAGATGCTGATGCCGGGACGCGGCGTGAACATGGGCGACGGCTGGGAAACGCGGCGCCGCCGCGAGCCGGGCAACGACTGGGCGATCGTCGCGCTTGCGCGGCCGGGCGTGATCCGCAAGGTCGAAGTCGACACGGCGCATTTCAAGGGCAATTTCCCGGATCGCTGCTCGCTGCAGGCGGCGTCCGTCACAGGCGGCACCGACGATTCGCTCGTCACGCAGGCGATGTTCTGGCCTGTGCTGCTGCCCGAACAGAAGCTGCAGATGGACAGCGTCCACACCTTCGCCGCGGAACTCGCCGCGCTTGGCCCCGTGACGCACGTACGCTTCAACATCTACCCGGACGGCGGCGTGTCGCGGCTGCGTCTGTGGGGCGAGCCCGAGTAACGCGTACTGCAAGGATCGACGGAGAAGGTCATGAACACACTGCGCATCGAGCGCCTGACCCGCGAAGCGTTCGTCCCGTTCGGCGACGTGATCGAACTGGACGGCGCGCGCCATTACCCGATCAACGAAGGCACGACCGAGCGTTTCCACGATCTCGCGCGAGTGGACGTGACGACGCGAGACGGCCGTCCGCTGATCAATGTGTTTCGCGCGCAGCCGCGTGCATGGCCGATCGAGATCGCGATGATGGAGCGGCATCCGCTCGGCAGCCAGGCATTCGTGCCGCTGTCGAGTGCGCCGTATCTGATCGTCGTCGCGCCCGCCGGCGAACTCGATCCGACGAAGCTCAGAGCTTTCTCGACGCACGGCTGGCAAGGCGTCAATTACGCGAAAGGCGTCTGGCATCATCCGCTGCTGGCGCTCGGGCGCGTGAGCGATTTCGTGGTGATCGATCGCGGCGGGGAAGGGCCGAATTGCGACGAAGCGCCGTTGCCGCAGCCGTGGCGGCTGGAGCGTGAATCGTTCGAAATGCTTGCCGATTGATGGCCGATTGAGGGCCGCTTTTTGGCCGCTTGCTGGCCGGGTTGCGGTCGCGGTAAGCGCCGGAAAGCAAAAGGCCCGGCCGATGGAAACGGCCGGGCCTTTCTGCGTCTTACCGGCTAAAGTGCGCCGGACGCGTGCGTCAGTGCTTGCGATGCGGGCACTTGTCCTTGGTGCACGCGCCATACAGCGCGAGCGCGTGTTCCTGCAGCTTGAAGCCGCGTTCCTTCGCGATCGCCTGCTGGCGATTCTCGATCTCGGGGTCGAAAAATTCTTCGACGAGACCGCAATCGATACACACCAGATGGTCGTGGTGTGTCCCTTCGTTCAGCTCAAAAACGGCTTTACCCGACTCGAAGTTGCTGCGCGACAGCAGACCTGCCTGCTCGAACTGCGTGAGCACGCGATACACCGTGGCGAGCCCGATATCCAGTTCTTCATGCAGCAGGTTGCGGTAGACATCTTCGGCGGTCAGATGGCGCACCGGGCTGTGCTGAAAGATCTCCAGAATCTTGAGGCGCGGTAGGGTCGCCTTGAGCCCGATATTTTTCAGATCGGTTGGATTGGTCATGGCAAGGGATCCCTAGAGTACAATGCGGGGTTCTAATGGTAATGTGAATTGCTGTTCAGGTCATCTTACACGGAAACACGCGCGGCTCGGGAAGCCCGCACGGTGAGGGAAATGATTCCAAAAGCTCTATTGATCAACCGGGGGAGCCGCGTGCGGCGTACCTTGATCGTCGCTGCGGCCGTGGCCGTACTTGCTGGATGTTCCACGTATGACAGCCTGACTCAGCGTGTTGCCCAAAGCATCACGCCATATCGCATTACTGTGGTTCAAGGCAATTTCGTGTCGAGCGAAATGGCCGCGCAGATGCAGGTCGGCATGTCGCGGGCGCAGGTCAGACAGGTACTCGGCACGCCGCTTCTCACGGACATGTTCCACGCGGACCGCTGGGACTACGTGTTCTATTTCAAGCGCGGCTCGACGTCGATCGTCCAGCAGCGGGACTTCATCGTGAATTTCACTGGCGATCGCGTCGCGAGTTGGTCGGGCGGCGAAGATCTGCCGTCCAACCTCGAACTGCTCGCCGATATCGACGGCGACCGCACCGGCAAGAAAAAGGCCGTAGCGCCCGTGGTCGCGAGCGCGGGTAGCGCAGCGAGCGCGCCTGCTGCGGCCGCTGCGGCACCTGCCGTCTCGCCCGACACGGTCCGCTCGGCGACGTCCGAAGCCGCCCAGGCAGGCAATCTGCCCGCCGTCGATCCGAACGCGCAGGCCGCGCAAGCCGCGAACCGCCTGACCAACGCCGTGCAGGCACCCGCGCGGGGCGCGACGCCGTCGGTGCGTGCGAACACGCCGCCGTCGAACGGTGGCGTGCCGCAGAACGCGACGGAGCCGGGCCAGCCGCAGTTCCGCTTCACGCGTCCGCCGCCCCCGCAGATGCAGGGCGTACCGAGCGACAACCCGGTCGGCCCGACCGGCCCGGAAAGCAACAACGGCCAGTCGAAAGACGCGCCCGCCAAATCGTCGCAATCTTCCGTACAAACGGGCACGGGAACGGGCGGCTGATTCCGTTGTCCGTAACATGATGGGCGGGTGAATCCGTCGCCTGCCCATCATGTGTCTTGCCCGGCGCGCTGCCGCCGCAAGACGCCGCCCGTTTCGTTTCTTTTGTCGCCAGGCCGCGCGCTAACCATCAGCGCATCGCACAGGCGCTGTTTCTGGACTACCCATGAAAATTGCCATCGCCGGCGCATCGGGCCGCATGGGCCGGATGCTCATCGAAACCGTTCTCAACGATCCTGAAATCAAGCTGTCGGGTGCGCTCGATCGCGCAGGCGCGCCGCTACTCGGCCAGGACGCGGGCGCGTTTCTGGGCAAGCAGACGGGCGTGCTGCTGTCGGACGATATCGACGCCGTGCTCGCGCAATCCGACTACCTGATCGACTTCACGCGCCCCGAGGGCACGCTCGCGCACATCGAAGCCGCGCTGCGCACGAACACGAAGCTCGTGATCGGCACGACGGGTTTCGACGACGCGCAGAAGGCGCAGATCCGCGCGGCGTCGGAGAAAATCGGCATCGTGTTCGCGTCGAATTTTAGCGTCGGCGTGAACGTCACGATGAAGCTGCTCGAATTTGCCGCGCGCCATTTCTCGCAGGGCTACGACATTGAAATCATCGAGGCGCATCACCGTCATAAGGTCGACGCGCCGTCGGGCACCGCGCTGACGATGGGCGAAGTGATCGCCGGCGCGCTCGGCCGCAAGCTCGAAGATTGCGCCGTCTACGCGCGCGAAGGCGTGACGGGCGAGCGCGATCCGTCCACGATCGGCTTTTCGGCGATTCGCGGCGGCGATATCGTCGGCGATCACACGGTGCTGTTCGCGGGTATCGGCGAGCGCATCGAAATCACGCACAAATCGGCGAGCCGTCTGTCGTACGCGCAAGGCGCGGTGCGCGCGGTGCGCTTTCTCGAAGGCCACGCAAACGGCCTGTTCGACATGCAGGACGTGCTCGGCTTGCGCTAAGCCCTGCATCAGCCTTTCACTTGCCGGGGCGCAACGGCCCTGGCAACCGGCGAGCTCCGATGGCAAACACCGGCATCATCCACTATCTGCAAACCAGCGACGCCATCACGCATGGCGTCGCCTATGTGCTGCTGGCGATGTCGGTTGCGAGCTGGTGTTTCCTGATCGTCAAAAGCTGGATGCTGAGCCGCGCGAAGCGGCAAGGGCCGCGCGCAGTCGCGCGGTTCTGGCAGGCGCCGACGCTGTCCGAAGGCGTGACCACTTTAAGACTCGCGGACCGCGAGCATATCTTTTCACCGCTTGCTGAGGCGGCGCTGCAGGCGTCGGAAGTCGAAACGCCGGGCGCGCTGCTCGCGCGCGTCGAACGCAGCGAACGCGTGCTGCGGGCGCTGCGCCAGGCGCTGCACCGCTCGCAGCGCAGACTGGAGTTCGGGCAGGTGCTGCTCGCGTCGGTGGGCAGCACGGCGCCGTTCGTCGGGCTGCTCGGCACCGTGTGGGGCATCTATCACGCCCTCGGCAGCATCGCGCAGAGCGGGCAGGCCATGATCGAAAACGTCGCGGGGCCCGTCGGCGAGGCGCTCATCATGACGGCGTTCGGCCTCGTCGTCGCGATTCCCGCCGTGCTCGCCTATAACGTGCTGGGGCGGATGGTGCGGCAGGTGTCGGAGGAACTCGACGGCTTTGCGCATGACCTGCACGCCTGCGTCTGCGCGCCCGCCGACGAAACACACGGCGCCACACGCGGCGATCTGCGCGACGCGCAAGGCGCACGGTCGCCCGCGCGGACGCAGGCGTAAGCGCACATCACGGGCGAGAGCGAGGCACGGCACATGGCATTCGGCGGACTCGACAGACACAAGACGGCCGCGCCGATGGCGGACATCAACATGACGCCGCTGATCGACGTGATGCTCGTGTTGCTCGTCATTTTCATCATCACGGCGCCGCTCTTCACGCACGCGATCCGGCTCGATCTGCCGCGCGTCGCGGCCGCCGAGTCGCGCGAGACACCGCAGACCATCACGCTGTCGATCGACGCGGCAGGCAAGCTCTACTGGAACGACAAGCCCATCACGCTCGAGCAGATGCGCGCGCAGTTCAACGACGCGGGCAAACTGAAGGAACAGCCGGAAATCCATCTGCGCGCCGAGCGCTCGACGCGCTACGAAGTCATCGCGCAGGTGATGGGCGCGGCGCAACAAGCGGGGCTGGAGCGCATCGGCTTCGTGACGGAACCGCCGTCGGGCGAGGCCAAAGCGGGTAGTCCGGCAGTGACGCCGGCCGCCGCGTCTTCCTCGCAATAAGGCGCCGCGCGACACGTCCAAAATCGCGCGATCGCGCCCGATTGGTGCGTATTTGCCGCGCAAAACGCAGTGTCTCCACTCAATCGCGCGCGGCGTGAACCCGGCCGAACGGTATAATCAGCCCTTTCCCCTTGACGAAAGGGGAATCGACGAGACTTTCATCACGCAGAGCACCCCGCCGGTGCCGAAGCAACTGAACAGCGGCACCGAACAGCGATCCCATCACACCATGCACGAAAAATACGTTCCCTCCGACGTCGAATCCGCCGCGCAAGGACAATGGCGCGCCACCGACGCGTACAAAACGACGGAAAAGGCCGACAAGCCGAAGTTCTATTGCGTTTCGATGCTGCCGTATCCGTCGGGCAAGCTGCACATGGGGCACGTACGCAATTACACGATCAATGATGTGATGTACCGCTATCTGCGGATGAACGGCTACAACACGCTGATGCCGATGGGCTGGGACGCGTTCGGCATGCCCGCCGAAAACGCCGCGATGGCCAATGGCGTGCCGCCCGCGAAGTGGACGTACGACAACATCGCGTACATGAAGAAGCAGATGCAGTCGATGGGTCTTGCCATCGACTGGTCGCGCGAAGTCGCCACCTGCAGCCCCGACTACTACAAGTGGAACCAGTGGATCTTCCTGAAGATGCTGGAAAAGGGCATCGCGTACAAGAAGACGGGCACCGTGAACTGGGACCCCGTCGATCAAACCGTGCTCGCGAACGAGCAGGTGATCGACGGCCGCGGCTGGCGTTCGGGCGCGCTCGTCGAGAAGCGCGAAATCCCGATGTACTACATGCGCATCACGCAGTACGCGGATGAACTGCTGAACGACCTCGACGGCCTCGGCTGGCCCGAGCGCGTGAAGGTCATGCAGCAGAACTGGATCGGCAAGAGCTTCGGCGTGAACTTCGGCTTCCCGTACGAACTGGATGGCGAGCAGAAACTGCTGCGCGTGTTCACGACGCGCGCCGACACGATCATGGGCGTGACCTTCTGCGCGGTCGCCGCCGAACACCCGCTCGCCACGCGCCTCGCGCAAGGCAAGCCGGAACTGCAGGCGTTCATCGAAGAATGCAAGCAGGGCGGTGTCGCCGAAGCCGACATGGCGACGATGGAAAAGAAGGGCATGGCCACGGGCTTTTTCGTCACGCATCCGCTGACGCAGGAAAAGGTCGAGGTGTGGGTCGGCAACTACGTGCTGATGAGCTACGGCGAAGGCGCCGTGATGGGCGTGCCCGCGCACGACGAGCGCGACTTCGCGTTCGTGAAGAAGTACGGCATTCCCGTCAAGCAGGTGGTCGCGGTCGAAGGCGAGCCGTTCTCGACGGACGCATGGCAGGAATCGTACGGCGACAAGGAAAACGGCGTCCTCATCAACAGCGGCAAGTACGACGGCCTCAATTACGGCGACGCCGTCGACGCGATCGCGGCTGATCTGAAGACGCTCGGCCTCGGCGACAAACAGGTTACGTGGCGTCTGCGCGACTGGGGCATCTCGCGTCAGCGCTACTGGGGCACGCCGATCCCGATCATCCACTGCCCGTCGTGCGGCGACGTGCCCGTGCCCGAGAAGGATCTGCCCGTCGTGCTGCCGGAAGACCTCGTGCCGGACGGCACGGGCAATCCGCTTGCGAAGTCCGAAGCGTTCGTGAACTGCACGTGTCCGACGTGCGGCGCGGCCGCGAAGCGCGAAACCGACACGATGGACACGTTCGTCGATTCGTCCTGGTACTTCTATCGCTACGCGGCACCCGACGCGAAGACGATGGTCGACGAGCGCACTGATTACTGGATGCCGATGGATCAGTACATCGGCGGCATCGAGCACGCCATTCTTCACCTGCTGTACTCGCGTTTCTGGGCGAAGGTCTGCCGCGATCTGGGCATCGTGAAGTTCGGCGAGCCGGCCAGGAACCTGCTGACGCAGGGCATGGTGCTCAACGAAACCTACTACCGCGAAAACGACGCGGGCAAGAAGACCTGGTACAACCCGGCCGACGTCACCGTCACGCACGACGACAAGGGCCGCCCGGTCGGTGCGACGCTGAACGCCGACGGCCAGCCCGTGGTGCTCGGCGGCGTCGAGAAGATGTCGAAGTCGAAGAACAACGGCGTCGACCCGCAGGTGCTGATCGACCAGTACGGCGCCGACACCGCGCGTCTCTTCACGATGTTCGCCGCGCCGCCGGAACAGCAGCTCGAGTGGTCGGGCGCGGGCGTCGAAGGCGCGAGCCGCTTCCTGCGCCGCGTGTGGACGTTCGGTCAGGCGAACGAAGCAGCGCTCTCCGAACGCGCTGCGTTCGAGGCCGCGAAGCTCGCCGATACGGACAAGACGCTGCGCCGCGAGATCTATAGCGTGCTGAAACAGGCGGACTTCGACTATCAGCGTCTGCAGTACAACACGGTCGTGTCGGCGGCGATGAAGATGCTGAATGCGATCGAAAGCGCCCGCGGCGCCCAGCCCGGCGCAAGCGCCGCCGTGCTGCGCGAAACGTACGGCGTGCTGCTGCGCGTGCTGTACCCGGTCGTGCCGCACGTCACCTTCCAGTTGTGGCGCGAACTCGGCTACGAAGGCGAGTTCGGCAATCTGCTCGACGCGCCGTGGCCGAAGGTCGACGAAAAGGCGCTCGAGCAAAGCGAGATCGAACTCGTGCTGCAGGTGAACGGCAAGGTGCGCGGCGCCGTGACGGTCGCGAAGGACGCGTCGAAGGAATCGATCGAAGCCGCAGCGCTCGCGCACGAAATGTTCGCGAAGTTCAGCGAAGGCAAGCCGGCGAAGAAGGTCATCGTCGTGCCGGGCCGCCTCGTGAACGTCGTTGTCTGACGGCCGCGCCGATCTAGCCTTAACTGCGAACCAGGAGCTCATGTGACTCGCAGATCGTTTTTGACTCTGGCGTGCAGCGCGGCGCTGCTGTCCGCGTGCGGCTTCCAGCTGCGCGGACAGCAGGACTACGCGTTCAAGCGCCTCGCCATCTCGGGCGCGGCGGCGCCCGTCGCCGCGCGCCTGACGCGCATGGTACAGGGCGGCAGCGACACGGTGATCGTGACTTCGCCCGTCAATGCCGACGCGATCCTGTCGATCAGCGAATCGCGCGGCTTCGCTACGCTGACGCTGAATTCCCTCGGCGTGGTGGAAGAGTACGCGCTGAACTACTCGCTGAACTACACGCTGCGGGGCGCGGACGGCACCTTGCTGATTCCGCCCAGCTCGATCGCGCTGAACCGCGCGATGACCTACAGCGATCAGTTCTCGCAGGCGAAATCTTCCGAAGCGGACATCCTCTACGCCGACATGCAGAACGACGCCGTCGATCAGCTGATGCGCCGTCTTGCCGTCGTGCGTTCGCTGCATCCGGCGCCGGGCCAGGAAGTGCCAGGCATTTCGCCGCGCGCGCCGCTGCCGCCGCCGCCGCTCTGATTCATCGCTTGACTCCGCTTTCACTCTCGAACATCCGTCGCCATGCAACTGCGTCTTGACGCGCTCGAAGCGCATCTCGCGAAAGGTCTTGCCGGTCTGTACGTTGTGTACGGCGACGAGCATCTGCTCGCGCAGGAAGCGTGCGACCGCATCCGCGCGGCGGCGCGCGCGGGCGGCTTCACGGATCGCACGGTGTTCACGGTGGAGCGCGGCTTCGACTGGAGTTCGCTGCTCGGCGCGAGCCAGTCGATGTCGCTGTTCGGCGACCGCCAACTGGTCGAATTGCGCATTCCGACGGGCAAGCCCGGCAAGGAAGGCGCCGATGCATTGAAGACGCTCGCGGCAGCCGCGAATCCCGACGTGCTGACGCTCGTCACGCTGCCGCGCCTCGACGCGGCGACGCAAAAGGCCGCGTGGTTCACGGGGCTCGCCGACGCCGGCGTCGCGCTGAAAATCGATCCCGTCGAGCGCGCGCAATTGCCGAACTGGGTCGGACAGCGTCTCGCGCAGCAGGGCCAGCGCGTCGCGGCGGGCGAAGAAGGCAGGCGCGCGTTGCAGTTCATTGCGGAGCGGGTCGAAGGCAATCTGCTCGCCGCGCATCAGGAAATCCAGAAACTCGGGCTGCTGTATCCGTCGGGTGCGCTGACGTTCGAACAGGTTCACGACGCCGTGCTGAACGTCGCGCGCTACGACGTGTTCAAGCTCAACGAAGCGATGCTCGCGGGCGACGTCGGCCGTCTGTCGCGGATGATCGATGGTCTGAAGGGTGAAGGCGAAGCCGCGGTGCTCGTGCTGTGGGCCGTCGTCGAAGAGATTCGCACGCTGTTGCGCATCAAGCGCGGCGTCGAAGCGGGCAAGCCGCTCGCGATGCTGCTGCGCGAAAACCGCGTGTGGGGGCCGCGCGAGCGGCTCGTCGGACCGGCGTTGTCGCGCGTGACGGAAGCGTCGCTGGAAAAGGCGCTCGCGCTCGCGGCGAAGCTCGACCGGCAGGTGAAGGGTTTGTCAGGCGGCACGCCGGGCAATCATCGCAACGACCCGCCGCCCGACGCGTGGGCGGGGCTCTTCGAACTCGCGATGGCCGTGGCGGGCGCTTCCGCTTCGCAGGCGCACGCCGCGCCGACGCGGCCCGCTCCGGGCCGGCCGGCGCCACCACCGGCGCGACGGGCGCCACTGCGCCGACCGTCGTAGGCTGTCGCACGCCTGAAGGGTTCTTCGCTGCTACCCGCGTCGTTACCGGCGGCGAAGCGTAGTGAGAACCCGTCACACAGGCCGCGCGGCAGCCTTTCCCAGCCCGTGACACGGCGCCGCTGCGCCGAGCAGACTACTGTCACACGTCATACAATCGGCGGATCGTTCCGCTCTCAGAAATTGTCAGCCGCACTTCAGATACAACTGAAGCATCGAGCGGCACAACGGGAATCATCATGGATATCGACCAGTACATGACCGACCTTGGCCGCCGCGCGCGTCACGCATCGCGTGCGATGGCGCGGGCGTCGACGGCGGCGAAGAATGCCGCGCTCGAAGCTGTTGCCGCCGCGATCGAGCGCGAGACGGCCACGCTGAAAGAAGCGAACGCGCGCGACCTGGCTCGGGCGAAGGACAAAGGCCACGACGCGGCCTTCATCGACCGTCTGACGTTGTCCGACAAGGCGCTGAAGACGATGGTCGAAGGTTTGCGGCAGGTGGCCGCGCTGCCCGATCCGATCGGCGAGATCAGCAACCTGAAGTACCGGCCGAGCGGCATTCAGGTCGGCCAGATGCGCGTGCCGCTCGGCGTGATCGGCATCATCTACGAATCGCGTCCGAACGTGACGATCGACGCGGCCGCGTTGTGCCTGAAATCCGGCAACGCGACGATTCTGCGCGGCGGCTCCGAGGCGCTCGAGTGCAATACGGCGCTGGCCAAGCTGATCGGCGAAGGGCTGAAAAAGGCCGGTTTGCCGCAGGAAGCGGTGCAAGTGGTCGAAACGTCGGATCGCGCGGCCGTCGGCAAGCTGATCACGATGACCGAGTACGTCGACGTGATCGTGCCGCGTGGCGGCAAGAGCCTGATCGCGCGGCTGATCGAAGAAGGCCGCGTGCCGATGATCAAGCATCTCGACGGCATCTGCCATGTGTATGTCGACGATCGCGCGGACATCGCCAAGGCGCTGAATGTTTGCGACAACGCGAAGACACATCGCTACGGCACTTGCAACACGATGGAGACGCTGCTCGTCGCACGCGGTATTGCGGCCGACGTGCTGCCCGCGCTCGGCAAGCTGTATCGCGAGAAGGAAGTGGAGCTGCGGGTCGATCCGGCGGCGCGCAAGGTGCTCGCGGATGCGGGCGTCGGGCCGCTGGTCGATGCAACGGAAGAAGACTGGCGCACCGAATACCTGGCCCCCGTGCTGGCGATCAAGGTGGTGGACGGTATCGATCAGGCCGTCGAGCACATCAACGAATACGGCTCGCAGCACACGGATGCGATCGTCACGGAAGACCACGATCGCGCGATGCGTTTTCTGCGCGAAGTCGATTCCGCGAGCGTGATGGTGAACGCATCGACGCGTTTCGCCGATGGTTTCGAGTTTGGCCTCGGCGCGGAAATCGGTATTTCGAACGACAAACTGCACGCGCGCGGGCCGGTCGGGCTGGAAGGGCTGACGTCGCTGAAGTATGTCGTGCTGGGGCACGGCGAGGGGCGTCAGTAGTCTTAAGAACCTAAAACGGAGAACAAGATTGCAGATGCTGTGGGTCAAGACGTTTCACATCGTTCTGGTCGCGTCGTGGTTTGCGGGCCTGTTCTATCTGCCGCGCATCTTCGTCAATCTCGCGATGGAGACCGATCCGAACGCCGTCAAGCGTCTTCTTCTGATGGCGCGCAAGCTGTTTCGCTTCATGACGTTCATCGCGGTGCCGGCGCTGGCTTGTGGGCTGTGGTTGTGGCTTGCGGTTGGGATCGGCAGCGGGCAGGGGTGGATTCATGCGAAGGTTGGTGTTGTTGTGTTGCTTGTCCTCTATCACGCGTATTGCGGGGTGCTGTTGCGGACCTTCGAGCGCGGGTTGAATCAACGCTCTCACAAGTGGTATCGGATGTTCAATGAACTGCCTGTTTTGGGGATGCTCGCGGCAGTGGCGCTGGTGGTGATCAAGCCGTTTTGAGTTGGTTTTTGCGTCGATGACGCGGTAGTTTTGGTTTTGGAAAGGCCCGGTTTGCTGAATTGGCAGATCGGGCTTTTTTGTTTTTGGAATGGGCATTCACGTGTCCAGAGGTCTTCTGCGATGCGCAGTACGTGTCAATCACGGCGATCGCGACCGCAAATTCTTCATACCATTTATCGCGACGCGTTTTCCTCCGCTCTTCGTCAACTTGCAGCGCTGATTCGTCAACCTCGCTGTGTCTTCGGGGCGCGCCCCTCTCCTTCCTCGGTTTGTTTGGCCTGAGCGGAAGCTCATTCGAACTTCTCCGTCATGCATCGTGCGCACTGCCCACGGCCGATTCTCAGATTTTCTCGCTTTGAGGTGAAGAAAGGATGAGAGATTAGGACTCGTCCGATGTAGATATGTCGCTCATCGCAATAAATTCAAGATGATCGTTGGAGTGAGTAAGAGTGTTTGCGCGGGTTGATCTCAAAAAGACCTGCAATCCTCGTCTCTGATCGCGTTTGACCGAGTAATCGACCGGAACCGCATTCAAGACCCCCTCCCTCCAGACGCATTGCCGTCTTTGTCGAGGTTAATCGCCCGACTAAAGCCGCGTTCGATTATTCGTGAATATCAGTTAATTTAGGATTGCAGATGAACAAGACATATCGTTCCGTGTGGAATGAGTCGACTGGGACCTGGGTTGCGGCGCAGGAGAATGCGCGGGGACGCGGGAAGAAGAGTGTTCGAGCAGTGGTGGCGATCGCTGCTGCGGGGGCCGGTGTACTCGTCTCAGTGGCGGCCCATGCCGGAGCACTCGACGGTGGCAATAATTCGGGCGTGAGCACCGCGGTGGCTTATGGCCCGAGCGCCCTTGCGACTGGCAACTACTCTGTTGCTGTCGGAGACCAGGCGACTGCATCTAGTTCCTACGCGATCGCTATGGGACTCTATAGCAATGCCGCCAATAACGGGGCGATCGCGATCGGTTATGAGAGCACAGCTACAGGGCAGCTCTCAACGGCCATTGGTCAGCAATCTAGCGCGACGGCATTGTGGAGCACAGCGCTTGGTACTTACACCACTGCCAGCGGTTCAATGTCTACCGCCGTCGGTAATGGGGCGATTGCAAGCGCACAGAGCACCAGCGCGCTTGGCGATTCCGCTACAGCATCAGGATCCTATGCAAGCGCGTTGGGCGCCTATTCTACAGCGACGACATCCAACTCGGTCGCGCTGGGCTATAAGTCGGTCGCGAATTCGGCAACGTTGAGCACGGCCGGCTACAACCCCGGCAGCGGCACGCTGTCGGCGGCCACGGCTGCGGGTGAAGTGTCGGTGGGCGCAGCGGGTAGCGAGCGCCGCATCACGAACGTCGCAGCGGGCCTGAACGGCACGGATGCGGTGAACGTGAGCCAGTTGCAATCGGAAGACGCAGAAGTTAACCAGCAAGGCACGACGACGGCTGCTGCACTTGGCGGCGGCGCGGCCTACAACTCGACGACGGGCGTGGTTAGCGCACCGAGTTATGCGCTCACGAACGCCAACGCGATCGACGGCACGACTGCCAAGAAGTACACCGACCAGCAGATCAACATGGTCCAGCAGGGCGTGAACAGCGTGGCGCGCAACGCCTACTCGGGTATCGCGGCGGCCACCGCGCTGACGATGATCCCCGATGTCGATCAGGGCAAGACGATCGCGGTCGGCATCGGCAGCGGTTCGTACCACGGCTATCAGGCCGCCGCGCTGGGTGCCTCGGCACGCATCACGGAGAACATCAAGGTCAAGATGGGCGCCGGTATCAGCGGGCAGGGCACGACGGTTGGCGTAGGTGCGTCGTACCAATGGTAAGCATCAGCTAAGCGCAAGGGCGGCGCAGTCAGGCCGCCTGAGCGCAGGTTTCATCAGCAGTACGCTGTAAAAGCGAAATGGGCTCCTCCGGGAGCCCATTTTGCGTTTATGCGCCGGTACCGCGCAGATCGCTATGTCGCCACTCTGCGCTGCGTAATCAGATCCTTCGCGCCTGCCAGCTTCTCCGCCAGTTCGGGCCCGCGTTGCAGCGCGACGCCCACAGCCAGGATATCGCCGATCGCGAGATGCGAGGTGCGCGAGGTCATCGGCGAAAAAATGTCCGTGTCTTCGTCGACGTTGGCGAACAGCCCAATCGACGCGATCCGCGCCAGCGGCGAATTCCCATGCGTTACGGCAATCACCTTCGCGCCCGCGGCAAGCGCGGATTTCGCAGCGTCGATGATGTCGCGCGTGCGGCCCGTGTTCGAAATCGCCACGACGACATCGCCTTCGCCGAGCAGCGCCGCCGACATCAGGAATGTATGCGGATCGGAATACGCGACGCTCGGCATGCCGAGCCGGAAGAACTTGTGCTGCATGTCGAGCGCGGCGATGCCCGAGCCGCCTGCGCCGTAGAACTCGATGCGTTTTGCGTGCGCGAGCAGCTGGATCGCGGCCGCGACGCTATCGGACGACAGATTATTGCGCACCTGGATCAGCGCGCCGATGGTCCGGTCGAGCACTTTCGCCGCGACGCCCGGCGCGGGCTCGTCGGGCCGCACGTCGCGGTAAACGGCGGGCACCTCCGTTGCTATGCCTTGCGCCAGACGGATCTTGAATTCGCGGAAGCCGGAAAAGCCGAGTGCATGACAGAAACGCGCGATGGTCGGCTGGCTGACGCCCGCGCGCGCGGCTACCTCCGTCATCGACAGATCGAGCACCTCGCGCGGCGCCTCCATCACGTAGTCGGCGAGCTTGCGTTCGGAAGGGCGCATCTGATCGCGCATCGCTTCCACCTGGGACAGCATCATCGGGAATCTCGCACTATGCTGAAGAATGCGTGGACTATAGCTGATAGACGAATCAAGTACAAAAACTACATATGTGCTGTAGGTGATTACCCTGATGATCCGCGTCCAGTCGCTGAAAGCACCAATGCACAACGGTCCTGCATATATTCAGGCGATCTGTCGATTCAGCAACTGCCACATTGTGCGCATGTAGTTTTTCTACTAATATCCCGGTTGCCGGCTCTCCATGCCGTTCCCCGCGATACCAATCTGGCGCAACGCGCGCATCAGCGCGAGCCAGCGACGAAGGAGCATCGATGGTTTCCCCGCATTCGCAACTGATGAAAGTCACGAAGCGCGTGATCGAGCGCAGCAAGCCGACGCGCGAAGCGTACCTGGCGCGCATCGACCAGGCGCAGGGCAAGTTCCCGGCGCGCGGCGCGCTGTCCTGCGCGAACCTCGCGCATGGCTTCGCCGGCCTCGAAGGCAATGACAAGCTCGTCATCAAGCAGATCCGGCAGCCGAATATCGGCATCGTCTCGTCGTACAACGAGATGCTCTCGGCGCACGCGCCGTACAAGGATTTCCCCGAGATCATCAAGGCCGCCGCGCGTGAGAACGGCGGCGTCGCGCAGTTCGCGGGCGGCGTTCCCGCGATGTGCGACGGCATCACGCAGGGCAACGCGGGCATGGAGCTGTCGCTGTTCTCGCGCGAAGTGATCGCGATGAGCACGGCCGTCGCGCTCACGCACAACATGTTCGACGCGGCGCTGTGCCTCGGCGTGTGCGACAAGATCGTGCCGGGCCTGTTGATCGGCGCGCTGCAGTTCGGCCATCTGCCGACCATTTTCGTGCCCGCCGGTCCGATGACGAGCGGCATCTCGAACGACGCCAAGGCGAAGGTGCGCCAGGAATTCGCGACGGGCCAATGCAATCGCGACGCGCTGCTCGAATCCGAAGCGGCCGCGTATCACGGCCACGGCACCTGCACGTTCTACGGCACGGCCAACAGCAACCAGATGCTGATGGAAATCATGGGCCTGCATCTGCCGGGCTCGGCGTTCGTGCATCCGCATACGCCGCTGCGCGACGCGCTCACCGCGCAGGCCGCGCGCCGCGTGCTCGACCTCACGGTCGAGCGCGGCAACTATATGCCGATCGGCCATGTGATCGACGAAAAGGCGATCGTCAATGGGATCGTCGGACTGCTGGCGACGGGCGGCTCGACCAACCACACGCTGCACCTCGTGGCGATTGCGCGCGCGGCGGGCATCATCATCGACTGGGACGATTTCGACACGCTGTCGGCATCCGTGCCGCTGCTCGCGAAGGTCTATCCGAACGGCAAGGCCGACGTGAACCATTTCCACGCAGCGGGCGGCATGGCGTTCCTGACGCGCAACCTGCTCGAAGGCGGCCTGCTGCACGACGACGTCAACACGGTCGCGGGCAAGGGCCTGGCGCATTACACGGAAGAGCCGAAGCTGCTCGACGGCAAGCTGACGTGGGTGCCGGGCGTCGACGAAAGCCAGGACGCCGCCGTGCTGCGCCGTTTCGACGAACCGTTCCAGCCGGACGGCGGTCTGCGTCTGATGCAAGGCAAGCTTGGCCGCGGCGTCATCAAGATTTCGGCGGTTGCGCAGCAGCATCGGACGGTGAAGGCGCCTGCCATCGTGTTTGATTCGCAGGAAGCCGTGCAGGAAGCATTCGATAACGGCGAGCTGAAGCGCGATTTCATCGCAGTCGTGCGTTTCCAGGGCGCGCGGGCAAACGGCATGCCCGAACTGCATCGTTTGACGCCGCTGCTCGGCGTGCTGCAGGATCAGGGTTTCCATGTCGCGCTCGTCACGGACGGCCGTATGTCCGGTGCATCGGGCAAGGTGCCCGCCGTGATTCACGTGTCGCCGGAAGCGCTGCTGCAGGGTCCGCTCGGCAAGGTGCGCACGGGTGACATGCTGGTGATCGATGCGGAAGCGGGCCTGCTCGATATCGAAATCGACGCCGCCGAATGGGCTGCGCGTCCGATTGCCGTGTCGCAGCATCAGGCGGAAAACGAAGTCGGCTTTGGCCGCGAGCTGTTCGGCGTGTTCCGTGCAGCGGCGGCGCCGGCGGAGCTGGGCGCGTCGGTGTTCGGGCCGCTCGTCGGCGAAGCGCCGCACGCCGGGCAGCCAGCGCCTCAATCGGCAAGCGCCGCGGCGAGCGAAGCCACTCACGCAATGCAGAAATAAGTGCAGAAATAAGCGATAAGGAGTTTGAAGATGACGTCGAAAACAGTTAGCGAAATCGTGCGCCTTGGACCGGTGATTCCCGTCCTCGCTTTCGATACCGTCGAACAGGGCGAACACGTCTCGCGCGCGCTGCACGCAGGCGGCGTGAAGGTGCTGGAAATCACGCTGCGCACGCCGGCTGGCATCGAGGCGATCAGGCGCGCGAGCCAGCTTGCCGAGGACATCGTCGTCGGTGTCGGCACGATCACGAAGCCCGAGCATTGCGAGCAGGCGAAGAAGGCGGGCGCGCAGTTCGGCGTGTCGCCCGGTCTGACGAAGGACATGCACAAGGCCGCGCAGGACGCCGGTCTGCCGCTGCTGCCCGGTGTGATGACGCCGACCGACATCATCGTCGCGCTCGAACTCGGCTACGAAATCGTCAAGTTCTTCCCGGCGCAGCAGGCGGGCGGCGTGCCGATGCTGCAGGCGTTCTACGGCCCGTTCCCGGCGCTCAAGTTCTGCCCGACGGGCGGCATCACGGCGGAAAGCGCGCCGAACTTCCTCGCGCAGCCGAACGTGGTGTGCGTCGGCGGCTCGTGGCTCACGCCGAAGGCTGCGCTGGCCGCGCAAAACTGGGACGAAGTTACGCGTCTCGCGCGTGCTGCCAGCGAACTGGCTCCGCCGGCTCATTGACGCACAGCATCGCGTTTTGACGCAGCGCGCAACGGGATCTTGCGAACCTCGCCGTTCTAGCTCTAAAGGGCTGCAGCGGCGAGGTTTTTTATTTTTACGCGGGTTTATTCCCTGCGCGACCTACGTTAACAAACAGTAAAATTCAGCGTCCGCGAAAGCGCCCGTTTTCGCGGCGCTTTTAGCATCCGGAAGCGGGCGAGGTGCAGCAGCACTTTGCAATTCCAACGAACAAACCAACAAAGCAAAGGAGGAGCTTCATGGAAGCTGTCCACGGCAGCATGCTGCTGATCTACGCCGTGATAGCCATTGCGGTGCTGATCCTGATGATCACGCGCTTCAAGGTCTATCCGTTCCTGGTCCTCATCATCGTTTCTTTGCTGCTGGGTCTTGCCGTCGGCATGCCGGCGGGCACGATCGTGAAGTCGTTCGAAACGGGCAACGGCAATACGCTGGGCCATATCGCCATCGTCGTCGGCCTCGGCACGATGCTCGGCAAGATGATGGCCGAATCGGGGGGCGCCGAACGCGTCGCCACGACACTGATCAAGTGGTTTGGCGAGAAGAACATTCACTGGGCGATGATGGTCGTCGCGATCATCGTCGGCTTGCCGGTGTTCTTCGAAGTCGGCTTCGTGCTGCTGATCCCCATCGCGTTCAACGTCGCGAAGCGCACGGGCAAATCGCTGCTGCTGATCGGTTTGCCGATGGTCGCGGGTCTGTCCGTCGTGCATGGCCTGATTCCGCCGCACCCGGCGGCGCTGCTCGCGGTGCAGGCGTATCACGCGGATATCGGCCGCACGATTGCGTACGGTCTGATCGTCGGTGTGCCGACGGCGATCGTCGCCGGTCCGCTGTTCGCGCTGCTGATCCACCGTCATATCAAGCTCGCGGCGAACAATCCGCTCGCCGCGCAGTTCATCGATGCCGAAGAGCGCGACACGAAGCGCGAACTGCCGGGCTTCGGCATCACGCTGTTCACGATCCTGCTGCCCGTGATCCTGATGCTGGTTGGCAGCTGGGCCGATCTGGTGTTCGCGCCGAAGACAATGGCGAACGATCTGCTGAAGTTCATCGGCACGTCCGACGTCGCGCTGCTGATCGCCGTGCTCGTCAGCTTCTGGACGTTCGGTGCGCAACGCGGCTTCAACCGCGAGCAGATCCAGAAGTTCTGCGGCGACTGTCTGGCGCCGATCGCGGGCATTACGCTGATCGTCGGTGCGGGCGGCGGTTTTGGCCGCGTGCTGATGGATAGCGGCATTTCGAAGGAAATCGTTGCGACGGCGACGGCTGCGCATCTGTCGCCGCTGCTGTTCGGCTGGTTCGTGGCGGCGCTGATCCGTCTCGCGACGGGTTCGGCGACGGTTGCGATGACGACGGCCTGCGGCATCGTCGCGCCGGTGGCGGCGGCGAGCGGCGTGCAGGTGAAGCCGGAGCTGCTGGTGCTGGCGACGGGTTCGGGCTCGCTGATTTTTTCGCACGTCAACGACGGCGGTTTTTGGCTCATCAAGGAGTACTTCGGCATGACGGTCGGGCAGACGTTCAAGACGTGGTCGCTCTGCGAAACGATCATTTCGCTGATGGGCCTCGGTTTGACCTTCGCTTTGGCGGCGGTCCTGTAAGGAGTTTCAAATGATTTTGATCGCGATGGGCGTGTCGGGCGCCGGCAAAACCCGCATTGGCGAATTGCTGGCGGAGCGGCTCAAGTGCACCTTCACCGACGGCGACGCATTTCACAGCGCCGCCAACAAGGAGAAGATGCACAACGGCATTCCGTTGACGGACGACGACCGTTGGCCGTGGCTCAGAGCGATCCGTGCGGCGATCGAGGAAAAGCAGCGTGCGGGCGAGACGGCCGTGTTCACTTGCTCGTCGTTGAAGCGTTCTTATCGCGATGTGTTGCGCGATGGGGATCGCGATGTGTGCTTTGTTTATCTGAAGGGCACGCGAGAGGTTTTGCAGCAGCGGCTGCAGACGCGGACCGGGCACTTCTTCGATCCGTCTTTGTTGCAGAGTCAGCTTGATACTTTGGAGGAGCCTGGTGAGGATGAGGCTATCACCGTGAGTATCGAGCTGACGCCCGAGCAAATCGTAGACGAGGCGCTTGCCAAGATTGAAGTGCGGTAGAGGTTGCTTTTTTTGTCTGCGACGCTAGTCGCCATTCTTTGCTTTTTTTTGCTGCGCTGGCATCCGCGGTTTGGCTTTCGCTGGCATCCGCGAATTCGTATCCGTGCTTCAGGCGTTGCCCCGCACAGGGGCAACGCGTGAAGCACAGATGAAAAAAACGCGGACGCCAGCGACAAAAAACCCGTCGCAGACAAAAGAATCATTTAATCCGCTTAGCCAGCTCGGCAGCCATGCCGACATAAGACCCTGGCGTCATCGCCAGAAGACGCGCCTTGGCGTCAGCAGGAATAGCAAGCCCGTTGACAAAAGTCTGCAGAGCCTCCCGCGTGATGCCCTTGCCACGCGTCAATTCCTTGAGTTGCTCATAAGGATTCTCGATCCCGTACCGACGCATGACGGTCTGCACAGGCTCTGCCAGCACTTCCCACGTCGCATCGAGATCATCATTCAACCGCTGGGGGTTGACTTCAAGCTTATCGAGCCCGCGATTCAACGCGTCATACGCGAGCAACGAATACCCAAACGCAACACCAATATTCCGCAACACAGTCGAATCGGTGAGATCACGCTGCCAGCGCGAAACGGGCAGCTTGTCTGCCAGATGCCGCAGCGTCGCATTGGCGAGACCCAGATTGCCTTCCGAGTTTTCGAAGTCGATCGGATTGACCTTGTGCGGCATCGTCGACGAACCGATTTCGCCCGCCTTCGTCCTCTGCTTGAAGTACCCCAGCGAGATATAACCCCACACGTCACGATCGAGGTCGAGCAGGATCGTGTTCGCGCGCGAGATCGCATCGAACAGCTCGGCCATGTAGTCGTGCGGCTCGATCTGGATCGTGTACGGGTTGAATGTGAGCTTCAAACGCTGCTCGACCACTTCCTTCGAAAACGCTTCCCAGTCGAACTCGGGATACGCCGACAGATGCGCGTTGAAGTTGCCGACGGCGCCGTTCATCTTGCCGAGCAGCTCGACCTTCGCAATCCGGTCGATCGCGCGCGACAGACGCGCCGCGACATTCGCGATTTCCTTGCCAAGCGTCGTCGGGCTGGCGGGCTGGCCGTGCGTGCGCGACAGCATCGGCTGATCGGCCTGTGCATGTGCAATCGCGACGAGGCGCTGATGCACCGCGCGCAGCGCGGGCAGGATCACGTGTTCGCGTGCGCCCGCAAGCATCAGACCGTGCGACGTGTTGTTGATGTCTTCCGACGTGCACGCGAAGTGAATGAACTCGCTCGCACGTTCCAGTTCCGGCTGGCCCTTCACCGATTCCTTCAGCCAGTATTCGACAGCCTTCACGTCGTGATTCGTCACGCGCTCGATGTCCTTGATGCGCGCGGCGTCATGCGCGGTGAAGCGCTCGGCGAGCTGCAGCAGGAATTGCTCCGAGGCCTCCGAGAAGCGCGGCACTTCGGCGAAACCGGCGTGCGACAACGCAATCAGCCAGTGGATTTCGACCGTCACGCGATGGCGCATGAACGCGGCTTCCGAGAGCCAGTCGCGCAGGGCTTCGGTTTTCGATGCGTAACGGCCGTCGAGCGGGGAGAGGGCGGTCAGCGCGAAGAGGGTGTCGGGGCGGGTGTCGGACATGATGGGACGCGGGCAGGAACGGTGAAAAAACGGTTGCCAGATAGCAGCGGGGAGAACCGCGAATTTTACCACTTCAGGAGCCAGGCCCCGGCGCGGGCTCCGGCGTCGATGCGCTCGCGCATCCGCGGCGCCGCTAGAATGCAGGCTTTCCGTTACTGGTGGAGCGCTAGGTTCGTATGGAACTGAAATGGCTCGAAGATTTCGTGTCGCTGGCGGAAACGCGCAGTTTCAGCCGCTCGGCGGAATTGCGGCACGTGACGCAGCCCGCTTTCTCGCGACGCATCCAGGCGCTCGAAGCGTGGCTCGGCACGGAACTGATCGACCGTTCGGTTTACCCGACGCGGCTCACGGCGGCGGGCCAGGTCTTCTACGAGCAGGCGCTCGCGATGCTCTCGCAGTTCCACGAAGCGCGCACGCTGCTGCGCGGCCATACGGCAACACCCGCCGCGACGATTGAATTCGCCGTGCCGCATACGCTGTCGCTCACCTATTTCCCGCGCTGGCTGCAGCGCATCGAGGCGCAACTCGGCTCGATCCACACGCGGCTGCGCGCGCTGAACGTGCACGACGCCGTGCTGTCGCTGGTCGAAGGCGGCTGCGATCTGGTGATGGGCTATCACCATCCGAGCCATCCCGTCGCGCTCGATCCCGCGCGCTACGACATGCTGACACTCGGCATCGAAACGATCAGCCCGTTTTCCGCTCCGGGCAAGGGCGGACGCGCGCGCTACACGCTGCCCGGCACGCCGGATGCGCCGACGCCGTATCTGTCCTACACGCCGAACGCCTATCTGGGCCGCATGACGGAGGTGATCTTCGCGACGGCGCCGGGGCGTCTGTATCTCGATCGCGTGTACGAAACGGACATGGCCGAAGGGCTGAAGGCGATGGCGCTCGCCGGACATGGCGTCGCATTTCTGCCGCACAGCGCCGTCGAAGACGCCGTCGCCGAGGGCAAGCTGATTCGCCTCGACCGCGCGACGCGCGGCGTCGCGCAAGGCCAGCTCACGCTGACCATGGAGATCCGTCTCTATCGCGACAAGCTCGCCGTGCAAGGCGACGACGCGCGCCAGCAACTCGTGCGCGCGCTGTGGGATGTCGTGAGCGCAGAGCTCGCGCAGACGTCGAAGTAGGCAACACTGCATTGCCGCGCCCGTCAAGAACGGGCAGGCGACAGCCATTTGCGGTTTCCGCAGCGTTATGCAAGAAAAACATAATCGGATGACCAAACGGCATTGGACCCTTTCAGCGCTTTCTTTCGACAATGGCGTCACCCGATAAAACGCTGGAGCGTTCATGTCTACCGCGGCAAATCTGCAGTCCATCCCGTCCTACCTTCACGCCGACGATCTCGGTCCCTGGGGCAACTATCTCCGTCAGGTCGATCGCGTCGCGCCGTATCTCGGCTCGCTGTCGCGCTGGCTCGAAACGCTGAAGCGCCCGAAGCGCATTCTCATCGTCGACGTGCCCATCGAACTCGATAACGGCACGGTGGCTCACTTCGAAGGCTATCGCGTGCAGCACAACGTGTCGCGCGGACCGGGCAAGGGCGGCGTGCGTTATCACCAGGACGTGACGCTGTCGGAAGTGATGGCGCTGTCCGCGTGGATGTCGGTGAAGAACGCAGCCGTGAACGTGCCGTACGGCGGTGCGAAGGGCGGTATCCGCGTCGATCCGCGCACGCTGTCGCGCGGCGAACTCGAGCGCGTGACGCGCCGCTACACGAGCGAAATCGGCATCATCATCGGACCGAACACCGACATCCCCGCGCCGGACGTGAACACGAACGAGCAGATCATGGCGTGGATGATGGACACGTACTCGATGAACCAGGGCCAAACGGCAACGGGCGTCGTGACGGGCAAGCCGATCACGCTCGGCGGCTCGCTCGGCCGTCGTGAAGCAACGGGCCGCGGCGTGTTCGTGGTCGGTTGCGAAGCGGCACGCCGCATCGGCATGGACATCGAAGGCGCACGTATCGCAGTGCAGGGCTTCGGCAACGTCGGCGGCATCGCGGCGCGCCTGTATCAGGAAGCGGGCGCGAAGGTCGTCGCCGTGCAGGATCACACGGGCACGCTGTACAAGGAATCGGGCATCGACGCTGTGGCGCTGCTTGAACACGTCGCCAGGCATGGCGGCGTCGGCGGCTACGCGGAAGCCGACACGATCGCGAACGAAGACTTCTGGACGGTCGAATCGGACATCCTGATTCCCGCCGCGCTCGAAAACCAGATCACCGAAAAGAACGCGGGCAAGATCCGCACGAAGATCATCGTGGAAGGCGCAAACGGCCCGACCACGACGGCAGCCGACGACATCCTGCACGACAAGGGCATCCTCGTGATCCCCGACGTCGTCGCGAATGCGGGTGGCGTGACGGTGTCGTACTTCGAATGGGTGCAGGACTTTTCAAGCTTCTTCTGGACGGAAGAGGAGATCAACGAGCGCCTCGAACGCGTGATGCGCGAAGCGTTCGCAGCCGTGTGGCAAGTGGCGAGCGAGCAGAAGGTGTCGGTGCGTACGGCGGCGTTCATCGTCGCTTGCAAACGCATCCTTCAAGCGCGCGAACTGCGTGGCCTGTATCCCTGATCCAGGGACGCCGTGTACACAGAGGTACACGGCCGGCATGGCGCCCGTCATCGACGCGGCGCCGCGCAATACTGCTTTTCCAGCGCGATTTGACGAAGTCGCGCAGAATATCGGGCGGACGGCACTTTCGGGTGCCGTCCGTTTTTGTGTAGTTGAAGTCGCCCGGACCGATTGCCGAAACCGGCAAAAACGACGCAAACGATGACGTTTGCATCGACCGGTAAAGGCGCTGTAAGCCAATACCGGCGCCGCCGCCGCGCAAATTGGTGGCTTTATGCAACACTGCGCGCGGAACATGGTTAACAACCATACTTTCAGAATAATTACTGAGATACACTGGCGCCGGTTCTTGCCAAGGAGATCACAAATGAAGGTTAAAAAAGCTGCGCTGCTTCTCGCGACTCTGGGTTTGTTCACCGTAGGCGCGCAAGCGCAGGACGCCGGCACGCTCAAGAAGATCAAGGATACGGGTGTTATTTCGCTGGGCCACCGCGAATCGTCGATTCCCTTCTCGTACTACGACGACAAGCAGAACGTCATCGGCTACTCGCAGGAATTTGCGCTGAAGGTCGTGGATGCCGTCAAGCAGAAGCTGAACATGCCGAACCTGAAGGTCAAGCTGACGCCTGTCACGTCGCAAAACCGTATTCCGCTGGTGCAGAACGGCACCGTCGACCTCGAATGCGGCTCGACCACCAACAACGCCGAACGTCAGCAGCAGGTCGCGTTCTCGAACACGATCTTCGTGATCGGCACGCGTCTGATGACGAAGAAGGATTCGGGTGTCAAGGACTGGGCTGACCTGAAGGGCAAGACGGTCGTCACGACGGCGGGCACGACGTCCGAGCGCCTGCTTCGCAAGATGAACCAGGACAAGAACATGGGCATGAACATCATCAGCGCGAAGGATCACGGGGAATCGTTCCTGACGCTGTCGACGGGTCGTGCCGCCGCGTTCATGATGGACGACGCACTGCTCGCAGGCGAGCGCGCGAAATCGAACAATCCGGGCGATTTCGTGATCGTCGGCGCGCCGCAATCGCATGAAGCGTATGGCTGCATGCTGCGCAAGAACGATCCGGAGTTCAAGAAGGTCGTCGACGACGCGATCGCGAAGGTCGAAACGTCGGGCGAAGCAGCGACGATCTACAAGAAGTGGTTCGAATCGCCGATTCCGCCGAAGGGCCTGAACCTGGCCTTCCCGGAAAGCGACGACATGAAGGCGCTGTACAAGGCACCGAACGACAAGGCAATCGACTAAACCTCGAGCAACCCGTTAGTCAGTCAACGTGTTGAACGGAACGGAAGGGGCAGGCGCTTCTTCCGTTTCTTTTTGTTGGAGTCTTCGTCATGTCATACCACTGGAACTGGGGCATTCTGCTGAGTCCGGTTTCCACGGGCGAGCCGACCACCTATCTCGGCTGGCTTTTGTCCGGCCTCTGGGTGACGGTCACCGTTTCGCTTGCAGCGTGGGTGATCGCGCTGATCGTCGGTTCGCTGTTCGGCGTGCTGCGCACGGTGCCGAACCCGAAGCTCGCGGCGATCGGCACGCTCTACGTCGCCATCTTCCGTAACATTCCGCTGATCGTTCAGTTCTTCGTCTGGTATCTGGTGATACCGGAACTGCTGCCCGTTTCGATCGGTACATGGTTCAAGCAACTGCCGCCCGGCGCGCAGTTCTTCTCGTCGTCGATCATCTGTCTCGGGCTGTTCACGGCCGCTCGCGTGTGCGAGCAGGTGCGCTCGGGCATCAACGCGCTGCCGCGCGGCCAGCGCGGCGCGGGTCTCGCGCTCGGCTTGACGCAATGGCAGACGTACCGCTACGTGCTGCTGCCCGTTGCGTACCGGATCATCGTGCCGCCGCTCACGTCCGAGTTCCTGAACATCTTCAAGAACTCTGCCGTCGCGTCGACCATCGGTCTGCTCGATCTGTCCGCGCAGGCGCGCCAGCTCGTCGATTACACGGCGCAGACGTATGAATCGTTCATCGCCGTCACGGTCGCATATCTGCTCATCAACCTGATCGTGATGACGCTGATGCGCATCGTCGAAGCCAAGAGCCGGCTGCCTGGCTATATCGGAGGCAAGTGATGCATCATTTCGACTGGAGCGGTATTCCGGGCGCACTGCCAACGCTGTGGACGGGCGCCATCGTCACGTTCAAGATCACGATTCTCGCGATCGTGATCGGCATCGTGTGGGGCACCGTGCTCGCGCTCTTGCGTCTGTCGGGCGTCAAGCCGCTGGAGTGGTTCGCGAAGCTGTACGTGACGCTCTTCCGCTCGATCCCGCTCGTGATGGTTCTGCTGTGGTTCTTCCTGATCGTGCCGCAGGTGCTGCAGAACGTGCTGGGCCTTTCCGCCGACATCGACATCCGGCTTGCTTCGGCGATGGTCGCGTTCTCGCTGTTCGAAGCCGCGTACTACTCGGAAATCATCCGCGCAGGTATCCAGGCTGTGCCGCGCGGACAGGTCAACGCGTCGTTCGCGCTCGGCATGAACTATCCGCAGGCGATGCGCCTCGTGGTTCTGCCGCAGGCGTTCCGCGCGATGGTGCCGCTGCTGCTCACGCAGGCCATCGTGCTGTTTCAGGATACGTCGCTCGTCTACGTGATCAGTCTCGCCGACTTCTTCCGCACGGCCACGAATATTGGCGACCGTGACGGTACGAACGTCGAAATGGTACTGTTCGCGGGTGCGTGTTACTTCGTGATCTGCGTGGTCGCGTCGAGCCTCGTCAAAAGTCTTCAGAAAAAGGTCGCAAGATGATCTCTATCAAGAATGTGTCGAAGTGGTACGGCCAGTTCCAGGTGCTGACCGACTGCACGACGGAAATCAAAAAGGGCGAAGTGGTCGTCGTGTGCGGCCCGTCGGGTTCGGGCAAGTCGACGCTCATCAAGACCGTGAACGGCCTCGAACCGTTCCAGAAGGGCGACATCGTGATCAACGGCCAGTCGCTCACCGACAAGAAGACGAACCTGTCGAAGCTGCGTTCGAAGGTCGGCATGGTGTTCCAGCACTTCGAACTGTTCCCGCATCTGTCGATCACCGAAAACCTGACGCTCGCGCAGATCAAGGTGCTCGGCCGCTCGAAGGACGAAGCGACCGCGAAGGGCCTGAAGCTGCTCGATCGCGTCGGCCTGCGCGCGCATGCCGACAAGTATCCGGGCCAGTTGTCGGGCGGTCAGCAGCAGCGCGTGGCGATTGCACGCGCGCTGTCGATGGATCCCGTCGCGATGCTGTTCGACGAGCCGACTTCGGCGCTCGACCCCGAGATGATCAACGAAGTGCTCGACGTGATGGTCGAACTCGCGCAGGAAGGCATGACCATGATGTGCGTGACGCACGAAATGGGCTTCGCGAAGAAGGTTGCGCATCGCGTGATCTTCATGGACAAGGGCTTGATTGTCGAGGACGACCGCAAGGAAGACTTCTTTGCGAATCCGAAGTCGGATCGCGCCAAAGACTTTCTCGCGAAAATCCTGCACTGAGATCGCGCTCCGATCGCAGACAAAGCCGCTTCTTCGGAAGCGGCTTTTTTGTTTGTCGCAGAGTTGTGATTGAACGTTAGGAGTGTTATCTATTAATTTGTGAACTAATCAGATTCGTCTCATGTGATCCGTGTTTGCGTGAACATAAGCTTGCCGCCGAAATAGGGTGAATGCGGGCGGATTGCGTTGCCGTCGTCCGTCTCGATCGACGAGAGAGTGTGATGAAAGTGTTTTTGTTGAGCGACCTCGTCGCTCACGAGCTGGTATCAATGCAGCTGGACGGGAAGTGGCTGACTTCCGGGCAATTTTAGGAGTCGGCGCAATTGTGGATTTCGCGCCATGCGCCTGAAGGTCAGTTATCCAAAAAGTCTCTGGCAATGCTTCGGGTCGAAGCGATTCGGATCGCAGAGTGTTTGATGCAGGATGTTCGAGCCGGGAGGCAGGAATCGCAGCCAGGCCGTCTGTTGCTCGACATTCATGCCGTCGATTACGCAGATCCGTTGAGCGCGAGAATTCTGGCGGCGAGTCTGGAAACCTGCCGCTCGACGTTGTGCCATGTCTGTTCTCAGCGCGCTGAACAGCGTGAAGCGAAGAGAGCGGACGAAGCGGGTTGGCGTTGTGATCCCGTGTTGCAGCGGCTTCTATGCGGAGCGCCTGGCTCGGCAGGGTGACAACGACGCCTCGCGTGCCAACAAGGCGATCAGGATTCGTACGCCGCTGCGTCGTCCGATTCGAGGTCGACTACGGAAGCCGTGGGCAGCATGCTTGCCGAAGCGCTGGGATCGCAAGCCGGGTTGCGCGCTTTTTCCAGCACGGCCAGCGGCACAGGCACGTTGGCGCGCGCGATCACTTCGCCATGCTGGAACATCAGCAGGTCGCCGGGTTCGAAGGCCGTCCAGACTTCGTTGTCCGTCAACGGCTGTGTGGCGATGACGGCGACGCGGTCTTCGGGCGTCGTGTACTTGGCGAAGTCGATCGACACGTCCGCGTCGACCAGATGCGCCGTCGAAAACGGCCAGCTGCGCACGAGGTAATGCAGATGCGTCGAGCAATGCGCGAACAGCGCCTGGCCGTTCGACATCAGAAAGTTGAATACGCCGAACTGCGTGATTTCCTTCGTCAGCGTTTCGAGCGCGGCGAACAGTTCGTCGAGCGGCGGCTGCGAGCCCGGAAACGCCTTGCGCAGTCCTTGCAGCAACGCGCAGAACGCCAGTTCGCTATCCGTGCTGCCGACGGGCTGATACACGCCCGACAGCACCGGGCCGTAGTTCTGCAGATCGCCGTTGTGCGCGAAGATCCAGTGCCTTCCCCACAGTTCGCGCATGAACGGATGACAGTTCTCGAGCACGATGTGCCCTTGCGTCGCCTTGCGGATATGCGCGATGGTGTTTTTCGACTTGATCGGGTAGCGCTTGACCATGTCCGCGATCGGCGAGGTCGCCGACGACTGATGGTCGATGAACAAACGGCAGGCCTTGTCTTCGAAGAAGGCGATGCCCCAGCCGTCGGAGTGGTGGTCGGTGACGCCGCCGCGCGCCGCGAAGCCGGTGAACGAGAACGTGACGTCCGTCGGCGCGGCGCAATTCATTCCGAGTAGTTGGCACATGATGCGGAAGACAAGCCTTTCGAACGGGGTATGAGCCGGAGCATAAGCACGCCGGGGCTGACCCGTTACAATGATGATTTTCCAAGCATATCACCGAGCCAGAAACGGCAAAAAGCAAAATTGACGGGTGTTTTGGCTGCATTTGTGGAAAGACCTCGTCAGTTATGCCGTCAGTCGTGCGATTTGCCGTGTCTGCGCCGTTCGTGAGTCTCCGCCATGACCGCCTCTACCGCTGCTTCCGTCGATACCCTCACGCTCGCCCGTCCCGATGACTGGCACCTCCACGTCCGCGACGGCGCGATGCTTGCCGCCGTCCTGCCGCACACCGCGCGCCAGTTCGGCCGCGCGATCATCATGCCGAACCTGAAGCCGCCTGTTACGACGACGGAGATGGCGCGCGCATATCGCGAGCGGATCGTCGCGGCGATCCCTGCCGGCGTGAAGTTCGAGCCGCTGATGACGCTGTATCTCACCGACAACACGCCGCCCGACGAAATCCGCCGCGCGCGCGCAAGCGGCTTCGTGCATGGCGTGAAGCTGTATCCGGCGGGCGCGACGACGAACTCGGACGCGGGCGTCACCGACATCCGCAAGTGCGCGAAGACGCTGGAAATCATGCAGGAAGTGGGGATGCCGCTGCTGGTGCACGGCGAAGTGACGGATTCGTCGATCGATCTGTTCGACCGCGAGAAAGTGTTCATTGACCGCGTGATGACGCCGCTGCGCCGCGATTTCCCGGCGCTGAAGGTGGTGTTCGAGCACATCACGACCAAGGATGCCGCCGACTATGTCCGCGACGCGGGCGCGCCGCCCGAACTGCTCGGCGCGACGATTACCGCGCATCACCTGCTGTATAACCGCAACGCGATTTTCCAGGGCGGCATTCGTCCGCATTACTACTGCCTGCCTGTGCTGAAGCGCGAAACGCATCGTGTGGCGCTCGTCGAAGCGGCAACGTCGGGCAATCCGCGCTTTTTCCTCGGCACCGACAGCGCGCCGCATCCGAAGGGTCTGAAAGAGCATGCATGCGGCTGCGCGGGCTGCTACACGGCGCTGCATGCGCTCGAACTGTACGCGGAAGCATTCGATACGGCGGGTGCGCTCGACAAGCTCGAAGATTTCGCGAGCTTCCATGGCGCGGACTTCTACCGTCTGCCGCGTAGTGAAGAAAAGGTGACGCTGCGCCGCGAACAGTGGACGCTGCCCGCGGAAGTCGCGGCAGGCGATACGCCCGTGGTGCCGCTGCGCGGCGGCGAAGCGATCGGCTGGAAGCTCGTTTGAGGGTCGGCTGACGCCATGTCGCGCGGTGCAGTTTCGCCGGAGGGTGCGTCGAAGCGCGCCGCGCCGGGCTTTGCGGATATCGACTGGTCGCGGCCATGGTTTGCGCAGGTGGCCGCGCTCGGCGTCCGCTGGCAGCAGGCAGCGCTGTGCGGCGCATCGGATCAGCTGCGCGAGATGAACGCGGACGCGGCCTCTGCCGTCATCACGACGGGACGCGGACAGCGGCTCGCGTTCATTCCGCAGAATGCGTTGCCGTCCGGCACGGCATACGAGGCGCATATCTCGGCAACGGGCTGCGTGCCGACGCGCCACAATCTGCACGATTTCTTCAACGCGCTGACGTGGTTTCAGTTCCCGCGCATCAAGGCGGCGCTGAGCGCGCGCGGGTCGGCTGCCATCGACGCGCTGGGTATCGGCGCGACGCGTGGCGGCATACGCGACGCGCTCACGGTATTCGATGAAAATGCCGTGCTGTTTGCATCGTCGGATCCCGCGTTGAGCGCGGCGTTGCGCTCGTTCGACTGGAAGACGCTTTTTATCGACGAACGCGCGGCGTGGGACGAACGCTGTGAAGTGCGCTGTTTCGGGCACGCGTTGCTGGAAAAGCTCGTCATGCCTTACAAGGCGTGCACGGGACATGCGTGGATCGTCGAGGTGCCGCCGGCGTTTTTCACATGGTCACGCGCTTCACGCGATGCCTTTCTGGATGACGCCGTCGCCCGCGCGCTGAGGGAAGGCGCCGGGTTCAGCAGCCGGATGTTCGCGCCGCTGCCCGTACTGGGCATTCCCGGCTGGTGGGCGGACAACGAGACACCATCGTTCTACGACGACGCGTCCGTGTTTCGCAGCGGCCGACGGTCCCGCTCCGTTGCGGATGGTAAAATCGCCGCCAGCAAAGCAGGCCAGGCAGTCGCGGCCTCGGCGGTTTCGGCCGGCGAGGGCGAGGAAAGTCCGGACTCCACAGGGCAGGGTGATGGCTAACGGCCATCCGTGGCGACACGCGGAACAGGGCAACAGAAAGCAAACCGCCGATGGCCCGTCGCAAGACGGGATCAGGTAAGGGTGAAACGGTGCGGTAAGAGCGCACCGCGGCTGCGGCGACGCAGACCGGCACGGTAACCTCCACCCGGAGCAATTCCAAGTAGGCAGGCGCGCATCTTCGCGATGCAGGACGGGGCCCCCGTCTCGTCTGCGGGTAGGAAGCTTGAGCGCGTCAGCAATGGCGCGCCTAGAGGAATGGCTGCCACGCGTGGCGCGCTTTCGGGCGCGTCGCGCGCACAGAATCCGGCTTATCGGCCTGCTTTGCCGCTCAAACGACAAATGCCGGCGTCCGTTGGGACGCCGGCATTTTCTTTTTCAACTGCGCTCGTGTCGCGGCGCCGCTCAGGCGGCGACGATATCGAACGAATGCGTGAGTTCGGCCGTCTTCGCGATCATGATCGACGCCGAGCAGTATTTGTCGTGCGACAGATTGATGGCGCGCTCCACCGTCGACGGATTCAGGTTCTTGCCCGTCACGGTGAAGTGAAAGTGGACCTTGGTGAACACCTTCGGGTCTTCGCTTGCGCGCTCGGCCTTCAGCGTCACCGAGCAGCCGGTGATTTCCTGGCGGCTCTTTTTCAGGATCATCACGACGTCGTACGCGGTGCAGCCGCCCGTGCCGAGCAGCACCATTTCCATCGGACGCGGCGCCAGATTGCGGCCGCCGCCTTCCGGCGCGCCGTCCATCGCGACCAGGTGGCCGCTGCCCGTTTCGGCGGCGAACGCCATGCCGTCCTGACCCATCCAGCTGACTTTGCATTCCATGCGTGTACTCCGTCTGGCAAGCTTGAATTCGAGAAGCGCATTGTAGCCCGGCGGATGATGGCTCGCCCGGAGCGACATCGGCGGCAGGTTATGCCGGTTCGGGGTTGTATGTTGCGCCGCCGCATGCTCCGCGCATCAGGGATAGCACGGAACGTTTTGGTCGTGTTGCTCGGTGTCAACTTGGGTACGGGATCGACGAAAATCAAGCAAAGCCTTGTTTTGAAACGAGATGACGAGCATCGAACGGCTGATTCGGAAATTTCAAATTATGAAATTCAATTTCGCATTGCAAATGTTCTTGCGTTGCACAAGCCGCGCCCATATAATCTGTTCATTGGTTGTCGCAGTTCGACAATCTCCGCATGTCTCCTCCACCCTCCTCCTAAGGTGGATTAAGCCCGAACCGCTAGTTCGGGCTTTTTTTCGTCCATACTCCGCGGTTGCTTCGCATGTTTTGACTCTTCGAAGCAAAATCCTTTATAATCATCAGCTTTTCCGCAATCGTGCCCGCGGAGGAAGAACAGGGAGAGCCTGCACGCGCCTCGATGCGCACTTACAAGCAGGAAAAAAACTGGGCGCAGCACTAATTTTTTGGATCGATCATGAAGACGTTTTCCGCAAAAGCCCATGAGGTGACGCGTGAATGGTTTGTGATTGACGCGACGGATAAGGTTCTCGGCCGTGTCGCCAGCGAAGTGGCACACCGTCTTCGCGGCAAGCACAAGCCTGAGTTCACTCCGCACGTCGACACCGGTGATTTCATCATCGTTATCAACGCCGGCAAGCTGAAGGTCACGGGCAACAAGACCACGGACAAGAAGTACTATCGCCACTCGGGCTACCCGGGCGGTATCTATGAGACGACGTTCGGCAAGATGCAGGAACGCTTCCCGGGCCGCGCGCTCGAGAAAGCGGTCAAGGGCATGCTGCCGAAGGGCCCGCTCGGCTACGCGATGATCAAAAAGCTGAAGGTCTACGCAGACGCAACGCATCCGCACTCGGCACAACAGCCGAAGGCGCTCGAGATCTAAGGGGAGCCCACATGATCGGTAACTGGAATTACGGTACGGGCCGCCGCAAGAGCGCAGTTGCTCGTGTCTTCATCAAGGCAGGCAAGGGCGATATCGTCGTCAATGGCAAGCCCATCGCCGACTACTTCTCGCGCGAAACGTCGCTGATGATCGTGCGCCAGCCGCTGGAACTCACGAACCACGGCACGACGTTCGACATCAAGGTCAACGTGTCGGGCGGCGGTGAAACGGGTCAAGCTGGTGCAGTTCGCCACGGCATCACCCGCGCGCTGATGGACTACGACGCAACGCTGAAGTCGGCACTGTCGAACGCAGGCTTCGTGACGCGTGACGCACGTGAAGTCGAGCGTAAGAAGGTCGGTTTCCACAAGGCACGTCGCCGCAAGCAGTTCTCGAAGCGTTAATCGCTTCGTGCTGGCTCTGTTCCATACAGGGTCTGCTGCAGAAAGCCGCCAACGCAGACGCGAAGGCGGCTTTTTTATTTCCTGCGCCCTCCGGGTTTGCCCGCCAGTGTGCGGGGACGTGGGTGATGAATTTGCTGACCACGGCCGATTTACCGGTTCTGCATAAGAACCTATTGATTTCATGGGCATCGGCACGATATTGGGAAGAGCAATACAATAGCGGCTAGAAGCTATTTTGGAGAGTTCGCATGGACGCAGTGACCGACACCCCCGTGACCGAGATGCCGGCACCGTTCGTCTTTACCGACGCAGCGGCTGACAAGGTCAAGGAACTGATCGAAGAAGAAGGCAACCCGGAGCTGAAGCTGCGCGTTTTCGTGCAGGGTGGCGGCTGCTCGGGCTTTCAATATGGTTTCACCTTCGACGAAGCCATCAACGAAGACGACACCGTGATGAACAAGAGCGGCGTCCAGTTGCTGATCGACTCGATGAGCTACCAGTATCTGGTGGGCGCTGAGATCGACTACAAGGACGACATCAACGGCGCTCAGTTCGTGATCAAGAACCCGAACGCCACGACCACCTGTGGTTGCGGTTCGTCGTTCTCGGTGTAATCGCAAATTACCTGGCGCTTTGCGCCACGTGAGTGGCGGCAAAAAACGGGGCTTTCGGCCCCGTTTTTTACATGTCGCCCACCAGCCGTTCAACGCGGATAGATCGCGCCCAGCACACGTCCGTCGGCAGCGCCCGTTACTGACGGCAAATTCCCGGGTTCCCGCGCGACGCAGCGCATCGCGAGCCACGCGAACGCCAGCGGCTCGACCTGATGCGGCGGGACGCCGAGTGCTTCCGTTGTCATAACCGGGACTCCGCTGCAGCCGCTCTGGGCAAGCGCCCCCTGCAGCGCTTTCATGATTTCCGGATTGCGCGCGCCGCCACCGCAAACGTAGACGGCCTTGCAGTCGGGCGCATGACGCTCGATTTCACGCGCGACCGTCACGGCCGTCAGCGCGACCAGCGTGGCCTGGACATCGGCGGGGCTGACGTTGGTGAAACCTTGAAGCTTCGCGTCGAGCCATTCCGGGTTGAACAGATCGCGCCCCGTGCTTTTGGGCGGTTGCGCCTCAAAAAAGGGTTCGTCGAGAAATGCGTTCAACAGCGGACGGTGCACCTGGCCCGTAGCCGCGAACTGGCCGTTCTCGTCGAAGGGCTTGCGCAGATGCCGGTGGGCCCATTCGTCGAGCAACGCGTTCGCAGGACCGCAATCGAAGCCGCGCACGGCACCGTTCGCTGACAGAATCGTGATATTGCTGATTCCGCCAAGATTGCAGACCACGCGCGTCTCGTTTTTCGCCCCGAAAACCGTTGCGTGGAACGCGGGCACAAGTGGCGCGCCCTGGCCGCCCGCTGCGACATCGCGGCTGCGGAAATCGGCGATCACGTCGATGTGCGTCATTTCGGCTAGCAGCGATGGGTTGTTGATCTGCCGCGTGTAGCCCTTTTCCGGCCGGTGCCGCACTGTCTGCCCGTGCACGCCGATCGCACGGACGTCGGCGGCCGAGAGATTGCCCGAACGCAGCAACTCATGGCAGCACACCGTATAGCGCGCAGCCAGCGCGTTGGCGGCCAGCGCCTCGCGCTCGATTTCGTTGTCACCGGGTTGCTGAAGGCCGAACAACGCGTCGCGCAGACCTTCCGAAAAACCCACAAATGCCTGCGATCGCACGACGGGCGCCTTGCCTGCCGCAAATTCGACCGCGACGCCGTCCACGCCGTCCATGCTCGTGCCCGACATCAATCCGAAATACACGCCGTCTGCCCTGTTGCCTGTGTTGTCCACGTTTTGCTCCTGTAGCGCTGACGCACGCTTGCCGCATGCTGTTGTCGGGAATTGTCGCTCAACGGCGAGTTGCATAACAACCTGGCCAATCGGCCAGGGTGCGCGTCGGCGAAAAATGCGGACAATACGCTTCGACGTAGTTCCCGACGTTTGCAGCGAGTAGAGGGCGCAATGCGCCTCAACTATGGGACAATCTCTCTTTTTGCGATCTCCCGTTCCAGCATGAGCACCGAGTCCACCGCCAAGCCCAATTCCGCCTACCCGATCACGGACGAAGTCCGCCACGCGCTAGAAGTCACGAAACGCGGCGTCGACGAACTGCTGATCGAAGAGGAGTTCGCGCAAAAGCTCGCGAAGAGCGCGGCCACGGGCACGCCGCTGCGCATCAAGCTCGGTCTCGATCCGACGGCGCCCGACATCCACATCGGCCACACCGTCGTGCTGAACAAGATGCGCCAGTTGCAGGATCTCGGTCACACGGTGATCTTCCTGATCGGCGATTTCACGTCGCTGATCGGCGATCCGTCCGGTCGCAATGCGACGCGCCCGCCGCTCACGCGCGAGCAGATCGAATCGAACGCAAAGACGTACTTCGAGCAGGCCGCTCTCGTGCTCGACCGCGCGAAGACGGAAATCCGCTATAACAGCGAATGGTCGATGCCGCTCGGCGCGGATGGCATGATCAAGCTCGCGTCGCGCTATACGGTCGCGCGCATTCTGGAACGCGAAGACTTCACGAAGCGCTTCCAGAGCGGCGTGCCCATCTCCATCCACGAGTTCCTGTACCCGCTGATGCAGGGCTACGACTCGGTGGCGCTGAATGCCGACCTCGAGCTTGGCGGCACGGATCAGAAGTTCAACCTGCTGGTCGGCCGCGAACTCCAGAAGCAGTACGGTCAGGAGCAGCAGTGCATTTTGACGATGCCTCTGCTCGAAGGGCTGGATGGCGTCGAAAAGATGTCGAAGTCGAAGGGCAACTACGTCGGTATCAGCGAAAAGCCGAATGACATGTTCGGCAAGCTGATGAGCATTTCCGACGTATTGATGTGGCGCTACTTCGAACTGCTGTCGTTCCGTCCGATGTCGGAAATCGAGGGTTACAAGCGCGAGATCGAAGGCGGGCGCAATCCGCGCGACTTCAAGGTGCTGCTTGCACAGGAAATCGTCGCGCGCTTCCATTCGCAGGCCGACGCCGAACGTGCGCTCGAAGACTTCAACCATCGCGCGAAGGGCGGTGTACCGGACGACATTCCGTCCGTGACGCTTGCGGGCGCGCCGCTGGCAATCGGCCAGTTGCTGAAGCAGGCGGGCCTCGTACCGTCGACGAGCGAAGCGCTGCGCAATATCGAGCAGGGCGGCGTGAAGATCGACGGCGCCACCGTGTCGGACAAGGGGCTGAAGGTCGAAGCGGGCGAGTTCGTCGTGCAGGTCGGCAAGCGCCGCTTCGCGCGCGTCACGCTGACGGCATGATGTCCCGCCAGCCTTCGAACGCGCTACAACACGCTCGCGCCGCATGATCGCGCTGATTCAACGCGTGCGGCGTGCTGAAGTGCGCGTTGGCGATCGGGTGACGGGTGCGATCGATGTGGGCCTGCTCGCGCTGGTCTGTGCTGAACGCGGCGACACCGACGCCTCGGCCGACAAACTGCTCGCCAAGATGCTCGGCTACCGCGTGTTCAGCGACGCCGCGGGAAAGATGAACCTCCCCGTGCAGAATATCGACGGCGTGGGGCACGCGGGCGGCTTGCTGCTCGTGTCGCAATTCACGCTGGCCGCCGACACGAACAGCGGCCTGCGCCCGAGTTTCTCGCCCGCTGCGCCGCCCGACGAGGGCAAGCGGCTATTCGACTACTTCGTGGCAGCCGCGCGCGCGAAGCATCCCATCGTCGAAACAGGCGAGTTCGGCGCGGACATGCAGGTGTCGCTCATCAACGACGGTCCGGTGACGTTCTGGCTGCAAACGCGCGCGTAATCTTCGTTTTTCTCTTCCGAGTTCATGGCGACACAAGTTCTCTTCATCCGACACGGCGAAACCGACTGGAACCGCATCAAGCGGATTCAGGGGCACATCGACATTCCCCTCGCGAAGAGCGGCGTCGAGCAGGCTCAGCGGCTTGCTGAACGGTTTGCGCGCGAGGTGAAAGAGGGCGCACGGCTCGACGCGATCTATTCGAGCGATCTGATGCGTGCGCAGCAAACGGCGCAGCCTTTCGCGGATGTGTTCGGACTGCCGCTGCGCCTCAGGGAAGGCCTGCGCGAGCGCAATTACGGCGCATTCCAGGGCCACGACAGCGACGAGATCGCGCTGCGCTTTCCCGATGAATATGCACAATGGCAAACGCGCGATCCCGGTTTCCACCCGCCGGAAGGCGAGTCGCAGCGCGTGTTCTATCATCGCGTGCTGCATGCGCTGGAGCCGATCGTCGCCGCACATCCGAACGGGCGAATCGCGTGTGTCGCGCATGGCGGCGTGCTGGATTGCGCGTATCGCTTCGCGAAAGGCCTGTCGCTTGATGCGCCGCGCAACTATCAGTTGTTGAATACGAGCGTGAACGTCGTCGATTTTGAAGACGGCCGTGCCACGGTTGTGTCGTGGGCCGATGTTGCGCATCTCGGCGGTGACGCCGAGGATGACAGCTTCAAGACGACGCCCGAAGTGAGGCGTTGAGTTCAACAGGCGGCGACGTCGGGCGCCGCGTCTTGTGAGCCGCTTAGCGCTGCTCTGAATCCCACAGATTGCGGACGGGGCTCGCCGAATCAGGTGCGGCCAGGCCGAAGTGCCGATACGTGAGCAGCGTTGCAACCCGTCCACGCGGCGTGCGCTGCAAAAAGCCTTGCTGGATCAGATACGGCTCAAGCACGTCTTCGATCGTGTCGCGTTCTTCGCCGATCGCCGCCGCCAGATTGTCGACGCCAACCGGGCCGCCGTCGAACTTGTGCAGGATCGCTTCGAGCAGCTTGCGGTCCATCAGGTCGAAACCGACGGGATCCACGTCGAGCATTTTCAGCGCGGCATCGGCCACCTTTGCAGTGATGTTGCCGTCCGCCTTCACTTCGGCGTAATCGCGCACGCGGCGCAGCAGCCGGTTAGCGATACGCGGCGTGCCGCGCGAGCGCTTCGCAATCTCCAGTGCGCCATCGGGATGAATCTGCGCGCCCAGCAGCGATGCCGAGCGGCTCACGATGCGCGCCAGTTCTTCCGCGTTATAAAACTCCAGCCGCGCGACGATGCCGAAGCGGTCGCGCAACGGATTGGTCAGCATGCCTGCACGCGTTGTTGCGCCGACCAGCGTGAACGGCTGCAGATCGAGCTTCACGCTGCGCGCGGCAGGCCCTTCGCCGATCATGATGTCGATCTGATAATCCTCGAGCGCCGGGTACAGAATCTCCTCGACGACGGGCGACAGCCGGTGAATCTCGTCGATGAAGAGCACGTCGTTGGCTTCGAGATTGGTCAGCAGCGCCGCGAGGTCGCCTGCGCGCTCCAGCACCGGGCCGGACGTCTGCCGCAGATTCACGCCCATCTCGCGCGCGATGATATGCGCGAGCGTGGTCTTGCCGAGACCCGGCGGACCGAACAGCAGCACGTGATCCAGCGATTCCGAGCGGCGCTTGGCCGCCTCGATGAAGATTTCCAGCTGGCCGCGCACCTTTTCCTGGCCGACGTATTCGTCGAGCTGGCGCGGGCGCAACGCGCGCTCGAACGCTTCCTCGTTCGGCGACACGGGCGTGGCGGCGATGATGCGTTCGGCGGCGAGTTTGTCGTGTTCGATCATGCGGGCATTGTACCGCGCGCGGCCCGTCCGAAGACCTGGCCGAACGGCCAGGGTGCGTTTCAAAAAACGGCATGCGAAGCTTCATGTACGCCGTTTGTCGGGCACGAAATCAGGCCTTCGACAGCGCCTTCAATGCGAGCTTGATGCCCTCGGAAACGCCTGTGCCCGCCGGCACGTTCTTGATGGCAGCCAGCGCTTCCTTTTCGGAGTAACCCAATGCCAGCAACGCATTCAGAATGTCGGAAGCATGATCGGACTGCGACGCGGCGCCCGCCATCGCGCCGAGGTCGGCGCCGAGCTTGCCCTTCAGTTCGAGCAGGAGCCGCTCCGCCGTCTTCTTGCCGATGCCCGGCACCCGCGTGAGACGCGCGGCGTCCTGCATCGTCACCGTTTGCGACAGCTCCTGCACGCTCATGCCTGACAGGACGGCCAGCGCCATGCGCGCGCCGATACCCGTGATCTTTAACAACTCGCGAAACGTCGAACGCTCTTGTGGCGTGAGAAAGCCATACAGCAGATGCGCGTCTTCGCGCACGATCATCTGCGTGAGCAGCACGACCTTCTCGCCTGTTCCGGGCAGGTTGTAGAACGTGCTCATCGGCACATCGACTTCGTAGCCGACGCCGTTGCAGTCGATCAGAAGGTGAGGCGGATTCTTTTCCAGCAGGACGCCGGCGATGCGACCGATCATGGCGGGTTCAATCGAGAGGGAAAGCGCGAGTGTAGCGCAGGGCAGAGGGCTTCCGCGAGCCGTGAAGACTAGCCGACCAGCCGCCCGCGGCGCACACGCAAGCCCTTCTTCGCGAGCGCCGGCGCGATGCCGCCCAGCGTGCTCAGCGTGCCGCCGCCATGCGCATGGCAGATCGCCATGCCGAGCGCGTCGGCCGCATCCGTCGACGGAATACCGGACAGGCACAGGAGCCGCACGACCATCTGCTGCATCTGCTCCTTGGTCGCACGTCCGTAGCCGACTACGGCCTGCTTCAGTTGCAGCGCGGTGTACTCGGCAACGGGCACGCCGCCCGCCACCATGCCGCAAATCGCTGCTCCACGCGCCTGGCCGAGCAGCAGCGTCGACTGCGGGTTGACGTTGACGAACACCTTTTCGATCGCCGCCTGGTCGGGCGCATGCTGGCGGATCAGCGTCGATATGCCTTCGAAAATGGTGCCGAGGCGCGTGGGCAAATCGGCGTCGGCTGTCTTGATGACGCCGCTCGTCACGTAAGTCAGCTGGTGGCCGGACTGATCGATCACGCCGAAACCGGTCACACGCAAGCCTGGGTCGATGCCGAGAATTCTCATAAGTGCCGTGCGTATTCAGTGCCTGCGATACTACAACGGCACAACGTCAAACGCGAAATGCAAAACGGCCCGGCAGTTGCGAACTGCCGGGCCGTTTCAGAAGAAGCAGGTCAGCCGATCAGTGGCGGAAGTGGCGGACGCCCGTCACGACCATCGCTATGTTGTGCTCGTCGGCGGCGGCGATCACTTCGTCGTCGCGCATCGAGCCACCCGGCTGGATCACGCACGTTGCACCCGCGTTCACGACCACGTCGAGGCCGTCGCGGAACGGAAAGAACGCATCCGACGCCACAGCCGTGCCCGACAGCGTCAGGCCCGCATTCTGCGCCTTGATGCTCGCGATGCGCGCCGAGTCCACGCGGCTCATCTGGCCCGCGCCGACACCCATGGTCATGCCGTTTGCGCAGAACACGATCGCGTTCGACTTCACGAACTTCGCAACGCGCCATGCGAACAGCAGATCGTCCATTTCCTTCGGGGTGGGGTGACGCTTCGTGACGACGCGCAGTTCGTGCGGCTGAACGTTCTTCGCATCGAGCGATTGCACCAGCAGACCACCGCCCACGCGCTTCAGATCGAACGCGTTATGGCCTTCGCCCAGCGCGATTTCGAGCAGACGCACGTTCTGCTTGGCTGCGAAAACCTGCTTCGCCGTGTCGCTGAACGACGGCGCGATCAACACTTCGACGAACTGCTTCGCGACAGCCTGGGCGGTCGTGTCGTCGACCTCGCGGTTGAACGCGATGATGCCGCCAAACGCCGAAGTCGGATCCGTCTGGAAAGCCTTCGAATACGCTTCGTGCGGGTTCGCGCCGACAGCCACGCCGCACGGGTTCGCGTGCTTGATGATCACGCAGGCCGGTGCGTCGAACGTCTTCACGCATTCCCACGCGGCGTCCGAGTCTGCGATGTTGTTGTACGACAGTTCCTTGCCCTGCAGCTGGCGATAGTTCGCCAGCGCGCCGGCGGGCACCGCGATGTCGCGATAGAACGCGGCGCCCTGGTGCGGGTTCTCGCCGTAGCGGAGATCCTGCACCTTCTCGAACGCCATGTTCAGCGTGGCGGGGTACGTGTTGCGGTCGCGGTGCTGCAGTTCTTCCGTGAGGCTCGTCAGATAGTTCGTGATCGCGCCGTCGTACTGCGCGGTGTGCGCGAACACCTTGGTCGCGAGGCGGAAGTTCGTCTTGTAGCCAACCGCGTTGCCGTTCGCGCGCATTTCATCGAGCACGGTCGCGTAGTCGGCGGGATCGACGACGACGGTCACGTCGCGATGATTCTTCGCCGCCGAACGCAGCATGGTCGGGCCGCCGATGTCGATGTTCTCGATCGCGTCTTCGAGCGAGCACTCTTCCTTCGAGATCGTCTGCACGAACGGATACAGGTTCACGACGAGCAGGTCGATGGTCGGGATGTCGTGCTTTTCGAGCGCGGCCATATGCTCGGGCAGATCGCGGCGGGCGAGGATGCCGCCGTGCACCTTCGGGTGCAGCGTCTTCACGCGCCCATCCAGCATTTCCGGAAAGCCCGTGTAGTCGGCCACTTCAGTAACGGAAAGACCGGCGTCCGCGAGCAGTTTCGCGGTGCCGCCCGTCGACAGGATCTTGACGCCGAGGTCCGACAGCGATTTCGCGAAATCGACGATGCCGGACTTGTCGGAAACGGAGATGAGCGCTTGCTTGATCATGATGAGAACAAATAGCCGATGAAAGGCGTGGCAGGGCGCCGAAACTACAGCAGGCCGTGCTGTTGCAGTTTCTTGCGCAGCGTATTGCGGTTGATGCCGAGATACTCGGCTGCCAGCGACTGGTTGCCGCCGGCCTGCTCGAGCACCACCTCGAGCAGCGGTTTTTCGACGCACGAAATCACCATGTCGTAGACGTCGTGCGGATTGGAGCCGTCGAGATCCTGGAAGTACATCCCCAGGCTATCGCGGACACATTGTTCGATATTGTGCTTGCTCATGCTGCTAGTCGGTCGGTTTGATCCTGCTCACCGTTGTTGTTGACTTCGTTGTCGACGTACACGAGGCGGTCCGAAATCGCCTTTTGCGCGTCGAAGAATTCATTGACGGCGAGCAGTTGTTCGCGCGTCGTGTCCAGCGTATTCATGCGATGGCGGAACACGTTGGCGCCGGAAAGGCCGCGAGTGTACCAGCCGATGTGCTTGCGCGCAGTGCGAACGCCCGTAAATTCGCCGTAGAACGCGTAGTGGTCCTCCAGATGCTCGTTCATTACCTGCTGGATCTCGTCGATACGGGGCGCTTCCATCAGTTCGCCCGTCTGCAGGAAATGCTCGATCTCGCGGAAGAGCCACGGCCGTCCCTGCGCCGCGCGGCCGATCATGATCGCGTCCGCCCCTGTCGCGGCCAGCACGTGACGGGCCTTCTGCGGCGACGTGATGTCGCCGTTCGCGACCACGGGAATCTTCACCGCGGCCTTCACGGCGGCAATCGTTTCGTACTCCGCTTCGCCGTGGTACAGATCGGCGCGCGTGCGGCCGTGCACGGTCAGCATTGAAATGCCGGCGTCTTCGGCGAGCCTCGCAACGTTCAGCGCATTCTTGTTTTCGCGGTTCCAGCCGGTACGGATTTTCAACGTGACGGGCACGGCGTCCGGACCGGTGCCGACGGCGCTCACCACGGCCTCGACGATGCGCTGCACGAGCGGCTCGTTCTGCAGCAACGCGGAACCGGCCGCAACGTTGCAGACCTTCTTGGCTGGGCAGCCCATGTTGATGTCGATGATCTGCGCGCCGTTCGCGACGTTGTAGCGCGCGGCCTCGGCCATCATCTGCGGATCGGCGCCCGCGATCTGCACCGCGATCGGCTCGACCTCGCCCGTGTGATTGGCGCGGCGCATCGTCTTTTCGCTTTTCCACAACTGCGCGTTCGACGCGACCATCTCCGACACCGCATAGCCCGCGCCCATGCGCTTGCAGAGCTGGCGGAACGGCCGGTCGGTCACGCCTGCCATCGGGGCGACGAACAGGTTGTTGCGCAGAGTGTGGGAGCCGAGAGTGGGCATGGGCGGACATCGGCGGCGAGCGTGGGGTGCGCCGAAAACATGGAATTCGCGCACCGCTCGTACCGCAAAATACGAGGGAAAACCGTTATTTTAGCGTTAACGGGCTAGCCCCAGACAGAACTGCCTCTGCGCTAACTCATTAAATCTTCTATGAAAGTGCCCGCACTCATAGAACGGCGGCCGCTTCGACGCGATGTCGCCATGCGTCAGCGGCGTTGACCGAACATCATTTGCCGGGCCAGCGCCGCCTTCAGCGGCGGCACGAATTCGAGCGCGGTGAGCGCGAGGCCGCGCAGCGTTGCGAGCGGCGGGAAGTCGATTGTGAACAGGCGCGCAAGCGTATCGGTGGCGCCGATCGTCATGCGCCGGTCGAGCGCGCGGCGTTGCGCGAAGGCAATTAGCGCGGTGCGGGTCGCGCCGTAATGCGAGAGCGCGTCGGCGAGCGCGTGGGCATCGCGCAAGCCGAGGTTCAGGCCTTGGCCCGCGACGGGATGCAGCGTCTGCGCCGCATTGCCGATCGCCACGACGTTGCCTTTGACGAGCGTATCGACGGTATTCAGGCCGAGCGGGAACGCGGCGCGTCCCTTGATCTGCACGAAGCGGCCCATCCGGTCGCCGAACTCCGCGCCCAGTTCACGCAGAAAGTCTTCGTCTGACAATTGCGCGCGGCGCGCTGCTTCTTCCGGCGCGCAGCACCAGACGAGCGCGTAGTCGGCGCCGCGCACGCCGCCCGTCGGCAGAAGGGCGATCGGACCTTGTGGCGTGAAGCGCTCCCACGCGACATGCGGTTGAGGCGACGAAAGCGTTACCGTGCCGACGAGCGCTGTTTGTCCGTAGTCGCGCGTCTCGCCCGAACCTGCCTGCTGCTCGCCGAACAGGCCGCCTTCCGCGTTCACCAGGATGCGCGTGCGCAGCGTGCGCGTGACGTGCGCGCTTTCAATCGGCAGCAGCACGCCGTCGTCTTCGAGTTGCTGCGGCGCCTGCGCCTTCGTCGATTTGAACCAGTGCACAGGCGTCGTACGCACGGACTCCGCGAGCGCGTGAACGATCGAACCGTAACGCAGCACATAGCCGAGCGCGGGCAGGCCGTGCTCAGCGTGATCGATCAGCGTGCGCCCGAAATGGCCGCGCTGCGACACGTGGATGCGCCGGATCGCTGTCGCGTCGGACGGCCAGCTGAGCGGCTCGAGAATCATCCGGCTGCCATGCGACACGGCGATCGCGCGCGGATCGGCGATCGAATCTTCGGGCTCGCGCGCGTCGATCAGCGCGACGTTCAGCTTCTGCGTCGCGCTGCGCCGCGCGAGCCAGCCGGCCAGGGCGAGACCGACGGGCCCCGCGCCGACGATCGTCACGTCGTAGTCGTAGGGCTGGTTGTTCGAAGGCACGCTCGCCGCTTGCTGAACTTCGCTCATCTTCTTGTCTGTTCCTTGCGCGTTCAGGCCGCGCCCGTCTTTTGCGCGTCGTGCATCAACGCTTCGATTTCGTCCGCATCGACGGGCACGTCGCGTGTGATCAGCTCGCAGCCCGTCGCCGTGACGATCGCGTCGTCCTCGATGCGAATGCCGATGTTCCAGTACTTTTCGGGCACGTCATCCGCTGCGCGAATGTAGAGGCCCGGCTCGATGGTCAGCGTCATGCCCGGCTTCAGCGTGCGCCACGGCAGCGCGCCGTTTTCGTCGGCGGGCACGCCGCGCTCGCGATAGTCGCCAGCGTCGTGCACGTCCATTCCGAGCCAGTGCCCTGTGCGATGCATGTAGAACCGCGCGTAGGCGCGTTCGTCGATCACTTCGTCGACGCTCGCGAACAGATCGCGATTCAGGATGCCCGTGTCGAGCAGCCCTTGCGCGAGCACACGCACGGCGGCCTGATGCGGCGCGTCGAAGTTCGCGCCCGCTTTCGTCGCGTCGATGGCGGCTTGCTGCGCGGCCGTCACGATATCGTAGATTTCGCGCTGCGCAGGCGTGAAGCGGCCGTTCGCCGGGAAGGTGCGCGTGATATCGGACGCGTAGCCGTCCAGCTCGCACGCGGCATCGATCAGGATCAGGTCGCCATCCTGCGCGGCGGCATTGCCCGCCGGGTAGTGCAGCACACAGGCGTTCGCGCCCGCGGCCACGATCGAACCATACGCGGGCGCCTGCGCGCCGTGCTTGCGGAACGTGTACAGCAGTTCGGCTTCGAGTTCGTATTCACGCACGCCCGGACGGCACGCGGCCATCGCTCGACGATGCGCCTGCGCGGAGATCGCGGCGGCGCGGCGCATGATCGACAGCTCGTGCTCGTCTTTCACGAGCCGCATGTCGTCGAGCAAGGGCATCAGGTCATGAACGGCCGACGGCGCGAGCACGCCGCTTCGGCCCTGCATGCGCACGGCGTCGAGCCATTGGCGCACCTTGCCGTCGAACTGTTCCGACGCCCCGAGCGCATAGTGCAGCGCCCGCTTGTCGGCGATGATGCGCGGCAGTTGCGTGTCGATGTCGTCGAACGCAAAAGCGGCATCGAAACCGAATGCTTCGCGCGCACCGTCGGGACCGAAGCGAAAGCCTTCCCTCGTTTCACGCTCGGCGTTCTTCGCGCGGCAGAACAGAATCGACGCAGGCTCGTTCGGTTTTGCGCCTGCATCGAGCACGAGCGTCGCTTCGGGTTCGGTGAAACCGGTGAGATAGTAGAAATAGCTGTCGTGGCGGTACGGATAGTCGGCGTCGCGGTTGCGCAGCGTTTCGGGCGCGGTCGGAACGATTGCGACGCCGCCGCCCGCCGCGCGCAGCGTCTCGAGCACGCGCGCGCGGCGCTGACGGTGGATGTCGATAGCCGGAGTCAGATCGGTCATGAGTTCGGTCGGCGGTTTATCGTGCGAAGTGGACGGCGGCGCGGCAGGCAACGGCATTTGCCGCGAGGCTGGGTGCGATTCAATGGTGCGATTGTATCGCCCAACGGAAATTGGTTCCGGCTCGCCCGTTGGCCAGACGCGTTGCGTGAAGGCTGGCCATCAGGCCAGGTAGACCGTCGCGCCGGCAACCGGCATTGTTTCAATCTGTCGACAGCCTCGCGTGTTCCGACGGCGAAGCGCGCGGACGCTGCACGGAAAAGCCTCCAACGCCCGCCAACGCACGTATACTTTCGGCCAATTTCAATAGAGGCAGGATGGAATGAAACTCATCGGTTCGCTGTCGAGCCCGTTTGTCCGCAAGGCGCGGATCGTGCTCGCCGAAAAGAAAATCGACTACAGGTTCGAGCTGGAAAACGTCTGGGCCGACGACACGGCCATCCACGACTTCAATCCGATCGGCAAGGTGCCGTGTCTCGTGATGGAAGACGGCGCCGCCGTGTTCGATTCGCGCGTGATCTGCGAATACGTCGACACGCTGTCGCCCGTGTGCAAGCTCGTGCCGCAGTCGGGCCGCGAGCGTGTCGAAGTGCGCTGCTGGGAAGCGCTCGCCGACGGCATCATGGACGCCGCCGTGCTGATCCGTCTCGAAGGCGTGCTGCGCGAGGAAGTACACCGCAGCGCATCGTGGGTCGCGCGTCAGCAGCACAAGATCGACGACGGTCTGACCGCGATGGCGCAAGGGCTCGGTGCGAAGACCTGGTGCGCGGGCAACCACTACACGCTCGCCGACGTGGCCGTCGGGTGCGCGCTGAGCTATCTGGACTTCCGCATGCCGCAGCTGAACTGGCGCGAGCGTCATCCGAATCTCGACAAGCACTATCAGAAGCTGTCGCAACGACCGTCGTTCGTCGACACCGTATTGACCTGACGGACGTCTGGCGATTCACCGCGCATCGAAACGCCGCGCAAGTGTCGCCTGAGTCCGACGGAGTGTTAAGAAAGCTTACGTTTTCCTCTAGGTTTCCTTTCTGCATGTTAAAAAAGCGCCTGCCCGTCAGGCGCTTTTTTATTGCGCGCCTGTTCGGAAGCAACCATCGATAACATCCGTCAAGGGGACGTTCGACATGAAAACGATCCGCGTTGCTCTCGCTGCCGCCGCTTGCGGCGTGCTTGCCGCCTGTTCAGGGATGAGCCTCGATCCCAATTCTCTCGTGCAATCCGGCTCGCAGGCCGTGCAGGCTGCGTCGCTCACCGATTCCGATGTGCGCACGCTGTCCGACAAGTCCTGCGCGCAGCTCGACTCCGAAAACCAGATCGCGCCCGCCGGCAGCCCGTACACGAAGCGCCTGAACAAGATCGCGTCGCAACTCGGCGACAACATCAACGGCGTGCCCGTCAACTACAAGGTCTACATCACGAAAGACGTCAACGCGTGGGCAATGGCGAACGGCTGCGTGCGCGTCTATAGCGGTCTGATGGACATGATGACGGACGACGAAGTGCGCGGCGTCGTCGGTCACGAAATGGGCCACGTCGCGCTCGGCCACACGAAGAAGGCGATGCAGGTCGCGTATGCGGCGTCGGCGGTGCGCTCGGTGGCGTCGTCGGCGGGCGGGATTGCGGGTGCGCTCTCGGCATCGCAGCTCGGCGACTTCTCCGAGAAGCTGATCAACGCGCAGTTCTCGCAAACGCAGGAATCGGCGGCCGACGACTATTCGTTCGATATCCAGAAGAAGAAAGGCCAGGACCCGTCCGGTCTTGTCACCGCGTTCCAGAAACTCGCGAAGCTCGACGGCGGCAAGTCGAGCATGCTGAGTTCGCATCCGGCGTCGGCGGCGCGCGCGCAGCATATCCAGCAGCGAATCGCGTCGAACAAGTAACGCGGCTTCCGCCAAAACAAAACGCGCGTTGGATGTCAGGTCCAACGCGCGTTCTTTATTGCGCTTCTGAACGAAGGTTCGTCATGCAACGGCTGGTTCTTCGAGATTCGGCGCAAACGAATCGCTGCGCGCCACCGGCCACCATTTTTCATAGAGCTTGTAGCGGTAGCGGCCGGTGAGCAGATCGCCGGGTTCGAGGTATTTCAGCAGATCGGACATCAGCTGCACTTCATACGACGACACGCGCCGCACGATGTGATGCGCGCGCAGATCGGCGGGATGGCGCAGGCCCGCGGCCTGGACGATTTCCTGCAGCGCGTGCAGCGTGTTGTGGTGGAAGTTGAACACGCGGTCCGATTTGTCGGTGACGATCAGCGCGCGCTGACGCACGGAATCCTGCGTCGCGACGCCCGTCGGGCAGCGGCCCGTGTGGCACGTCTGCGCCTGAATGCAGCCGACGGCGAACATGAAGCCGCGCGCCGCGTTCACCCAGTCAGCGCCGATCGCGAGCGTCTTCGCGATATCGAATGCGGTGATCATCTTGCCGCTCGCGCCGATGCGGATCTTGTCGCGCAGCCCGACGCCGACCAGCGTGTTATGTACGAGCAGCAGTCCTTCCTGCAACGGCACGCCGATGTGATCGGTGAATTCGAGCGGCGCTGCGCCCGTGCCGCCTTCCGCGCCGTCGACGACGATGAAGTCGGGCAGAATGCCCGTCTCCAGCATCGCCTTGGCGATACCGAAGAATTCCCACGGATGGCCGATGCACAGTTTGAAGCCCGTCGGCTTGCCGCCCGACAGATTGCGCAGACATTCGATGAATTCGAGCAACTCGCGCGGCGTCGAGAATTCCGAGTGCGTCGCGGGCGAAATGCAGTCGCGGCCCATCGGCACGCCGCGCGTTTCGGCGATTTCCGGCGTGATCTTCGCGGCGGGCAGCACGCCGCCGTGTCCCGGCTTCGCGCCTTGCGACAGCTTCACTTCGATTATCTTCACCTGGGGTTCGCTGGCCTGTTTCGCGAACTTGTCGGCGTTGAACGTGCCGTCGTCGTTGCGGCAGCCGAAGTAGCCCGACGCAATTTCCCAGATGATGTCGCCGCCGTGCTCGCGGTGATACTTCGACATCGAGCCCTCGCCCGTGTCGTGCGCGAAGTTGCCTTTCTTCGCGCCCAGGTTCAGTGCGCGGATCGCGTTGGCCGACAGCGAGCCGAAGCTCATTGCCGAGATGTTGAAGATCGACATCGAATACGGCCTGGCGCGGTTCGCGCCGACGACGATGCGGAAGTCGTGGCCGTCGACCTTTGTCGGCACGAGCGAATGGCTGATGAATTCGTGGCCCGTCGCTTTCACGTCGATTTCCGTGCCGTACGGACGGCTGTCGACTTCGTTCTTTGCGCGCTGATAGACGATGCTGCGCTGCGCGCGCGAGAACGGCTTTTCTTCCGTGTCGTCTTCGAGCAAGTACTGGCGAATCTCAGGCCGGATGAACTCGAACAGGAAGCGCAGATGACCCCAGAGCGGATAGTTGCGCAGGATCGCGTGGCGCTCCTGCGTCAGATCGTAGGCGCCCAGCGCGACCAGCAGGACGGGCACGATGATCCACGGCCATGCGATGAGACCGGTTGCCGCGAGCGCGGCGCAGGCCGCGAGCAGCAGGATGGCACCCCACACCGCCAGATAACGTCGAGAAAACATGACAACTCCATTCCAGTGAATTCACGGGTTGTCCGCACGGCGGCGCTTTACATCGACATGACGGGTGCGCTCTGCGGCGCGGGGTCGTGTGGAACGGCGGCGGGGACAACCGTCGCCGCGAACGATACATCGAACCGGAAAGAATTGCAGCGTCGCTCGCACGGCGGACCGTGGAGCGATGCTTGAGATATGTTCAGTACGACCTTACCGCGCCGTCAGCAGAGCCGCCTTCTGCGGCCGCCGCGCGACCGGCTGCGCAGTCGCCGCGTGCTCGATGATCCCGCCGCCGAGGCAAACGTCGCCATCGTAGAGCACGGCCGATTGCCCCGGTGTGACAGCCCACTGGGCGTCGGCGAAATGAAGGGAGAAGAGGGCGTTCGGGTCTGCGCCGTCGGCGGCGCCAAACGTGCAGGCGGCGTCAGCCTGCCGGTAGCGCGTCTTGGCCGCGCAAGCGTGGCCTGCCTCGGGCGCGTGGCCGGCGACCCAGCTCGTGTTGCCCGCCGTCAGCGTATGGCTCAGCAGCCACGGATGATCGTGACCTTGCGCGACATACAGCGTGTTCGACTCGACGTCCTTGCCCGCGACGAACCACGGCTCGCCGCTGCCGTCCTTGCTGCCGCCGAGGCCGATGCCCTTGCGCTGTCCGAACGTATAGAAGGCGAGGCCGATGTGCTCGCCGACCGTCTTGCCTTCCGTGGTCTTCATCGGGCCGGGTTTGGTCGGCAGATAGCGGTTCAGGAAGTCGCGGAACGGCCGCTCGCCGATGAAGCAGATGCCCGTCGAGTCCTTCTTCTTCGCGTTCGGCAGACCGATCTGTTCGGCGATCTCGCGCACCTTCGTCTTCGGGATTTCGCCGAGCGGGAACAGCGTCTTCGACAGCTGCGCCTGATTCAACCGATGCAGGAAGTACGATTGATCTTTCGTGTGATCGAGCGCCTTGAGCAGCTCGAAGCGGCCGTCGATCTCTCGCACGCGCGCATAGTGGCCCGTCGCGATGGTTTCCGCGCCGAGCGACATCGCGTGATCGAGGAAGGCCTTGAACTTGATCTCGGCGTTGCACAGCACATCGGGGTTCGGCGTGCGGCCCGCCGAGTATTCGCGCAGGAATTCAGCGAACACGCGGTCCTTGTATTCGGCCGCGAAGTTGACGGCTTCGACGTCGATGCCGATCAGGTCCGCGACGGAGACGACATCGATCCAGTCCTGACGCGTCGAACAGTATTCGCTGTCGTCGTCGTCTTCCCAGTTCTTCATGAACAGGCCGACGACGTCGTAACCCTGTTCTTTCAGCAGCCACGCCGTGACGGACGAATCGACGCCGCCCGACATGCCCACCACCACTCGTTTTTTGCTCATCTGAATCTGCCTGACTGCTTGCTCTGTGCTTCGTGCGGAAGCACGCGTTCTATCGGGAGGGCCCGACCGAATGCGTGTGCACGAAGTCGAGCGGGAAACGCCGGCCTGCGAGGTAGTCGTCGACACATTGCATCACGAGCGGCGTGCGATGCCGCTCGGGGCAGGCGCGCAGCTCGTCGGCGCTCATCCAGACGGTACGGACGATGTCGGGATCGAGCGCGCGGTCGGCGGCGGGATCGCTGTCCGTCGTGCCGCAATACGTGAAGCGCAGATACGTGACGCCGTCCTGCGGGCCGTCGACGGTCGTGGGCCGGCTGAAATGCGTCATGTACACGCCGACCAGCGCATCGGGCGCGAACGACTGCGCCGTTTCTTCGAGCGTCTCGCGGACGACGGCTTGCGCCAGTGTTTCGCCCGCTTCCAGATGCCCGGCGGGCTGGTTCAGCCGCAGCCCGGCCGCCGTATGTTCTTCGACCAGCAGGAAGCGCCCGTCGCGTTCGACGACAGCCGCTACCGTGACATGCGGAGCCCAGGTTTCCGGTTTCATGGGACGGCATTTTACCGTTTATGGCCCGTGCTTGCCCGCGCCCCGAACGGGAGGACGGCGCCGGCTTAGCACAGATCGATGAAAAAGGCACGGAAAGACATAAGGATCGTGTTCCTGAATACCGGGATCGTTACCAATTTCGATCCGCCCCCGGACTTCGGTTAAAGTGGATCTCGTGGCTGAGCCCCAGCCGTGCGTAGCCGTTGCACTTGCCTTTTTTGCATTGCCGGCGTTGCCCCTCGTCGGCGATTCCAGATTTTCATAACAGGATGGTCGAGGAGGATTTACGATGCACATCGGAGTGCCAGCCGAGACGCGGCCGTACGAAACACGCGTCGCCGCGACGCCCGAGACGGTCAAGAAGTACGTGTCGCAGGGCCACAGGGTTAGCGTACAGCGCGGCGCAGGAACGGCCGCAAGTTATCTGGACGACGCGTACGCAGCCGCGGGCGCAGAGCTCGTCGATGCGCCCGCAGCTTTCGGCGCAGAGCTCGTTCTCAAGGTTCAAAGCCCAACCGATTCAGAACTGCCGCTTCTTAAACGCGGTGCAGTGCTGGTCGGCATGCTCGAGCCGTTTAATACTGAAAACGCATCGAAGCTAGCAACTGCGGGCATTACTGCGTTCGCGCTCGAAGCCGCGCCGCGCACGACGCGTGCTCAAAGCCTCGACGTACTGTCGTCTCAAGCCAACATCGCGGGCTACAAAGCCGTGCTGCTCGCAGCCGATCTGTACCCGCGCTTCATGCCGATGCTGATGACGGCAGCGGGCACCGTGAAAGCCGCGCGCGTGCTGATTCTTGGCGCGGGCGTCGCGGGCTTGCAGGCGATTGCGACCGCGAAGCGCCTGGGCGCCGTGATCGAAGCGTCCGACGTTCGGCCTGCTGTGAAAGAGCAGATCGAATCGCTTGGCGCGAAGTTTCTCGACGTGCCTTACGAAACCGATGAGGAACGCGAAGCGGCGCAAGGCGTCGGCGGCTACGCGCGGCCGATGCCGCCTTCATGGCTCACGCGCCAGTCGGCGCTCGTCCATGAGCGCGCGAAGCAGGCCGACGTCGTCATCTCGACGGCGCTGATTCCGGGCCGTCCCGCGCCGACGCTGCTTTCCGTCGAAACCGTGCAGGCGATGAAGCCGGGCTCCGTGCTAATCGACCTCGCGGCGGGACGCGGCCCCGAGTACGAAGGCCAGCGCGGCGGCAACTGTCCGCTGACGGAAGCGGACAAGGTCGTCGTCAAGCATGGCGTGACCATCGCGGGGTATACGAATCTCGCGTCGATGGTGGCGTCGGATGCTTCGGCGTTGTATGCGCGCAATCTGCTCGACTTCATGAAGCTGATCGTCACGAAGGAAGGCACGCTCAATATCGATCTCGCGGACGACATCGTCGCGGCCACGCTGCTGGCCCGCGACGGTGAAGTCGCGCGCAAGGCATAAAGAAATAGGAGACGGGTGATGGAAGTCATCAACCATACCGTGATCAATCTGATCATTTTCGTGCTGGCGATCTACGTCGGCTACCACGTTGTCTGGAATGTGACGCCGGCGCTGCACACGCCGCTGATGGCGGTGACGAACGCGATTTCGGCGATCGTGATCGTCGGCGCGATGCTCGCGGCGGGTCTCACCGTCGGCGGCACGGGCAAGTTCTTCGGCACGGTTGCCGTCGCGCTCGCGGCGGTGAACGTGTTCGGCGGATTCCTCGTGACGAGGCGAATGCTGGAGATGTTCAAGAAGAAGGAACCGAAGAAGATTGCCGGTCCCAAGGAGGGTGCGTAAATGAGCCTGAACGTCGTTACGCTTCTCTACCTGATCGCCTCCGTCTGTTTCATTCAGGCGCTCAAAGGGCTGTCGAATCCGAAGACGGCACGAACGGGCAATGTGTTCGGCATGGCCGGCATGGCGATCGCCATTCTGACGACCGTCGCGCTGATCGCGAAGCAGGCCGCTGTGCTGGGTTCGAATCTTTCGCTCGGGTTGTCGCTGGTGTTTATCGCGCTCGTTGTCGGCGGCGGGATCGGCGCGTTCGTCGCCGCGCGCGTCGAAATGACGAAGATGCCGGAACTGGTCGCCGCAATGCACTCGCTGATCGGTATGGCGGCTGTGTGTATCGCGTATGCCGTCGTGTCGGAACCGGCTGCGTTCGGTCTCGGTGCGGAGGAGGGCATTCCGGGCTTCCTGCCGTACGGCAACCGGATCGAACTGTTCATCGGCACGTTCGTCGGCGCGATTACGTTTAGCGGTTCGGTGATCGCGTTCGGCAAGCTGTCGGGCAAGTACAAGTTCCGGCTGTTTCAGGGCGCGCCTGTCGTGTACGCGGGCCAGCATCTGATCAACCTGCTGCTCGCGCTTGCGATGATCGGCTTCGGCGTGATCTTCTTCCTCACGCAATCGTGGCTGCCGTTCATCATCATGACGCTGATCGCGTTTGCGCTGGGTGTGCTGATCATCATCCCGATCGGCGGCGCGGACATGCCCGTGGTCGTGTCGATGCTGAACTCGTACTCGGGCTGGGCGGCGGCGGGCATTGGCTTCTCGCTGAACAACGCGATGCTGATCATTGCCGGTTCGCTGGTCGGTTCGTCGGGTGCGATTCTGTCGTACATCATGTGCAAGGCGATGAACCGCTCGTTCTTCAACGTGATTCTGGGCGGCTTCGGCGGCGAAGCGGGCGTGGCGGCTGCGGCCGGTTCGGGCGAGCAGAAGCCGGTGAAGTCGGGTTCGGCCGAGGATGCCTCGTTCATGCTCGGCAATGCCGAGACGGTCGTGATCGTGCCGGGTTATGGTCTGGCCGTCGCGCGCGCACAGCACGCGCTGAAGGAACTGACCGACAAGCTGGTCGAGAAGGGCATCGACGTGAAGTACGCGATTCACCCTGTCGCGGGCCGGATGCCGGGCCACATGAACGTGCTGCTCGCCGAAGCCGAAGTGCCGTATGAGATCGTTCATGAAATGGAAGATATCAACGGTGAGTTCGGCCAGGTCGATGTGGTGCTTGTGCTTGGTGCGAATGACGTTGTGAATCCTGCGGCCAAGACTGATCCGAAGTCGCCGATTGCTGGTATGCCGATTATTGAGGCCTATAAGGCCCGGACTGTGATCGTCAACAAGCGGTCGATGGCAGCTGGGTATGCCGGACTCGATAATGACCTGTTCTATATGGACAAGACCATGATGGTGTTTGGCGATGCCAAGAAGGTCATCGAGGATATGGTCAAGTCTGTTGATTAAGGTTTTTTCGCGTACCCGCGGGGTGGTGGTTTTGTTTGCCCTCCGCGGGTTTTCTTTTGCTTTCGCTGGCGTCCGCGTTTTGTTATCGGTTTGCTAGCGTTGCCCCTGGGCGGGGCGGCACCTACTTTTCTTTGCAGCGGCAAAGAAAAGTAGGCAAAAGAAAGCCGCTCACACCGCCAATTCTTATGTTTGCCTGCGGGCCCCCCACGGGTCCCGCACTCCAGACGGCAACTCACTTTCCATGCTTGTTGCCAGCGCCTTTGACAGGCGCATCACCCACTCCAGTCACCCGTAGCGTAGCCCGCGGCAGCGAACCGTCTGCGCCGCCCAGGTGGCAAACTGTGTGTTGCTTGTCGCACCTTACGCGTTGGCGCTCCTACGACACCGATCCCGCTTTTCAGTCCGGAGTGGTGCATTTCCGTCGCGACGGTCTACACACAGTTTGCCACCAGGGCTGCGGTGGACTTTCTGGTAACGAGGTCCGTAATGCGGGAGTGTGAAGTGGGTGAGGCGTGAGTTAGCAAGCTGGCAACGGGCGTAAGGTAGTGCGATGCCGCGTGGAGTGCGGGACCCGTTGGGGGCCGCAGGCAACGACTAGCATTCGCGGTGTTAGCCCGCTTTCTTTGCTTACTTTCTTTGCGGCGGCAAAGAAAGTAAGTGCCGCCCCGCACAGGGGCAACGCAAGCAAACCGACAACAAAACGCGGATGCCAGCAACCAAAACCAGCGACCCAAACCAGCAACCCAAACCACCGCGTGGACTCACCGCGCCCTAACCCCTATGCTCCGCATAAAATCAGCAAGCCGTCTCCCTTCAACATCAGGAAACGCCTCAAGCACTTCAAGCGCGCCGATATTAGAAAGCGCGAAATGCCGGAAATCACTCCGCAACTCGCACCACGCGCCAAGCGTAAACCTGGCGCCCCAATAAGCCAGAGCCAGCGGCCAAACCCGCCGCGTGGTCGCGGCGCCATGCTTGTCGAGATACTCAAACCCGACCACACGACGCGCATCGATCGCCCGATGCAACGTATCGACGATCAAAGACACGTCGTGATCGACATGAAACGAAGGCGCAAAAAACGCGAGACGATCGATGGTCGCGCGCTTGTCGGCGGGCATCGCCGACGCAATTTTCGCCAGCGCGCCGCGCGCGCCCGCCGCCATGCTTTCGCCGCCCCACGATTCGAGCATCCGTGCACCGGCAGCGAGCGCCATCAACTCGTCGGCGGTAAAAGTGAGGGGCGGAAGACTCGCGCTGCGGCTCAGCCGGTAGCCGATGCCCGGCTCGCCCTCGATCGGCACGCCCGACAACTGCAAGTCCTGCACATCGCGATAAACCGTGCGCAACGACACATGCAGCCAGTCGGCAAGCTGCTGGGCCGTCGTCAGCCTCCGCCCGCGCAGCAGTTCGGCGATCTGGAACAGGCGGTCGGCGCGACGCGTCATCGTAGGAGTCTCCCGGAAATAGACGGGCAATCTCCCGCGATGATAGCGCCGCACGATGCTCTCCCGGCGCGTCCCGCGTCAGTTCATCCGTTGGTCTTCGAATGCAGGCCGATACGGTTGCCTTCTGTGTCGGTGAAAAAGCCGATCCAGCCGATATCGTTTGGCAACTGCACGGCCGGTCCTTCGACCTTGCCGCCCGCGCGCTTGACGCGTTCGAGCGTCGCATCGACAGTCGGACGCGCATTCAAATAAACGAGCGTGCCCGTCGCCGAGGGCTCCAGCATCGAACTCTTCACGATCGAGCCGCCCGTCGACGGCTCGTCGTAGCCGAAGATCGCCATCGGCACGCCGAAGTCTTCGCGGCGCAGTTGCGTGTCGAGTGCGGCTTCGTAGAAGCGGACGGCGCGGTCGAAATCGACGGACGGGATTTCGAACCAGGCGATTGCGCGGTTGAGTTCTGCTGACATGACATTCTCCTGTGGTGGCGTGTGCCTCGTGTTGCGCCGGATGGCGTAGGAGAAGTGTGCCGGGGGGCTACTGACAACGTTCTGTCAGTAGCCTCGAGACGACGGAAGGCGCGCGGGCAATAAAAAAGCGGGCATCGCGCCCGCTTCTTCCGGAAGGACGAAAACCGCTTACTGCTTCGGTTCGTCCGCCGCCGGTCTTTGCCGCACGCTGCCCGCGATCAGATCGAAGCGGAACAATCGGCATTCGAGCGCGCCGTTATACAGCGGCGTCTTGGCCGACTCGCGCAGACGCAATTGCCCCGGCAGCTTGCGATCCGACGTCAGCACGAACGCGTGCCAGCCAGTAAAGCGCTGCTTGAGCGCATCGCCGAACGACTGGAAGAACTCGGTCATGTCCGGCGTATCGGCCGTTTCCGCGCGACGGAAACCGCCTTCTTCACGCCCCGTGTTGCGAATCTCGCCACGCGGACCGCGTCCACGCACTTCGATCCGCTCGCCATACGGCGGATTCGCGACGAGGATGCCCGCTTCGGCGACGGGCGGTGTCATGTTGCGCGCGTCGATCTGCTTCAAGGGCAGCGCCGGGAAACCGGCGCGCTCGAAGTTCGAGCGCGCCTTCTCGAGCATGTTGTCGGAGATGTCGCTGCCGAAGATCTGCAGATCGCCGCGGCCCGCGCGCGCCGCGCGTTTCGCGTCCTGCGCGGCGACCTTCAGCGACTGCCATGCCGACACGTCGTACTGCTTGAACCGCTCGAAACCGAAGCGCCGGTCGACGCCCGGCGCAATGCTCAGCGCGACCTGCGCGGCTTCCGCGAGGAACGTGCCGCTGCCGCACATCGGGTCGTACAGCGGCGTGCCCGGCGTCCAGCCCGTCAGCCGCAGGATGCCCGCCGCGAGATTCTCGCGCAGCGGCGCCGCGCCTTTGTCGAGACGCCAGCCGCGCTTGAAGAGCGGCTCGCCGGAGGTGTCGAGATACAGCGTGCAGTCGGTGGCCGTCAGGAATGCGAACACGCGCACATCGGGCGCGCCCGTGTCGATGCTCGGGCGCGCGCCCGTCTTGTCGCGCAGACGGTCGCAGATCGCGTCCTTCACGCGCAGCGTCGCAAATTCGAGGCTGCGCAGCGGCGACTTGATCGCCGTAACGTCGACGCGCAGCGTCTCGTTCGCCGAGAACCATTGCTCCCAGCGCTGTTCGAGCGCGAGCGCAAAAATGTCCTGCTCGTTGCGATACGGACGATGCGCGATCTTCAGCAGCACGCGGCTCGCGATCCGCGAATGCAGGTTGGCGGCCATGCCGGCTGCCCAGCCACCCTTGAAGTGCACGCCGCCGGGCACCTGCGCGCCGGCGGTGAACGGCGCGCCGTTCAGATGACGCGCGGCGATCTCGGCGAGTTCGGCGGCGAGCGCGGCTTCGAGGCCGCGCGGGCAGGGGATGAAAAATTCGAAGGACATGGAGATTGCCGCAAAGGCGTTGATTAAGGCGACATTGTACGCGGTCGCCTCGTCTTGCCTCGCCGCGCGGCGGGGTTGTCTTCTTGTCACGCGCGATCGGTTGCATTCGCCGGCCGCGCGCGTGCGGATCAGCCCTTGTTTGCCGCGCTCGATGCCGACGCCGCGCCGGGTGCCGCCGCCGGTCCCGTCGCCGAGGCCGGACAGGTCACAGCCGCGCCGCGCGCCGGCGCCGCCGCCAGATTGCGCACGGCAACCGCGACTTCCGTCGAAATCTGCTGCACGGCGCGCCGGTGTCCGACGGCAATCGCGTCATAACCGCCCGAGACGGGCTCGGTGACCACGCTGCGGCACGTCAGCACGGCTTGCGTCCGCACCGCGCGCACGCTCCACACGGCGTCGATCAGCGTGCGCGAGCCGGGCCACGACTCAAAGCGCTGCACGTTCACGCTGACGCGATAGACGGGCACGCGATCCGGATACGGCGAGCCGTATACGTCGATGGTGCCCAGCTGCTGCGTGAGCGAACTGGACAGCGCGCGGCGGATCTCGTCGCCCGGCAGCGACGCCCAGCGCTCCTGTTCGAGCACCTGAACCTGGGTCGGCCCCGTCTGCACGACGAGCTGGTTCTTCGCCACTTGCGGCGGCACGTCGACGGGCGGCACTTCGATCAGGAACGCCGGGTTGCTCGCCGTGCGCGCGGCATCGGCCGGCTGGTCGCCGGCCGAGAGCGTGTAGAAGTGGCTCGGCGGCGACGAGCACGCGGCCAGCGCGGCAAGCAGTGCGGCCGAAACGGCAGCCGACAGCGCGGCGCGCATCGTTCGAGGGACGCGTGCAAACGTCATGGCTTGTCTCCAGATTTGCCGCGCAGCAGCGATTCGGGGTGGCGTTCGAGATAGTCCGACAGCACGTTCAGCGATTGCAGCGTGCGCGTCAGTTCCTGCAGTGCCTGATGCACGTCGGATTGCAGCGGCGAGTCCTGCTGCAGCGTGGCTTCCGCCGAGCCGAAGGTCTGCTTCGCCGCCGCCAGCGTGTCGCGCGCCTGCGGCAGGACTTCCTTGTCGAGCTGCGAGAACAGGTGGTCGGCGTTCTTCAGCGCGGTGTTCAGGTTGTTGCCGATCTGGTCGAACGGCACCTGATCGAGCTTCTTCGCGATATCGGCGATCTGCAGCTGCAGTTCGTCGAGCGAGTTCGGAATGGTCGGCAGCTCGATCGGGTCGCGCGAGATGTCGACGGTCGCCTTCGGCGCTTTCGGGAACAGATCGATCGCGACGTACAGCTGGCCCGTCAGCAGATTGCCCGTGCGCAACTGGCCGCGCAAGCCGTGATTGACGAGCGCGAGCAGCATCCGGTGACTTTCGTCGGTGCCCGACTCCGGCACCGGCTGACCGCGCGAGCGGCGGCGCAGACGGTCGGGGTAGAGATCCATCGTGACGGGCATGTTGAAGTTCTTCGTCTGCGGATCGAACTCGACGCCGATGTTGGTCACCTGGCCCAGCACGATGCCGCGGAAGTCGACGGGCGCACCGACGGACAGTCCGCGCAGCGACTGGTTGAAATTCATCACGACGCGCACGGGTTCGCCGTCGGGTTCGCGCATCGCATCGGCTTCGTCCGAACCGAGGCGGAACGTCATGTTGTTCGGCGCCTGCACGCCGACGGCTTGCCCCGGCGGCGACTGGAACGCCAGCCCGCCGACGATCACCGTCGCGAGCGACTGCGTGTTCAGCTTGAAGCCGCTCGAATCGAGCCGCACGTCGACGCCGCTTGCGTGCCACCAGCGCGAATTCGTGCCGACGTACTGATCGAACGGCGCGCTGATGAATACCTGCAGCGTGACGCCCGTGCCGTCCTTGTCGAGCGAGAAGCCCGTCACCTGGCCGACCTGCACGCGCCGGTAGAACACGGGCGAGCCGATGTCGATCGAGCCGAGCGATTCGCCGCGCAGCGTGAATTGCCGGCCTTTCTGGTCGACGGTGACGGCGGGCGGCGATTCGAGGCCGACGAACTGCGTTTGCGTTTCCGTCGAGCGGCCGCCGTCCACGCCGATGTACGCACCCGACAGCAGCGTGCCGAGCCCCGATACACCGCTTGCGCCGATACGCGGACGCACGACCCAGAAGCGGCTGTCCTTCACCGCGAAATCTTCGGCTTCCTTCGTCAGTTGCACTTCGACGTTCACGCGCGAGTGGTTCTTCGCGAGCTTGATCGCCTTCACGAAGCCGATGTCGACGTCCTTGTACTTGACCTTCGTCTTGCCCGGCTCCAGGCCTTCCGCACTGATGAAGCTGATGTTGATGGTCGGCCCTTTCTCGAGCACCGACTTCACGACGAGGCCGACGCCGATCAGCGCCGCGATCAGCGGAATCACCCAGACGAGCGAAGGCAGCCAGCCCCGTTTCGTGACGATCTCGGGTTCCGGCGGCTCGTTGTTCGGCGCGCCGGAAGGCGGCGTCGGCTCTTTGGGGCTATTCATGTTTCGGATCCTGAGGTTTGGCGGCTTGCCCGGCGGCGCCGCCATGGTCTTGGTCCACGTCGTCCCAGATCAGGCGTGGATCGAATTGCATCGAGGCGATCATTGTGAGGATCACGACGGAGCCGAACGCGAGCGCGCCCGGTCCTGCCGTGATGACGGCCAGCGACTTGAAGCGCACCAGCGCCACCGTCAGCGTGATGACGAAGATGTCGAGCATCGACCAGCGTCCGATGCGCTCGACGATCCGGTACAGCTTCGTGCGCTCGAGCGGCCGCCACCTCGAGTGACGCTGCGCGGTGCAGGTCAGCAGCGCAAGCACAGAGAGCTTGAGCATCGGCACGAGAATACTGGCGACGAACACGATCATCGCGAGCGGCCAGTCGCCCGACGTCCAGAAGTAGACGACGCCGCTCATGATCGTGTCGTCCTCCGCGCCGAGCAGCGACGACGTGTGCATCACGGGCAGCAGGTTCGCGGGAATGTAAAGCACGGCGGCCGCGATCAGCAGCGCCCACGTGCGCATCAGGCTGTCGGGGTTGCGCCGGTGCATGATCGCGCCGCAGCGCGTGCAGCGTTGCGGGTCCTTCGCGCGCACGCGCGGCTGCACGCGAGAACAGGCGTGACAGGCGATCAGACCGGCGCGCGAGGCCGTCATGTATTTCATCGGCCTGTCATCCCCGGTGCGGTGCGGCCGGACCATCGACAGCGGGCGCGTTCGAGCCGTTATCGTCGCTGTGGCCGTCATGGCTGTCGTGGGCGCGCGCTTCTTCTTCGCGCGCATGCCGCTCGCGCCGCGCCTGCAGCACGCCGAGCCCTTCGGCGACGTCCCACAGCGTGCGCGGATCGAACGTGACGACCACGGCGAACATCAAGGTGAGCGCGCCGAACGCAAACATCGCGGCCTCGGGAATCACGCGCGCGAGACTCACCATTTTCACCATCGTGACGAGCACGCCGAGCATGAACACTTCGATCATGCCCCACGGCCGCACGAACTGGATGCCGCGCAGCACGGAATTGAAGAAAGGCGGCACGACGCCCGCGCGGATGGGAATCAGCAGATAGAGCAGCGCAAGCAGTTCGGTGAGCGGGAACAGCACGGTCGAGCAGAACACCATGATCGCGACGATCTGCATCTCCTCGTCCCACAGCGCGACGATGGCGCCGAGCAGACTGGTTTGCGACGTGATGCCATTGGTTTCCAGTTCAACGATCGGGAAACCCTGCGCGATCAGAAACGTGATCAGCGCGGCGACCGTCATGGCCGTGATGCCGTCCAGCCGACCCGATGCGCTCCAGTACAGCATCGCGCCGCAGCGCTGGCAGCGCGCGATGCGTCCGCGTCCAAGGCGCGGTTTCTGGAACAGCGCGTCGCATTCGTGACAGGCAATCAGATGGTCATGTTCCATGCAGGCGATCGGGAAATGGGAAGCGATGTTGTCGTCGTGTTTGTGGTCGGCGTATTACGGACTGTTACGCGCGCGGCGCTTCATGGATGTCGGGCATGCGTGCGCGGCGTGGCCTGGCGCAATAGTATCAAAGCTCGCTGCGGTAACGTCTTACAGGTAGGCGCGCGTAAGCCCCGTCAGCGGATGCGGCGCCGGCCCTGCGGGGCGTAGGCCTCGTCTGACAGATGCGGCGCACACGGGTTCGAGCGGCAAGCGCAATTTCCGCGCCGCGCGCAAAGGCGTCAGCCAGTTGCCGCTGCTTGCGGTACGATTGGCGCCGCGCAAGCCGTAGGCGCCGATGCCGGATGCGAGCGGAATAATGGCATCGTCCGGGTCGTTTAACGTTTATGTCGACGTCGGTTCTGTCATGGCACATACCTCTTCGTTTCGTTCATTCTCTGAGCGCGGCTCGTCGTACACATCGACGGCCATTGCGCTGCACTGGCTCATCGCGCTTCTGATCGTCTGCGGTTTCGCGCTCGGCTGGGTGATGACGGGCATCCCCGGCTTCACGCCGACCAAGCTCAAATACTTCTCGTGGCACAAGTGGATCGGCGTGACCGTGTTCGCGCTCGTCATCATCCGCATCCTCTGGCGCGCCACGCACACCGTGCCGCCAATGCCTTCGCACATGCCCGCATGGCAGCGCGGCGTCGCGCACTTGATGCACTTCCTGCTGTACCTGCTGATGGTCGCGATTCCCGTGTCGGGCTATCTGTACAGCTCGGCGGCGAACGTGCCCGTCGTCTATCTCGGGCTCGTGCCGCTGCCGCGTCTGATCGCGCCCGATCCGCATCTGAAGGAAGTGTTGAAGGCCGTGCACATCACGCTCAACTACACGCTGCTTGTGCTCGTCGCGCTGCATGTCGCCGCGGCGCTCAAGCATCAGATTCTCGATCGCGACGGCCTGCTGTCGCGCATGATCCCGTTCCTCAAATAAGGACAAACATGAAGGCATCGTTCTACCGCTACATGCTCGCCGCGTTCGCGGCTGCGTCGCTGGTCGCGTCAGGCGGCGCATTCGCGCAGGTCGACATGGGCAAGAGCACGGTCACGGCCATTTCGAAGCAGATGAACGTGCCCGTCGAAGGCAAGTTCAACAAGTTCACGGCGCAGATCGCGTTCGATCCGTCGAAGACGGCGGCAGGCAGCGCGCAGGTGACGGTCGATACGTCGAGCTACGATCTCGGCGACGAAAGCTACAACGAACAGGTGCGCGGCAAGGAATGGTTCGATTCGAAGACATTCCCGACAGCGACATTCGTGTCGAGCGCGATTGCGCCCGCGGGCAACAACCAGTTCAAGGTAACGGGCAAGCTGACCATGAAAGGCAAGTCGCAGACGGTCGTCGTGCCCGTCACGGTGACGAAGCAGGGCGCTTCGCAGGTTTATGACGGCGCGGTGACCGTCAAGCGCTCGCAGTTCGAGATCGGCACGGGCGAATGGAAAGATACGTCGGTGGTCGCGGACGACGTCACGATCAAGTTCCATATCGTTGCCGCGAGCAAGTGATCCGCGGTTCGTAGCAGTCACGCAGACAGAAAAGGAGAATGAATTGAAACCGATGCTTTTGATTGCGGCTGGCGCGCTGGCGTCGTCGATAGCGGCGGGCGCATTCGCCGCCGATACTTATCAGCTCGATCCCACCCATACCTATCCGAGTTTCGAGGCGGACCACATGGGCGGCGTGTCGACGTGGCGCGGCAAGTTCACGAAAAGCTCGGGCACGGTGACGCTCGACCGCGCGGCGAAGACGGGCACCGTCGAGGTCACGGTCGACACGTCGTCGGTACAGATCGGCAATACCAAGCTCGAAGAGCATCTGCGCTCGCCTGATTTCTTCGATGTCGCGAAGTATCCGACGGCGACCTACAAGGGCACGGCGATCAGGTTCGACGGCGATACGCCCGTGGCCGTCGACGGCCAGCTGACGCTGAAGGGCGTCACGAAGCCGGTCAACCTCAAGATCGAGTCGTTCAAATGCATCCAGCATCCCGTGCTCAAGCGCGAGGTGTGCGGCGTGGAGGCGGCGGGCGAGTTCAACCGCGCAGATTTCGGCATGGACTTCGGCACGAAATACGGGTTCAGCATGAAGACCGTGCTGCATATCCAGGCTGAAGGGATCAAGCAGTAAGCATTGCTGTCCGGCGTTGCCGCAAAAACCGCTTCGTTCGCTGTCGCGACGGAGCGGTTTTTTTATTGGCGTCGGTTCCTGGCGCTTTCACCGCTCGTGCCGGATTAATTTCTGGTACATAGTGAGCGACCACAGACGCCGGATCGGTTGTGCGCGCATCGAATCCGGCACGCTGAAAGGACCGGGCGATTGCTACGTGATCTTCACGCCCGTCGCGACGATAACGACTACCCCGCGCGCACCTGGAGATCCGCAATGAGTTCAACGATAGCCGCGAGCAGGGCGCAGAGCCGTTCCGATACGTGGCGCACGGTGGTGGCCGCGTCCATCGGCAATGCGCTGGAATGGTTCGACCTCGTCGTCTACGGCTTTTTCGCCGTCGTCATTTCGAAGCTGTTTTTTCCGGCAGGCAACGAAACGGTGTCGTTGCTGCTGACGCTCGGCACGTTCGGCGTGTCGTTCTTCATGCGGCCGCTGGGCGCGATCGTGCTCGGCGCGTACGCGGACCGGGCAGGGCGCAAGGCAGCACTGACGCTGTCCATTCTGCTGATGATGATGGGCACGCTGATCATTGCCCTGCTGCCGACGTATCAGTCGATCGGGCTCGCGGCGCCGCTGATTCTCGTCGTCGCGCGTCTGATGCAGGGTTTCTCGGCGGGCGGCGAATTCGGCAGCGCAACGGCCTTTCTCGCCGAGCACGTGCCGGGGCGGCGCGGCTATTTCGCCAGCTGGCAGATCGCGAGCCAGGGCATCACGACGCTGCTCGCCGCGATCTTCGGCGCGGTACTGACGGGGCAGCTTTCGCCTGAGCAACTGAATTCGTGGGGCTGGCGCGTGCCGTTTTTCTTCGGCCTGCTGATCGGACCTGTCGCGTGGTACATCCGCACGAAGCTCGACGAAACGCCCGAATTCCTCGCCGCCGAAACCACGCAAACGCCGATTCGCGATACCTTCGCGACCCAGAAGACGCGTCTCTTCATCGGCATGGGCATTGTCGTGCTCGGCACGGTGGCGACGTACCTCGTGCTCTTCATGCCGACCTACGCGATCAAGCAACTGAAGCTCGCGCCGTCCGTGGCGTTCACGGCGATTTCGCTGGTCGGCATCATCCAGCTGGTGTTTTCGCCGATCGTCGGACATCTGTCAGACCGTCACGGCCGCGTGCGCATCATGCTCGTACCCGCCGTGCTCCTGTTCCTGCTGATCTGCCCGGCTTTCTCGTATCTCGTCGCGCATCCGACGTTCGGCACGCTGCTGGCGATGCAGATCGTGCTCGGCATCCTCATGACCGGCTACTTCGGCGCGCTGCCGGGCCTGCTGTCGGAAATCTTCCCGGTGCAAACGCGCACGACGGGCATGTCGCTCGCCTATAACATCGCGGTGACGATCTTCGGCGGCTTCGGGCCGTTCATCATCGCGTGGCTGATCGACGCGACGGGTTCGAAAATCGCGCCGGGCTTCTATCTGATGCTCGCGGCCGTGGTGAGCGTGATCGCGCTGATCGCGGCGCGGCGCAAGCTCGGCTTTCGCTAGACGTCTTCCGGGGCAGTAAACGACAAAGGCCGGTTCGATTGAACCGGCCTTTTGTCTTGATGCCGTTGATCCTGTCAGACGCTAGCGATCAAACCTGCGCGCCTGCGTTCGGATCGTTCGGATCGTGGCGTTCCTTCTTGTCCTTCAGCAGATCTTCGCGCTTGACGCCGAACCACATCGCGAGCGCCGCCGCGACGAACACCGACGAGTAGATACCGAACAGAATACCGACCGTCAGCGCGAGCGCGAAGTAGTGCAGCGTCGGGCCGCCGAACAGGAACATCGACAGCACCATCATCTGCGTACAGCCGTGCGTGATGATCGTACGCGACATCGTGCTGGTAATAGCGTGGTTGATCACTTCGATCACGCTCATCTTGCGTTCGCGGCGGAAGGTTTCGCGGATCCGGTCGAAGATAACCACGGACTCGTTCACCGAGTAGCCGAGCACGGCCAGCACGGCGGCCAGCACGGAGAGCGAGAACTCCCACTGGAAGAACGCGAAGAAGCCGAGAATGATCACGACGTCGTGCAGGTTGGCGATCACGCCTGCAACTGCGTACTTCCATTCGAAGCGGAACGACAGGTAGATCACGATGCCCGCGACCACGCACGCGAGCGCGAGCAGACCGTCGGTGGCGAGTTCCTTGCCGACCTGCGGACCGACGAACTCGACGCGTTGCAGCTTCGCGTTCGCGTCCTGGCCCTTCAGCGAGGCCATTACCTGATCGCTCTGCTGCGCGGACGTCAAACCTTGCTTGAGCGGCAGACGGATCAGCACGTCGCGCGAGGTGCCGAAGTTCTGCACCTGAGCGTCGCCGTAGCCGATCTTCGTCAGCGTGTCACGCACGGGTTCGAGCGGCACGGCGCCGGGATACTGCACTTCGATCACCGTGCCGCCCGTGAATTCGACGGACAGATGCAGCCCGCGATGCAGCAGGAAAAACACGGCGGCGATGAACGTCAGGAGCGAGATCGCGTTGAAGACCAACGCGCGCTGCATGAACGGAATGTCTTTACGGATGCGGAAAAATTCCATGTTCTCTTTCTCCGGGACTCAGCGGGTCGAACCCGGCTTGTTCGTGCCACCCGGCGCGTTGCGATTGCGCAGCGTCGGTTTGCCCGCGCGGGCTTGCGCGCCCGCCTGAGCCTTGGCCTTGGGCTTCGGCGCCTTCGTCGCGGCGATCTGCGCGGCCGTGTCGGTCTGTTGGTCGGCGTTGTCGAGGTAAGCCGCGGCGCCTTCGGCGGCAGCGGGCTTCCACACCTGGCCGATCGCGAGCGATTGCAGTTTCTTCTTGCCGCCGTACCACACGTTCACAAGACCGCGCGAGAAGAAAACGGCCGAGAACATCGACGTCATGATGCCGATACAGTGCACGACGGCAAAGCCGCGCACCGGACCGGAACCGAACGCGAGCAGCGCGAGGCCGGCGATCAGCGTCGTCACGTTCGAGTCGAGAATCGTCGCCCATGCATGCGCGTAGCCGTTCTGGATGGCCAGCTGCGGCGGCGCGCCGTTGCGCAGTTCTTCGCGCACGCGTTCGTTGATCAGCACGTTCGCGTCGATGGCCATACCGAGCGCCAGCGCGATAGCGGCGATGCCCGGCAAGGTCAGCGTGGCCTGCAGCATCGACAGCACGGCGATCAGGAGCAGCAGGTTCACCGATAGCGCGATCATCGAGATCAGGCCGAACAGCATGTAGTACGCGATCATGAAGGCCGCGATCGCGATGAAGCCGTACACGACGGAATCGAAACCCTTCTTGATGTTGTCCGCGCCGAGGCTCGGGCCGATCGTGCGTTCTTCGATGATGTCCATCGGCGCGGCCAGCGAACCGGCGCGCAGCAGCAGCGCGAGATCCGTCGCGGCCTGCGGCGTCGGCTGGCCAGTGATCTGGAAGCGGTCGCCCAGTTCCGACTGGATCGTCGCGACCGTCAGCACTTCGCCCTTGCCCTTTTCGAACAGCACCATCGCCATCGGCTTGCCGATGTTGTCGCGCGACACGCTGCGCACCGCGCGGCCGCCTGCCGAGTCGAGACGGATGTTGACGGACGGACGCTGATGCTCGTCGAAGCCCGCCGACGCGTCGATGATGCGATCGCCCGTGAAGATCACGGCCTTGCGCAGCAGCACGGGCACGGCGTTGCCTTGCGTGAAGAGTTCGTCGCCGGCGGGAACGGGGTCGGACGGATTCGGATGCAGGCCGTTCGGATCGGCGAGGCGCGCTTCGAGCGTCGCCGTGCGGCCGATGATGTCCTTGGCCTTCGCCGTGTCCTGCACGCCCGGCAGCTCGACGACGATGCGGTCGGAGCCTTGCTGCTGGATCACAGGCTCGGCCACGCCGAGTTCGTTGACGCGGTTATGCAGCGTCGTGATGTTCTGCTTGAGCGCCGCGTCTTCTACCGTCTTCTGGACGGCGGGCGTGAACGTGCCCACCACCTGGACGCCGCCCGCCGGATTCGGCTGCGTCGCCCACTGGAGTTCGGCCACGCCCGTGGCGAGTTGCTTGCGCGCCGATTCCGCGACGTCCTGGTCCGCGAAATTGACCACGACCGACTGACCCGTGCGGTTCACGCCGCCATCGCGGATGCCCTTGTCGCGCAGCAGCGTGCGCGCATCCGATGCGTCGGAATCCAGCTTCTTGTTGAGCGCGCCAGCCATGTCGACCTGCAGCAGGAAGTGCACGCCGCCGCGCAGATCGAGACCGAGATACATGGGCAGCGCGTGCAGCGCCGTCAGCCAGTGCGGCGACGCGCTTTGCAGGTTCAGCGCCACGATGAACTGCGGATCGCTCGGGTCGCTATTGAGCGCCTTTTGCAGCAGATCCTTCACGCGCAGCTGTGTGTCGGTGTCCTTCAGACGCACGCGGATGTTCGCGTTTTGCGTCGAGTTGTCGAACGTGACGTCGTCGGGCTTGATCTGGCTGGATGCGAGCGCCGCTTCGACCTGCGACAGCGTGGTCGAATCGAGCTTCACCGTTGCCTTGCCGCTCGACACCTGCACCGCCGGCGCTTCGCCGAAGAAATTGGGCAGCGTGTACACGAGGCCGATGACTAGCGCCACCAGCATCACGGCATACTTCCAGAGGGGGTAACGATTCATGGGGTGGTCCAACGGGAGGTTGGCTTGAAAGCGATGCGTCCGGCGATGAGCGCGGCGAGCGGAAGCGCCGGTTGGAGGTTCCGCTCGGCGCGAGGCCGCGCCGGACGCAAGAGAGCAGGCCTTACAGCGACTTCAGGGTGCCCTTCGGCAGAATGGTCGTGACGGAGGCCTTCTGCACGGTGATTTCGGTGCCTTCCGCGATTTCGACGCCAACGTAGGCTTCGCCGACCTTCGTCACCTTGCCGACGATGCCGCCGTTCGTCACCACTTCATCGCCCTTCGCCATCGCGGAGAGCATGTTGCGGTGTTCCTTCTGACGCTTCATTTGCGGGCGAATCATGATGAAGTACAACACCGCGAACATCAGAATCAGCGGCAGGAAGCTCATCAGGCTCGATTCGGCGCCACCTGCTGCACTGCCTTGCGCGAAGGCATCGGTAATGAACGACACGTTGGTCTCTCCGTTATAACAATCAAAAAAATCAGCCGGTTATTCTACCACCGGCCATTTGCGGGACGGCACCCGGAACGGGTTTTCCTGACGGGCTGTCAAGGGGTTGATCGGCCGTTCCGAAAGTTAATTGTAATGTCTGGCGCGCTATGTGGGAGGCTCGCTTTTCACGAGCCTGCCGGCGCGCCATTTAACCCTGATCCGTTCCGCGCGCACGATTCTCGTGAAACTGCTTCCTGAACGCGTCGAACATCTGCGCGTCGATGGCGTCGCGCATTTCCTGCATCAGCTCGAGGTAGTAGTGCAGGTTGTGGATCGTGTTCAGTTGCGCGCCCAGAATCTCGCCGACGCGATGCAGATGGTGCAGATAGCCGCGCGTGAAGTTGCGGCAGGTGTAGCAGCCGCATTGTTCGTCGAGCGGGCGCAGCGAGTTCTTGTGCGTCGCGTTGCGGATCTTGATGTCGCCGAAACGCGTGAAGAGCCAGCCGTTGCGCGCGTTGCGCGTCGGCATCACGCAGTCGAACATGTCGACGCCCGCCGCGACGCCCGCCACGAGGTCTTCCGGCGTGCCGACGCCCATCAGGTAATGCGGCTTGTCGGCGGGCAGCTTCGGGCCGATGTGGTTCAGCACGCGCATCATGTCTTCCTTCGGCTCGCCGACGGACAGCCCGCCGATCGCGAGACCGTGGAAACCGATCTCCGACAGACCCGCCAGCGACTCGTCGCGCAGGTCTTCGAACATGCCGCCCTGGACGATGCCGAACAGCGCATTCGGGTTGCCGAGGCGGTTGAATTCGTCGATGGAACGCTTCGCCCAGCGCATCGACATGCGCATCGAATCGGCGGCTTCCTTGTGCGAGGTGGGTACGCCGTTGGTCGCGTAAGGCGTGCATTCGTCGAACTGCATCACGATGTCCGAGTTCAGCACCTTCTGGATCTGCATCGACACTTCCGGCGACAGGAACAGCTTGTCGCCGTTGATCGGCGACGCGAACGTCACGCCGTCCTCAGTGATCTTGCGCAGGTCGCCGAGCGAGAAGACCTGAAAGCCGCCCGAATCGGTGAGGATCGGCCGTTTCCAGCCCATGAAGCCGTGCAGGCCGCCATGCGCCGCGATCGTTTCGAGACCGGGACGCAGCCAGAGGTGGAACGTATTGCCGAGAATGATCTGCGCGCGGATTTCTTCGAGTTCGCGCGGCTGGATCGCCTTGACGGTGCCGTACGTGCCGACGGGCTGGAAGATCGGCGTTTCGACGACGCCGTGATTGAGCGTCAGACGGCCGCGGCGCGCGAGGCCGTCGGTTTTGAGCAGCTCGAATTTCAGGCCGTTTTCGGGGCGAACGTGGTCGCCGAGGTAGGCGCCTTGATGATGACCATCGGTCATGGGTGTGACTCCTGTGCAACCGGAGAACAGTCCGGCGCATTTGATTGAACGCTGCGGGAACGGGATTCCCGCAGCGGGTGAGGGATTATGCGTTCAATGCGTCTTCGCTGCGCGTGAGCAGCATCGCATCGCCGTAGCTGAAGAAGCGGTAGCGCTCTTCGATTGCATGCCGATATGCGGCGCGGATCGTCTCGATGCCCGCGAATGCGGACACCAGCATCAGCAGCGTCGATTTCGGAAGATGGAAATTCGTCACCAGCCGGTCGACCACGCGAAACCTGTAGCCCGGCGTGATGAAAATATCGGTCTCGGCGCTGGTCGCGGCAAGCGGTTTGCCCGCGGCTTCGGCGTCGCGTGCGGCGGCTTCGAGCGCGCGCATCGACGTCGTGCCGACCGCGATCACGCGATTGCCGCGCGCCCTGGTCGCGGCGATCTTGTCCACGAGCGACTGCGGCAACTGATACCACTCGCTATGCATCTTGTGCTCGGCGATATTCTCGACGCGCACCGGCTGGAACGTGCCCGCGCCGACGTGCAGCGTGAGCGTCGCGCGTTCGACACCTTTCGCGTCCAGCCGCGCGAAGATCGAATCGTCGAAATGCAGACCGGCCGTGGGTGCGGCGACGGCGCCCGGATTTTGCGCATACACCGTCTGATAGCGCGTTTCGTCGAACGCGTCGGGATCGTGCTCGATATACGGCGGCAAGGGCAGACGGCCAAACTGCTCGATCAGCGTCAGGCAGTCGTCGGGGAAGTGCAGCGTATAGAACGGCTCGACGCGTTCGCCGACGGTCACGTCGAACGCATCGGCGAGCCGCAGCACGGTGCCCGGCCCCGGGCTCTTGCTCGCGCGGATCTGCGCGAGCGCGGTGCGCTCGCCCGTCAGCCGCTCGACCAGCACCTCGATCTTGCCGCCGCTGGCCTTCTGGCCGAGGAAGCGGGCCTTCAGCACTTTGGTATCGTTGAAGACGAGCAGGTCGCCGGACTCGATACAGTCGGGCAGTTCGGCAAAACGGCGGTCGGTGAATGTCGCGGGCGTGGGCTGGCCGTTCACTTCGAGCAGGCGGCTCGCGCTGCGCTCGGGCAGGGCGATTTGCGCGATCAGCTCGGGCGGCAGGTCGAAATCGAAATCGGAAAGCGTGAACATGCGGACTGACTTGATGCGGTGTGGAACGGTACGAAGCGGAAGCGTCGCCCCGACAGCGCGAAGCCAAGACGGCGGTTGAAGCATCCGCGTCTACGACAGCGCCCTTCGAGCGGCTATGATTGCGGGACATTGCCGCGGCGGCCTTGCGTGCGCACCTGAACCACGCGCGCACTGGCCGCAAAACCTTCTGAAGCCGATATTGTACTTGCGAAGCGACTCATGCCTTTGTCCGATACCCGTTCTCCTCTCGAAACCGACGACGTCAGCGCTCCGAAGAAGCGCCGCGCCGCGCGGAGCAAGGCGGGCGCGGAGGCGGATGCATCCGGCGTGAACGAGGCGCCTCAGGAGGCAAAAAAGCCCGCCGCGAAGAAACCCGCGCTCGCCAAAACAGCTGACAAGCTCGCGAAGCTCGGCCTCACGCGCGATATCGACCTCGTGCTGCATCTGCCTATGCGCTACGAGGACGAAACGTCCCTGACGCCAATCGGCGAATTGCTGCCGGGTGGCACGGAGCAGACGGAAGGCGTCGTGTTCGACAACGAGATCGCGTACCGGCCGCGCCGCCAGTTGCTCGTGAAATTGCGTGACGACGCGGGCGACGAACTGATCCTGCGCTTCCTCAATTTCTACGGCTCGCAGGTCAAGCAGATGTCGGTGGGCGTGCGGCTGCGCGTGCGCGGCGATGTGCGCGGCGGCTTCTTCGGGATGGAGATGGTGCACCCGGCCGTGCGTGTCGTCGACGAAGACACGCCGCTGCCGCAAGCGCTCACGCCCGTGTATCCGAGCACGGCGGGCGTGTCGCAGGCCTATCTGCGCAAGGCGATCGACAACGCACTCGCGCGCACGTCGCTGCCCGAACTGCTGCCGGAGCTCGTCGCAAAGCAATATCTGCAGCCGCTCGAGGTTCCGGAACTGATGGACGCCGTGCGCACGCTGCATCATCCGAACTCGCATTCGGACGAAGCGGCGATGATCGACGGTACGCATCCCGCGTGGACACGCATCAAGTTCGAGGAACTGCTCGCACAGCAGTTGTCGCTCAAGCGCGCGCACGAGGAGCGCCGCACGCGCGCCGCGCCCGCGATGCCGCGCCGCGCCGCCACGGACGAACAATCGCTCGCGACGCGCCTGCTGCAGACGCTGCCTTTCTCGCTGACCAGCGCGCAGCAACGGGTGTGCGGCGAAATTTCGCACGATCTGACGCAGCCCCATCCGATGCAGCGTCTGTTGCAGGGCGATGTCGGCAGCGGCAAGACGGTGGTCGCGGCGCTGGCGGCCGCGCAGGCCATCGATGCCGGTTATCAGGCCGCGATGATGGCGCCGACGGAAATTCTCGCCGAACAGCACGCTCGCAAGCTGCGCGGCTGGCTGGAGCCGCTCGGCGTGACGGTCGCGTGGCTCGCGGGCAGTCTGAAGACGAAGGAAAAGCGCAGCGCGCTCGAAGCCGCCGCGCTCGGCACCGCGCAACTCGTGATCGGCACGCACGCGATCATCCAGGACGCGGTCGAGTTCGCGCGGCTCGGCCTCGTGATCGTCGACGAACAGCATCGCTTCGGCGTCGCGCAACGGCTCGCGCTGCGCGCCAAGGCGCAGAACGCCGCCGACGGCGCGCGCGATTTCCAGCCGCATCAGCTGATGATGTCCGCGACGCCGATTCCCCGCACGCTCGCGATGACGTATTACGCGGACCTCGAAGTGTCCACGATCGACGAACTGCCGCCCGGCCGCACGCCGATCCTGACCAAGCTCGTCTCCGACGCGCGCCGCGACGAAGTGATCGGACGCGTGCGCGAGGCGGCGCTGACGGGGCGCCAGGTGTACTGGGTGTGTCCGCTGATCGAGGAAAGCGAAACGCTGCAACTGCAGACAGCCGTCGAAACCTATGAAACGCTCGTCGCCGCTCTGCCGGAACTGAAGGTCGGGCTCGTGCACGGGCGCCTTACGCCCGTCGAGAAAGCGACCGTGATGGACGCGTTCAGCCGCAACGAAGTGCAGCTGCTCGTCGCGACGACGGTGATCGAAGTGGGCGTCGACGTGCCGAATGCGTCGCTGATGGTGATCGAGCACGCGGAGCGCTTCGGCCTCGCGCAGCTGCATCAGTTGCGCGGGCGGGTCGGGCGCGGCAGTGCGGCGTCCGTGTGCGTGCTGCTGTACACCGGGCCGCTGTCGATGACGGCGCGTGCCCGCCTGCAGACGATGCGCGAAACCACCGACGGCTTTGAAATCGCACGGCGCGACCTCGAAATTCGCGGTCCCGGCGAATTTCTCGGCGCGCGGCAGTCGGGTGCCGCGATGCTGCGTTTCGCGGATCTCGAAAACGACGGCTGGCTCATTGAACCGGCACGCGAAGCGGCGACGATGCTGCTCGCGCAATATCCGAACGTCGTCACGCAACACCTTCTGCGCTGGCTGAATACGCGCGAACAATATTTGAAAGCCTGATGAAACCTGCCGGTGGAAACGCTTTCGCACCGCAGCATGCCTGATTCGGGCTGGAAGGTTGGCGAATTGGCCCCATAGGTGTATAACAGAAACCTATCGAATCTATCGCCCTGATTGGTCCCCAATGACCCTCACAGAACTGAAGTACATCGTCGCGGTAGCGCGCGAGCGCCATTTTGGCCGCGCCGCAGAAGCGTGTTTCGTGAGCCAGCCGACGTTGTCGGTCGCGATCAAGAAGCTCGAAGACGAGCTGAACGTACAGATTTTCGAGCGCGGTACGAGCGAAGTCAGCGTTACGCCGATTGGCGAGCAGATCGTCACCCAGGCGCAACGCGTGCTCGAGCAGACGCTCGCCATCAAGGAAATCGCCAAGCAGGGCAAGGATCCCCTCGTCGGGCCGCTGCGCCTCGGCGTGATCTACACGATCGGGCCGTATCTGCTGCCCACGCTCGTCAAGCAGATGATCAAGCGCGTCCCGCAGATGCCGCTGATGCTGCAGGAAAACTACACGCTCAAGCTGATCGAATTGCTGAAGCAGGGTGAAATCGACGTCGCGATCATGGCGCTGCCGTTTCCGGAAACGGGCCTGATGCTGCGTCCGCTGTACGACGAGCCGTTTGTGGTCGCGTTGCCGTCGGGCCATGCGTGGGAGTCGCGCAACAAGATCGATCCGGGCGATCTCAAGCAGGAAACCATGCTGCTGCTCGGCAGCGGCCATTGCTTCCGCGATCACGTGCTCGGCGTGTGTCCGGAACTGATGCGCTTCTCGCAGAACGCGGACGGCATCCAGAAGACGTTCGAGGGGTCGTCGCTGGAAACGATCCGGCATATGGTCGCGAGCGGCGTCGGCATTACAGTGCTGCCGCGCATGTCGGTGCATGAAGTGAAGCCGCACGCGGGCGGCGTCGATTCGGGCCTGCTCAGCTACGTGCCATTCGACGATCCCGTGCCGGATCGCCGCGTCGTGCTGGCCTGGCGCAAGAGCTTCACGCGGATGCCCGCCATCGACGCAATCTGCGATGCAATCGCCGCCTGCGATCTGCCCGGCGTGAGGAAGCTCGATCTGCCGGCTGCCGTCAACTAAACGCCGTTTTGGCGGCGCATCGTCCGATGCGCCGCTCGCCGCTTTCCACGTGAGGCGGCACCTATCGAATATATAAAATTAATCAAATCGCAGTATTCGATAGTTTTTAATAAGATTTCCTCCATGGATCCACCGCGATCCACCACGACAAACCGGAGGAATCATGCAGCCATCCACGTCTTCGCTGTTCCCGTCAGTTTCCTCATCGTCGCAGCAAACGGCTGCCGCCAGCAGCGCGTCCAGCTTCAGGACGGTTGCGTTTTCACTGCTCGTCGATCGCGCGCTGTCCGCCTGAACGCGCCACTCGTTTCTCATCGAACCCATCCCACGCTACGAACGCTCGTAAAAGCATCACGCCGGAGAACAACTATGACTGAACGCAATCTCACCACCGCCTCGGGCGCACCCGTCGCCGACAACCAGAATTCGCTGACGGCCGGCCCGCGCGGCCCCGTCGCGTTGCAGGACGTGTGGCTGATCGAAAAGCTCGCGCACTTCGACCGCGAAGTGATTCCCGAGCGCCGCGTTCACGCGAAGGGTTCGGGCGCGTTCGGCACGCTCAGGGTGACGCACGACATCTCGCGCTACACGAAGGCGAAGGTGTTCTCGGAAGTCGGCAAGGAAACGCCGCTCTTCATGCGCTTTTCGACGGTGGCGGGCGAGCGCGGCGCCGCCGACGCCGAGCGCGACGTGCGCGGTTTCTCGATCAAGTTCTACACGGAAGAGGGCAACTGGGACGTGGTGGGCAACAACACGCCTGTGTTCTTCATTCGCGATCCGTTGAAGTTCCCCGATTTCATCCACACGCAAAAGCGCGATCCGTACACGAACATGCGCAGTGCGACGAACGCGTGGGACTTCTTCTCGCGCCATCCCGAGTCGCTGCATCAGGTGACGATCGTGATGAGCGATCGCGGCATTCCGAAGAACTACCGGCAGATGCATGGCTTCGGCTCGCACACGTACTCGTTCATCAACGCGGATGGCGAGCGCTTTTGGGTGAAGTTCCACTTCAAGTCGATGCAGGGCATCGAGAACTACACCGACGAAGAAGCCGCGCAAGTCGTGGCGCGCGATCGCGAGAGCGCGCAGCGCGATCTGGTCGAATCGATCGACGGCGGCCAGTTCCCGAAGTGGCGCTTCCAGATCCAAGTGATGCCGGAAGCGGATGCAGCGACGTATCGCTACAACCCGTTCGATATCACGAAGGTGTGGCCGTACAGGGACTATCCGCTGATCGACGTCGGTGTGATCGAGTTGAACCGCAACGCGCAGAACTATTTCGCGGATGTCGAACAGGCTGCGTTCACGCCGGCGAACGTGGTGCCGGGCATCGGTTTCTCGCCGGACCGCCTGTTGCAAGGGCGCCTGTTTTCGTACGGCGACACGCAGCGCTATCGACTCGGCGTGAATCACCATCTGATTCCCGTGAACGCGTCGCGTGCGCCGAATGCGCACTCGTTCCATCGCGATGGCGGCATGCGCATCGACGGCAACCTGGGCGGCAACGTGAACTACGAGCCGAACCGTTTCGGCGACTTCGCGCAGGACCGTAACGCGATCGAGCCGCCGCTCGCTGCAGGTAACGTCGATCACTACAACCATCGCGAAGACGACGATTACTACAGCCAGCCGGCTGCGCTGTTCCGGATCTTCGACAGCGCGCAGCGTGAGCGTCTGTTCGGCAACATCGCGCGGGCGATCGAAGGCGTGCCGGCCGATATCGTCGCGCGTCAGGTCGAGCACTTCCGCAAGATCGATCCCGCCTACGCAGACGGCGTGATGGCAGCCATCGAGGCGCTGGCGACCGCGACGGCGAAGTAACGGTTTGCATGACTGGAGGCGGCGCGACACGATGCGCGCCGCCGGCATCAAAGGAGAAAGATCATGGTTCAGATGGTGATGAACGCAGTGGGATATCACGCGATCAACGCAGGCAATGCAGGCAACGCGCGCAGCGTCGTACAACCGGTGCGCACTCCGATGCTTTTTCAGAAGCTCGTGGGGTTCGCGATTCTCGGCAGTGGCTATGTGGCGATCGTCGCAACGCTGGTGCACGCCATCGGCGGATGACGAAGCGCACACATGGCCATGCGCGGTTTGCGGGGCGCGGAAGCAAGGCGTAGGGTCGCGCGAACGCCGGCGCGTTCCAGGCTAAACTGGCGGGCGTTCGAGCGTTGAACGATTGCACACGCGCCGTTCCGGGCATGCAGACCGGTTCGAATCACTCTTAAAAAGGAGTCGTCATGGCCAAGAAAGAAGCCGTACCGCACGTCAATATTGGTATCAGCGACAAGGATCGCAAGAAGATCGCAGAAGGTCTTTCGCGCCTTCTCGCGGACACGTACACGCTTTATCTGAAGACCCATAACTTCCATTGGAACGTCACGGGTCCGATGTTCAACACGCTGCATCTGATGTTCGAGACGCAGTACACGGAACTGGCGATGGCCGTCGATCTGATCGCCGAACGCATCCGCGCGCTGGGCGTCGCTGCGCCTGGCAGCTACAAGGAATTCGCGAAGCTGTCGTCGATCGCTGAAGCGGAAGGCGTGCCCGCCGCCGAAGACATGATCCGCCAGCTGGTGGAAGGTCAGGAAGCCGTGGTGCGCACCGCGCGCGCGATCTTCCCGGTGACGGACGCAGCCCACGACGAGCCGACGGCCGACCTGCTGACGCAACGCATGCAGACGCATGAAAAGAACGCGTGGATGCTGCGTTCGATGCTGGCTTAAGCGCAGCCTGATTGCTGAACTGGAAGCCCGGCAGGTGAAAACCTGCCGGGCTTTTTTTGTGCCTGCGCGTCAGAAGAGGGCTGTCACGCGCGCTGCTCTAGAATAGCGGGATCGAATCTCCGCGCACCGCCATGTTCGCCCGACTCCCGCTTTATCTGCGCCTTGTCCGCATGGACAAACCGATCGGCAGCCTGCTGCTGCTATGGCCCACGCTCAACGCGTTGTGGATTGCCTCCGACGGTCATCCGTCGTTGTCCCTGCTGGCGATTTTTGCGATCGGCACGATCCTGATGCGTTCGGCCGGCTGCGCGATCAACGACTACGCCGACCGCGACTTCGACCGCTATGTGAAGCGCACCGAAAACCGGCCGATCACGTCGGGCAAGATCAAGGCATGGGAAGCCGTGGCGCTGGCCGCGGGGCTGTCGCTGATCGCGTTCCTGCTGATCCTGCCGCTCAACGCGCTGACGAAGGAGTTGTCGGTGGCGGCATTGTTCGTCGCGGGCACGTATCCGTTCACGAAGCGCTTCTTCGCGATTCCGCAGGCGTATCTGGGCATCGCGTTCGGTTTCGGCATTCCGATGGCGTTTGCCGCCGTGCAGAATCAGGTGCCGCTGCTCGCGTGGGTGATGCTGATCGCGAACGTGTTCTGGTCGGTCGCTTACGACACCGAATACGCGATGGTCGATCGCGACGACGACATCAAGATCGGCATCCGCACGTCCGCGTTAACGTTCGGCCGCTTCGACGTGCTCGCGATCATGCTTTGCTATGCGGTGACACTCGGCATTTATGTCGGCATCGGCGTCACACTGGGTTTTGGCGTGCTGTACTGGATCGGCCTCGCCGCAGCGGCAGGCTGCGCCATTTACCACTACACGCTGATCAAGGGCCGCGAGCGCATGCCGTGCTTCGCGGCGTTCCGGCACAACAACTGGCTGGGCGGTGCGCTGTTCGCGGGCATTGCCGCGCATTACGCGGCGCAGGCGTTCTGATTCTTCATCTATCGACGAGACGAAGCATGGGTATTACGTGCTTCGTCCGCCGACACACTTCGACTCCAGCAAGCGACATCACTGCTTGCCGAATTCCTCTCCCATTTCACGCGCACGCGCATCCGCGGCCAACGCGCCGCGCACGATCGCGTCCTTCACGCCCTGCGCTTCGAACGATGCGAGCGCCGCCGCGGTCGTGCCGCCCTTCGAGGTCACGCGTTCGCGCAGCACGCTTGCCGGCTCGCCCGATTGCGCGGCAAGTTGCGCCGCGCCCGTGAACGTTGCGACAGCCAGCGCGCGGCCTTGCTCTTCGTCCATGCCGAGCTGTCGCGCCGCTTCCTGCATCGCCTCGATGAAGTAGAACACGTAGGCCGGGCCGCTGCCCGAAATCGCCGTAACGGCGTCGATCTTCGCTTCGTCGTCGAACCACACCGTTTGTCCGACTGCGCCGAGCACCTGAGAAGCCAGTTCGCGTCCCGCTTCGTCGACGCCTTGTGTGGCCACCAGACCCGTCACGCCCATGCCGATCAGCGCCGGCGTGTTCGGCATGGTGCGCACGAGGCGCGCGTGGCCACCGAGCCAGCGCGAGAGATCCGCGCTGCGAATGCCCGCGACGATGCTGATGACGAGTTGCGAAGCCGACATATGCGGCGCGAGCGCTGCCGCGACGTCCTTTACGATCTGCGGCTTCACGGCGAGCACGACGGCATCGAACGATCGCAGCGACGCATCCGCCGCCGCGCCCGTGCCGATGCCGAACTGCTGCTCGCTGCGCTTGCGCGCGTCTTCGTTGGGATCGATCGCGCGGATGTCCGACGGCGCGACGCCGCGTTTGATCATTCCGCCGATGAGCGCGGCGGCCATGTTGCCGCCGCCGATGAAGGCAATTTTCATGATGTTCGGGGTTCAGTGAGAGTAATCGCGGGCACCGAAGATCGCGGTGCCGACGCGCACGATCGTCGCGCCTTCGAGCACAGCCGCTTCGAGATCGCCCGACATGCCCATCGACAGCGTGTCGAGTTCCAGTCCTTCCGCGCACAGTTTTTCGAACAGCTCGCGCAACGCACGATGCGGCACGCGCTGCTGCTCGACGTCGCCTGCCGGTTCGGGAATCGCCATCAGGCCGCGCAGACGCAGCCTGGGCAGCGCGGCGATCTGACGCGCGACGTCAATGGCTTCGACGGGCGTGACGCCGCTCTTCGATGCTTCGCCGCTGATGTTGACCTGCAGACACACATTGAGCGCGGGCAGCGTGTCGGGACGCTGCTCCGACAAACGCTGCGCGATCTTCAGCCGGTCAACGGAGTGCACCCAGTCGAAATTTTCGGCGACGGGACGCGTCTTGTTCGATTGCAGCGGCCCGATGAAATGCCAGTCGAGCGATGCGCGCAGATCGGAGAGCGCTTCGATTTTCGTCAGCGCTTCCTGCACGTAGTTTTCGCCGAACGCGCGCTGGCCCGCGACATGCGCGGCGCGAACGTCTTCTGCGGGGAACGTCTTCGAGACGGCGAGAAGCGCAATGGAGCCTGGATCGCGGCCCGCGACCTGTGCGGCGAGGGCGATGCGCTGATGCACTGCGTCGAGATTGTGAGCGAGGTCGGGCATGAAGCGTTGTACCGATGCGAGGGCGACGATTCGAATTATACGGACGCCGCCCGCGTGTCACGACCTGGCCGAACGGCCAGGTTGTGCACGCACTGCCCGCAAGCGATGCTGTCGGTCAGGCCGCGAGCATGTGCTCGACGAGTTCGATCCAATGCACGACAGGCATGGAGGTGCCGCTTTGCAAATGCGCGATACAACCCACATTCGCGGACACGACGATCTGCGGCTCCTGTGCCTTCAGCTTTTCCAGCTTCTGGTTGCGCAATGCGTACGACAGCGCGGGCTGCGTGAGCGAATAGGTGCCGGCCGAGCCGCAGCACAGATGACTGTCGGCGGGGAGCCTGACTTCGATGCCCAGCGCGGTCAGCAGATGCTCGACCTTGCCGCGAATCTGCTGGCCATGCTGCAGCGTGCAGGGCGGGTGATACGCCACCGTATGGATCGCGCGGCGCCGCGTGAGTGGGGTCAGCGCTTCTTCGAAGTCCGGCAGGATTTCACTGATGTCGCGCGTCAGTTCAACGATGCGTTTGGCTTTCTCCGCGTAGGCGGGGTCATTGCGCAGCAGATGCGCGTATTCCTTGACCGTCGCACCGCAGCCGGACGCATTCATCACGATCGCTTCCGCGCCCTGTTCGACATGCGGCCACCATGCATCGATGTTCTGACGCACGTCGTCGAGCGCCTCGTCGTTGTAGCCGAGGTGCAGGCGGATCGCGCCGCAACAGCCCGCTTCCGGCGCGATCACGGTCTGGATGCCGAGCGCGTCCAGCACGCGCGCCGTCGCGATGTTGACGTTCGGCATCATCGCAGGCTGCACGCAGCCTGCGAGCATCAGCATCTTGCGGGGATGCGTGGCCGTCGGCCATTCGAGCTGGCGCTGACGTTGCGGCACCTTGTCTCGCAGTTTTTTCGGCAGCAGCGGGCGGAAGTGCTGGCCGAGCCGCATCGCAGGCGTGAACAGCGTGCTGTTCGGCACGAAGCTCGCGAGCACGCGGCGCACCAGGCGCTGGCCGAACGGCCGGGGCACTTTTTCTTCGGTGAGCTTGCGGCCTATTTCCACGAGCTTGCCGTACTGGACGCCGGAAGGGCAGGTGGATTCGCAGCTGCGGCACGTCAGGCAGCGGTCCAGATGCAGCTGCGTGCTGCGCGTGACGGGCGTGCCTTCCACCATCTGTTTGATCAGATAGATGCGCCCGCGCGGACCGTCGAGTTCGTCGCCAAGCAGTTGATAGGTCGGACAGGTGGCCGTGCAGAAGCCGCAATGCACGCATTTGCGCAGGATGGCGTCGGCTTCTTCACCGTCGGGTGTGTTGCGAATGAAGTCGGCGAGGTTGGTTTGCATCGCGCGCTCAGAAGTCGGGGTACAGCCGGCCGCGGTTGAAGATGCGGGCCGGGTCGAAGGCGGCTTTCAGGCCGCGATGGATCTTCATCAGCGGTGCAGGCAGCGGCGTGAACACGCCTGCGCCACGGTCGTAGCCGTGCCCGGTGCGGAAGATCGTCGCGTGGCCGCCTGCCTGTTTAGCGCTGATGCGTACGGTCTGCGCGTCGGCGTCGGTGATCCACCAGCGTTGTGCGCCGCCCCATTCCATCAGCTGGGCGCCCGGCAGTTGCAGCGGCTCGGTGATGGTCGGGAGCGCGAGCCGCCAGAGCGCGGACTTCGGCGCAATGGCCGCGAAGAACGGATCGGTCTGTTCGCGCAGCCCGGCCCAGAAGCGTTCGGCTTCCACCGCGTCGACCACTTCGCCGCCCAGCGACGTGCGCGCCGATTTGACGGCTGCCTCGGCGCCGCCCAGCCGCACGGCGAGCGTGCCGTGGCGCCAGGCGCTGCCTGTGATCGGCAGCGGACGGCCGCCCATTCGTTGAGCTTGCGGACGGCATCCGTGCCGTTCATGTCGAACTTGAGCGTCGCTTCCGCTTTCGGGCGCGGCAGCACCTTGACGGACAGTTCGAGGATCAGGCCGAGCGTGCCGAGCGAGCCGGCCATCAGCCGGGACACGTCGTAGCCGGCAACGTTTTTGACGACCTGGCCGCCGAACGTCAGTGCCTGCCCCTGGCCGTTCATGACGACGGCGCCAAGAACGAAGTCGCGTGGCGCGCCCGCCGAATGACGGCGCGGTCCTGCGATGCCTGCCGCGATGCAGCCGCCGAGCGTCGCTTGCGGGCCGAAATGCGGCGGCTCGAAAGCGAGCATCTGATCGTGCTCGGCGAGCGCCGCTTCGATTTCGAGGAGCGGTGTGCCGGCGCGCGCCGTGACGACCAGCTCGGCGGGATCGTACGCGATGATGCCGCGGTGCGCGCGCGTGTCGAGGACCTCACCCTGCAATGACTGGCCGTACCAGTCCTTCGTGCCGCCGCCACGAATGCGGACCGGTTGCTCTGCGGCCGTGGCCGCTCGAACCCGTTCCGACCACGCGGCGACGATGTCGTCCTCTTTCATGGTGCGTTGCTTCGTTGTAGTGCGTTCGATTGTACCGAGGCAAGCCGCGCTCGCAACCCGGTTCAGACCCGTATCGAAGGGTTTGCTGCTTTTATGCGTTATGGCGATGCCACGACGATGCAGGCGTCATGCAGGTGTGGCTGCATGACGCTCGCTGTGCAGTGCTCAGAACCGCGGCAGTTCCGGATGAGGCAGCAGCCCGCCCCGTACGTGCATCTTTCCGTACTCGGCGCAGCGCGCGCGCGTCGGAATACCCTTGTCGGGATTGAGCAGACAGGCGGGATCGAACGCGCGCTTGACCGCGTGGAACGCGTCGCGCTCTTCCGGCGAAAACTGCACGCACATCGAATTGATCTTTTCGATGCCCACGCCATGCTCGCCCGTCACCGTCCCGCCCAGTTCGACGCAGGTTTCGAGTATGTCGCAGCCGAAGGCCTCGGCGCGATGCCACTCGTCCAGGTCGTTGCCGTTGAAGAGGATCAGCGGATGCATGTTGCCGTCGCCCGCGTGAAACACGTTGATGCAACGCAGGTTGTACTTCTTTTCCATCTCTTCGATACGCGCGAGCAGCGGGCCGATGCTGCGGCGCGGCACCGTGCCGTCCATGCAGTAGTAGTCGGGCGAAATGCGGCCGGCGGCAGGAAAGGCGTTCTTCCTGCCCGACCAGAAGCGCAGGCGCTCGGCCTCAGTGCGCGAGATCTGGATGCGCGTCGCGCCGTGTTCGCGCAGCACAGCCGTCATGCGGACGATTTCCTCGCTGACTTCCTCGGGCGTGCCGTCCGATTCGCAGAGCAGGATCGCGGCCGCGTCGAGGTCGTAGCCAGCGTTCACGAATTCCTCGACGGCCCGCGTGGCCGGCTTGTCCATCATCTCGAGACCGGCCGGGATGATGCCTGCGGCAATGATGCCCGCGACGGCATCGCCGCCTTTCACGACGTCGTCGAAACTCGCCATGATGACCTGCGACGCCTGCGGCTTCGGAATCAGCTTGACCGTGACCTCCGTGACGATCGCGAACATGCCTTCGCTGCCGATCACCACCGCAAGCAGATCGAGACCCGGCGCGTCGGGGCTCAGCGAGCCGAACTCGACGATCTCGCCTTCCATCGTGATCGCGCGCACGCGCAGCACGTTGTGCACGGTCAGACCGTACTTGAGGCAGTGCACGCCGCCCGAATTTTCCGCGACGTTGCCACCGATCGTGCAGGCGATCTGCGACGAAGGATCGGGCGCGTAGTAGAGGCCATAAGGCGCGGCCGCTTCGGAGATCGACAGATTTCGCACGCCCGGCTGGACGGTCGCCGTGCGCGCATACGGATCGACTTCGATGATCTTGCGAAAGCGCGCGAGCGACACGACCACGCCATGCCGGATCGGCATCGCGCCGCCCGACAGGCTCGTGCCCGCGCCGCGCGGCACGATGGGGACGTTCAGCCGGTGGCAGATCTGCACGATGCGCTGCACCTGTGATTCCGTTTCAGGCAACGCGACGGCCAGCGGCAGGCGACGATACGCGGCCAGGCCATCGCATTCATACGCGACCGTGTCTTCCTCGCGATACAACAGGCAATGCGTTGGCAGCACGGCCATCAACGCCTGCACGACTTCGCGCTGACGCTGCGCGAGCATCTCGGGCGACAGCTCTGGGGACAGCTCGCCGGGTGCGTTCATGGAATGTCTCCTCCTTCGACGGCCGCGCGCGTCGTTACGCTGCGCGGCCCGACATACGGTTACGCTAGGCCGCCCACGTAAAGATCTTGCCTGGATTCATCAGGTTGCGCGGATCGAGCGAATGCTTGATCGAGCGCATCACGTCGACCGCGACGGGCCCGTGCTCTTCCAGCAGGAAGCCCATCTTGTGCAGGCCGACGCCGTGCTCGCCAGTGCAGGTGCCGTCCATGCGCAGCGCGCGTTGCACGATGCGATGGTTCAGCCGCTCCGCCTCCTCGAGTTCTTCCGGCTTGTTCGGATCGATTAGCATCGCGACGTGGAAGTTGCCGTCGCCGACGTGTCCGACGATCGGGCAGGGCAGCGGCGAGGTCTTGAGATCCTCTTCCGTTTCGACGACGCATTCGGCGAGGCGCGAAATGGGCACGCACACGTCCGTGGTGACGGCGCGGCTCCCGGGCTTCAGCTGCAGCATCGCGAAGTAGGCGCTGTGACGCGCGTTCCACAGACGGCTGCGGTCTTCCGGCCGCGTTGCCCATTCGAAACCTTCGCCCTTGTTCTGCGCGGCGAGTTCCTGCACGAGTTCGGCCTGTTCCTTTACGCCGGCTTCCGTGCCGTGGAATTCGAAGAACAGGGTGGGCGCTTCGCGCAGCGTCAGGTTCGAATGACGGTTGATCGAGCGGACGGCGAGCGAATCCACGAACTCGACGCGCGCGATCGGCACGCCGATCTGGATGGTTTCGATCACGGCGCGCACGGCGTCGCCCATCGACGGGAACGTGCACACGGCCGCCGACACCGCTTCGGGCTGCGGATACAGACGCACGGTGATTTCGGTGATGACGCCGAGCGTGCCTTCCGAACCGACGAACAGGCGCGTGAGGTCATAGCCCGCCGACGATTTACGTGCGCGAGTGCCCGTGTGGATCACGCGGCCATCGGCCAGCACGACCGTCAGGCCGAGCACGTTTTCGCGCATCGTGCCGTAGCGCACGGCATTCGTGCCCGACGCGCGCGTGGCCGACATGCCGCCGATGCTCGCGTCCGCGCCCGGATCGATCGGAAAAAACAGACCCGTGTCGCGCAGCGCTTCGTTCAGCTGCTTGCGCGAGATGCCAGGCTCGACAGTGACAGTCAGATCTTCTGCGTTGATCGACAGCACGCGGTTCATTTCGGAAAGATCGATCGACACGCCGCCCTGTACGGCAAGCAGGTGGCCTTCGAGCGAGGAGCCATTGCCGTATGGAATGATTGGCACGTCGTATTGACCGCACAGCTTCACGATGGTCTGCACGTCCTCGGTGCTGCGTGCATAGACGACGGCGTCGGGCAGTTGTGGATCGAATGGCGACTCGTCGCGGCCATGATGGGCGCAGACGGCTTCGGACGTGGATACGCGTTCGCCGAATGCCGACTTGAGCGCAGTGAGAAGTTCAGCAGGAAAAGGGCGGCGCACGGGGTGGGCGGCACGGGATGGTTCACCTGCGTCTCCTGGTGGCGAATGTTCTGATGGTTGATTCCCATTTTACGCCCATCGACGGCGGGCGCGGCGCCAGGCTTGCAGACGGCCGCTAGCACGAGGCACGGCATCCTTATAATGGATCGAAGCATGAACGGCATGCCGCGCTATATCCGGACGGATGCATCGCGGACCACTACGAGGACACGGACATCATGGGCAACCGCTTGAGCAAAATCGCGACGCGCACGGGCGACGACGGCACCACAGGTCTCGGCGACGGCAGCCGCGTGCGCAAGGACGACGCGCGCATTGCGGCAATCGGCGACGTCGACGAACTGAACTCGAACATCGGCGTGTTGCTGTGCGAAACCCTGCCCGACGACGTGCGAGCCGCGCTGACGGTGATCCAGCACGACCTCTTCGATCTGGGCGGCGAGCTATGCATTCCAGGCCATTCGATGATCGCCGATGCGCATCTCGCGCAACTCGATACATGGCTTGCCGGCTACAACGGTACGCTGCCGCCGCTCCGGGAGTTCATCCTGCCCGCGGGTACGCGCGCGGCGTCGCTCGCTCATGTGTGTCGCACGGTGTGCAGGCGTGCCGAGCGGTCGATTGTTGCACTGGGCGCCGTCGATACAATTAACGAAGCGCCGCGCCGCTACGTGAACCGTCTGTCGGATCTGCTGTTCGTTCTGGCACGCGTGCTGAACCGCGTGGACGGCGGCGGTGATGTGCTGTGGCGCCATGACCGTGGCGCGCATCGAGGGGGCGGGCAACGCAGCGACTAGCGTGCGGCTCGCGAGCCCGCTCAGCCGACGGCGAGCGTGACCGGTTTGCCGATGCGGCTCATCATCTCGACGAGCGTATCGATGGTGAATTTGGCGGTTTTCTTGTTGACGACATCCGACATCCGACATCCGACACCCGCGGCCGCGACACCATCAGGATTTCGGGTATCCGTCAGCGTAACCCGTTCCGGCTGGAAGATAGTGCGAGACGAGCATTGCTGGGTCAGATCAGGACGAGACGGGGGTAGAAGGCTTTCTGGGTCTCAGAATGTGCGGCCTTGATCATGCCAATAGTGCCAGTCCGTGACCGCGACTCGAGTCGGCTTGTCGCCGCTCAACGGAGCGATCTGAGCCAGGGGCGCCACCACGTCGCGTTCTTTCCACCGTACCCAGACGAAGATTCCAACCCGACACAGATCCTCATGAGCAAGTCCGGTGACGCAGACGTGTTCGCCCGTGGGCAGCGGCGAGGAGTCCATTGGCTTGCGAACGCTGGCCTTGAATGGGAAGGAGAGCTGCTCTTCCAGATAGCAGTACCACGACATCGCACGCTCTTCCTCGGTATAAGCGTCGACGACGATTTCCATCTCGATGCGATGTTCACGTTCCGCGTTGAGCTTTGTCTTGGCCATGGTGTCGTTTGCTATTCACGTCGATTGGGACTACAGGTCGACGATATGCCTCAGCAGGCTATACGAAACGCGCCAGTGTCCTTCCGAATCTGTCACCGCGATCGACGCAGTCTTCGAATTCAATCTGACGATGGTGCCAACGCGTTCATTCAGGTGTTTGTCGGTGAACCCGACCGTGTCGCCTATGAAGAACTCCTCGCGTTTTGCGCGCGGCGGCGGTGCCGGTTCAGGATGAATAGGGGCGGCGCTGTCGGGAACGATCGCCGCGTAAGGGATCGCCCAGTGGCGTCGGCTCGCGCTGTCCTGAACGACCGCTTGCGTATGGCGGAGCTCCGCGATGGTACCTTGAGACGGAGGCCCCAACGGGTTGTCGCCGATATAGCTGACGGCCATGCCAAGGTGCAGACGCTGACGCACTTCGAGGATGCGTCGAGGGTCATCGAGCATTTTGCCGATGGCCAGGTAAAGACGATACAACTCGGCGCTGGGCGCCTGCCGAAGCGAGTCGAGAATGTCCATAAATGTGAAGACGTTTAACGGGCGAGCGGCAGCAGTTCATGCGCGCGGTTGACAGGATACGACGGCAGCTTCTCGAGCGTATCCTTGAGCCACGCATACGGCTCAAAGCCGTTCAGGCGCGCCGTGCCGAGAAGGGAGTACATCGTAGCAGCGGCTCGGGCGCCACGTGGCGAGCCCGCGAAGGTCCAGTTCGCCCTTCCCAGGGCAATCGGGCGAATCTGTCGTTCCAGCGCATTGTTGTCTGGCAACAAGATGCCGCTCTCAGTGCAACGAACGAGCGCCTGCCAATGGCGTAACGCGTATCCGAAGGCCTTCGCCAGCGGCGCCTGTACCGGTAAACCGATGACGTTGCCCTCCAGCCATTGCCGGAATCGCACGAGCAGCGGAAGCGTCTCGGTTTGCCGCGCCGCATATTTGAGATCCGGTGTGTGCTCACGAATTCGCGATTCGATCGCATACAACTGGGCGATCCATTGCAGCGCCTGCGCCGCGAGTCCTGGTTTACTTTGCGATTTGGCGATTTCGAAGAAGCGTCGGCGGCAATGGGCCCAGCATCCGCCTTCGACGATGTCGCCGGTTTCATAGAGCGCGGCATGTCCGCTATACGCGTCCGCCTGCAGATAACCTTTGTACTTCTGCAGGTACTTCAACGGATGCGAGCCCGAGCGCGACTCGGCGAACTCGAACACGAGCGCCGGCGGATGGTCGACCCAAACGCCATTCTCCTCGCGTTGTCCGGCGCCGAGATAGCCCCATAATCGCGCGGTTCGTGTTGCCTTGCGACCTTTCTCGAGCAGCGGTAGCGTGGTGTCGTCTACGTGCATGCGCGGCGCCTGCAACTGATGAACCCGCAGCGGCGGCAACAGTACTTCGAGCAACTCGGCCGCCGCGAGCTTCCACTCGCACAGCGTTGCCCGAGGTAGATGCACACCACGGCGCGCGTGGCGCATCTCCTGCCGGTTTAACGGCAGATGATCGACGTAGGTGTTGACCAGAATGTTTGCCAGCAGGCTCGCGCTCGCATTGCTCTTCGGCAACGGCGAAGGCTGGGCACTGGCGGTCACGATGGTCGACTCACCGTTCTTCTTCGCCGCATACTTGAAACGAACGTGCTCGATGACGGTGAGCCTGGACGGCTCGTAATGCAGCGTCTCGCTGCGCTCCTCGCCAATGCGCTCGAGCGTATCGAATGCGGCCTTCTGTTCGTCACTCAGATCGTATTCGATGCGCGTACGCGGCAGATCTTTCGGTAGCGCGGGACGGCCCTTGCGTGTGTGGCCCGCAACCGGAACCTTGGCGGGCTCGGGTGGGACCGGTAAGTCCGAGCCGGTATCGAACAATTCCGCCTGGCCCGTCAACCGCTCGGAACTGACGCCGAAGCGTGCGCGATTTAACTGGGCGATCTGGTGCTGCAGGCTTTCGAGTTGCTCCCACAGCACCCACGCGAGCCTGTTCTGTTCGAGCGCGAATGCCTGCAGCGCTTCGGGCTCGATCGGCAGATCCGCGACAGTGATGGCGGCGGGCGGCATGTCAACCATGATGCCCAACTTGCGCATCGTTTACAAGACTCGTGAGCGTCGAATCTGCGCGAGGTGCAAGCTATTCAACTGACGCGCGTCACCGCGACCGCAAGATGCGGTTCGCGTGCTGGAATCTCGATACCTTCGAGCCAGGCATTGAGCTCGGCGAGCGTGAAGCCGCGTTGTGCGAGCGAGGCCGGTGATGGGAAATGTCCGTGTTCAAGTCGCTTGTACCAAAGTGCGAAACCGGTGCGATCCCAATATAAGCACTTCACCTTCGTGCGGTCTCGGCCCACGAACACGAACAGATTGCCGGAGGCCGGCTTCTGGGCAAGCAGCGGTTCGACCAGATACGACAGTGTGTCTATCGACTTGCGCATGTCGACTGGCTCACGGCAGATGTAGGCCCGAACGTCAGCCGCGATCAGCACCGCGCACCTCCGAGTTGCCCGAGCACGAAGCGCACGATGCGTTCGGCATGAGCACCGGTCAGTTCGATGCGAACACCGGCGAGGGACAAGGTCACTCGGTCACGTGACGACGATGCATCTGCCGTCGTCGATGGCTGCGTCACGACCGGCTCTGGCTCACCATCTGCACGGGCAATGACAAACGTCGCATCCGGGGTCACGGCGAGCGGGTTCGTCTGGGCAGTTGTCCTGCTCGCGAGTTTCTTGCGCCACAGGCCGAAGGTACTGACTGCAAGCCCTTGCTCACGGCAGAAACGTCGGGCGCCAAGACCGCTTCGTTTCCACGCCATGACCATCTCGCGCCAGAATGCCTCGCCTTGCCGAGAACAGCGCGCTCCCGGTCCCGTAGTCTCTTCGGTTGGGTTGACCATCGCAATGCTCCGTCGTCACGATGGCACTACATTCGCACCGCACGCGCATGTGTTCAAGACGGGATGCGCTGACGCATACGATTTCGGCAGCGTCAGCCTGTTTCAGATGATGCTGCTCGATCCACGTGGACAGCTCGGTCATCAGCTGTTCCTTGAGGAGAATGGCCAAAAAAATGCCCGGCTGCATGAGCCGGGCAAAGTCTGCGTGGAAAGTGAATGAAGCGGTGTCAGTTGCCGCTGCCGCGCGCGATGCGCCGCTGCTTGACGGCCTCCGCGAGGCCTTCGAGCACGGCAATGCTGTCGTCCCAGCCGATACACGCATCGGTGATGCTCTGGCCATATGTCAGCGCGCAGCCGTCCTGCAGATCCTGCCGTCCTGCGACGAGGTGCGATTCGACCATCACGCCGACAATGCGCTCGTCGCCCGCCGCAATCTGACGGCCGATGTCGGCGCACACGGGAATCTGGTTCTCGTGCTTCTTCGAGCTGTTCGCATGGCTCGCATCGATCATCAGCCGTGCGGCGAGGCCCGCCTTGCCGATGTCGCTGCACGCGGCGTTCACGCTGTCCGCGTCGTAATTCGGGGCTTTGCCGCCACGCAGGATGATGTGGCAATCCTCGTTACCCGCCGTCGACACGATGGCCGAATGGCCGCCCTTCGTGACCGACAGGAAGTGGTGCGGCTGCGACGCGGCCTTGATCGCGTCGACGGCGATCTTCACGTTGCCGTCCGTACCGTTCTTGAAGCCGACAGGGCACGACAGGCCTGACGCGAGTTCGCGATGCACCTGCGATTCCGTCGTGCGCGCGCCGATCGCGCCCCACGAAATCAGGTCGGCGATGTATTGCGGGCTGATCATGTCGAGGTATTCGGTGCCCGCGGGCAGGCCCAGCTCGTTGATCTTCAGCAGCAGCTCGCGCGCCGTGCGCAGGCCGTCGTTGATCTTGAAGCTGTTGTCCATGTACGGATCATTGATGAGGCCTTTCCAGCCCACCGTCGTGCGCGGCTTCTCGAAGTACACGCGCATCACCACTTCAAGCTCGCCCGCGAAGCGCTTGCGCTGCTCGATCAGACGGCCTGCGTATTCCAGTGCGGCCTTGGTGTCGTGAATCGAGCACGGCCCGATGATGACGATCAGCCGGTCGTCCATGCCGTGCAGGATCCGGTGCATCGATTGGCGCGCGTTGAAGATCAGGTCCGACACCTTTTCGTCGCACGGGAATTCGCGGATCAGATGCGCAGGCGGCGTCAGTTCTTTCAATTCGCGGATGCGGACATCGTCGGTATTGTGCGGGGGCATGGTTTTCTCCTCGATTCGAATCGTAGTGCGTGGCACCGTAGTGCGTGGCACGTTCGGGCGGTCTGCTGCGATTCAACGACGGCGCCGCGGCGAACAGGTCAACAGGCTAAAAAGGTCAAAGTCAAAGTTGTTAGGGGCGAAAAAAAACCGCCAGACTTGCTGGCGGTTTTTCGGGAATTTCGGGTGCCTATGTACGTTCACACCCCTCTCGATCCGCCAGCGGTCTGAGATGCCCAAAAAAAGTAAAAATAAAACTTGGCGGACATGGCGAAAAAGGGATGGCTCGTCAAAAAGGTTGATTGGCTTTATAACCCGAGCTTTGCGCGGTTGGCAAGCCGAGGGTGTCAAAAATGCGGAAAATCCGCACGAATCGATTGCTTAGTGCACGATTCGTGCGGATGCTGTGAGATCAGACCGTTCCGCCGACTGTCATTTTTTCGATGCGCAGCGTCGGCTGGCCGACGCCTACTGGCACGCTCTGGCCTTCCTTGCCGCACACGCCGACGCCTGTATCGAGCGACATGTCGTTGCCGATCATGCTCACATACTTGAGCGACTCCGGACCGCTGCCGATCAGCGTCGCGCCCTTGACGGGGTACGTGATCTTGCCGTTTTCGATCATGTACGCCTCGGACGCCGAGAACACGAACTTGCCGTTCGTGATGTCGACCTGGCCGCCGCCGAAATTCACCGCGTACAGGCCGTTCTTCACCGATTCGATGATTTCCTGCGGATCCTTGTCGCCGTTGAGCATGTACGTGTTGGTCATGCGCGGCATCGGCAGCGCGGCGTACGATTCGCGGCGCGCGTTACCCGTCACGGGCATCTTCATCAGACGCGCGTTCAGCGTGTCCTGGATGTAGCCCTTCAGGATGCCGTCTTCGATCAGCGTCGTGCACTGCGTCGGATTGCCTTCGTCGTCGATGTTCAGCGAGCCGCGGCGGTTCGGCAGCGTGCCGTCGTCGACCACCGTCACGCCCTTGGCCGCGACCTGCTCGCCGATGCGCCCGGCGAACGCCGACGAACCCTTGCGGTTGAAGTCGCCTTCCAGACCGTGGCCGATCGCTTCGTGCAGCAGCACGCCGGGCCAGCCCGGTCCGAGCACGACCGTCATCGCGCCGGCGGGCGCCGGACGCGCGTCGAGATTGACGAGGGCCGCGTGCACCGCGTCGTCGACGTACTTCGACAGGATGTCGTCAGTGAAATAGCCGTAGTCGAAGCGTCCGCCGCCGCCGCCGCTGCCGATTTCGCGGCGGCCGTTCTGCTCGGCGATCACCGTCACCGACACGCGCACCAGCGGGCGGATGTCCGCGGCCAGCGCGCCGTCGCTGCGCGCGACGAGCACGACGTCGTATTCGCCCGCGAGGCCCGCCATCACCTGCGTGATGCGCGGATCGCGGCTGCGCGCCATCTGCTCGATGCGCTCCAGCAGCTTGACTTTCGCGGTCGCGTCGAGCGAATGGAGCGGATCGGACGGCAGATACAGATCGCGCCCTGACACGCCCGTCAGCGTCGATGCCGCCTTGATCTTCTGCTTGCCGCCGCCCGCCTTCGCGATGGCGCGCGTGGCGATGGCCGCCTGGCGGATCGCTTCCGGCGACAGGTCATCCGAATACGCGAACGCCGTGCGGTCGCCCGACACGGCGCGCACGCCGACGCCCTGGTCGATGCTGAAGCTGCCCGATTTGACGATGCCTTCCTCGAGGCTCCATGCCTCGCTGCGCGTGGCCTGGAAGTAGAGGTCGGCGTAATCGACGCGATGCGTGAAGATTTCGGCGAGCGTGCGGGTCAGCACGGCTTCGTCAAGGCCGTAGGGCGTGAGCAGCACGTCTTTGGCCGTCGCGAGATTACGGATGCTGGGTTCGATGATGTTCATGCGAAGTTCGCTCGATTCAGGGTATTCGGTTGCGTACACGCCGTCAGATGAGTGACGAAGGCGGCACTTTCAATGTCTCGGTCCAGCCGTTCAGCATGAAACTCAGCTCAGCACGCGGTGACGCCAGGCGGGCAGACTTTGCCGCACTTCGTCGATGCGTGAGCGCTCGATATTGCCCGCGACGACGCCCGCGCCTTCGTCGCGCACGTCGATGATCTCGCCCCACGGGTCGATCAGCATGCTGTGGCCCCACGTGCGCCGGCCATTTTCATGCTTGCCGCCTTGCGCTGCGGCGAGCACGTAGCACTGGTTTTCGACGGCCCGCGCGCGCAGCAGTGTTTCCCAGTGCGCGCGGCCCGTCGTGTACGTGAAGGCGGACGGCACGACGATCAGCGCGCAGTCGCCCATGCGCCGGTACAGCTCGGGAAAGCGTAGATCGTAGCAGACGGACAGGCCCACGCGCCCGAACGGCGCATCGAACGTGCGGACGGTGTCGCCCGGCCGGATCGTGCGCGCTTCGTCGAACGATTCTTCGCCTTTCTCGAAGTTGAACAGATGGATCTTGTCGTAGCGTGCGGCCTCGTTGCCCTGCGGATCGAACACGAGCGTCGTGTTCAGCACGCGCGTTTCTTCGGGCGCCTTCAAAGGCAGCGTGCCGCCGATGATCCAGACCTGATGCCGGCGCGCGGCATCGGCGAGAAACTGCTGGATCGGCCCGTCGCCATAGGATTCGCGCACGGTGAGCTTGTCGGTGTCCTTGAAGCCCATGAAGCAGAAATACTCGGGCAGCAGCACGAGCTGCGCGCCGTCTGCGGCGGCTTGTGCGATCAGGTGTTCGGCATCGGTGAGGTTGCGGTCGCGCTCCGGCGTGCTCACCATCTGCAGCGCGGCGACGCGGAACGGATCAGCGGGGGGAGGGGACTTCGCGGACTGCGTGTTCAGGTCGCTCATAAGCGTTCGAAAGACTCCTGCAATGGGCAGTGCGGATAGCGATGACGTACTTCCGGGCTCGCCGGCGGGCGCCTGCAGCAACGCTGCCGGAAGCGCCGTGGCCTCAGTTCGGCGTCACGATGGTGGCCGGCGCGTTCATATTACCGCTATCTCCGTGGACCCGCTCGACGTGCGGCTTGGCCCACGAACCCGTGATCGCATAATCGCGCGCGAACGCATGTTCGATCGAACGCGACAGCGCGAGATCGCCGATCAGCGCGGCGAGCCCGAGCAGCGGATTGATCACGGCCGCCACGACGACGCCCGTGCCCGCGCTGACAGTCGGCACGATATGCACGTTGAGGTTCTGCGTTTCATGGGCCAGATCGACGGTGCCTTTCATCTCGGCGCGCGCCGGCGCCGTCACCATCTCGAAGTTGTTCGTCGAGCCGATACCGTTCACGACCTGCGCGGTGCCCGTGACGTGCTCGAACGGCAGGCCTTCGCCGATCACATCGCGGAAATTCATCGATGCGTAGCGCGCGAGGCTCTGCAGGCTCAGCACGCCGAGCAGCTTCGCGACGCCGGGATCGACCTTGAGAATCTGCCCGTGCCGCAGATCGACGGCCAGATTGCCGTTGAGCGTCGGATAGTCGGGCTTGGTCGGACCGCCGCGCCAGCCGAGCTTGCCCGACAGCGAGCCTTCGCCCGCCTTGAGCGTGCGCGGCAGGCCGGCGCGCTCGAGCAGCAGGCCGGCGTCCTTGATGTCCAGCTTGAAGTCGAGTTCGGTGCTGCGTTCGGCTTCGTCGTCCTGGTTCGGACCGTAGTTGCGGCCCGTGCGCCAGTTCGCCGTCGCCTTCAGGTCGGCGGCCGGGTTGCTGATTTCGAGCGAATCGAGTTGCCAGACGGGCGTGCCGTTGTCCTCGAAGTTATGCGCGTTGACTTCGAGCTTGCCGAGATTGCGCTCGCGCACGATCAGCTCGTTGACGACGAGATCGATCGAAGGAATGTTTTGTGCCGGCTGGTTGATCGCGGGGCCGAGCAGATCGTTTTCGGTCGCCGACGGAATCACGAGCCGCGCGAGCCGGGCCTGCAACGTGCCCGGCGAACCCGGCTGCGCGCCCGGCAGCCATGACACGTGGCCCGACACCTGATTCGACGCGATGTTGGCCTGCCATTGCTTGTCGACGTGCGACGCGCCGACCACCACGCTTTCCCAGTGGCGCTTGAGCAGCGTCAGCGTGCCGATGTGGATCGCGAATCGGTTCGGCATGAACTGTGCAGCCGTGGCGCTGGGCGGCACGGGCGCGACGCCTTCGTTGGCCTTGCGCATCTGCAGGAAGAGGGCGCGCCACGCGTCGGCGTCGAGCGCGTCGATGTCGACGGCGGCGATCACGCCTTCCGAGGGCAGGTCCGTAGTCCGGTTCACGCCGATTGCGCCGCGCACGACTTCGGGAGGCTCGCCGGGCGTGCGCTTCACGAGATAGGAGGCCGCGATGGGGCCGAAGGTGAGGTCGGCGCGCTGCAGGCCGCCGTTGTTCGCGGCGTTGCTGTCGCCCGTCGCTGCGCCGTTGTTCGCGACCGCGCTGCCGCCGCTGCCGACCGTCGGTTTGAAGGTGAAGCCGAGCGGCATCGGCGTGCCGATCGGCTTGTTGAACGGCGCCGGGAAATTCAGCGCGAGCCCCGTCAGGTCAGAATGGACGGCGACTTCGGGCAAGCCGCCTTTCGCGCCATGCACGCTGATGTCGTAGGGCGCGCTGCCGTTCATGCGCGTGAGCACCTGCGCGGGCAGGCCGCGCAGATTGAGGTCGCGCGCGGCATCCACGGCGACATGGCCGGACACGTCGAGCGCATACGCGCCTTGCTGGTTCAGCCCGCCTTTGGCATGCACGTCGCCGCCCATGAACTGACCCGTCAGCCCGTCGATCTGCGCCGTATGGTCGGTGAACCGGACCTTGCCGCGCAGTTGCGACAGCGGCGGGACGTTGTCCATCGCAAGCCGGTCGTTCTCGAAAGCGAGCGAACCCTCGACGGCCACATGCGTCTTCGGCGGCGTGACGCCGGGCGGCACAGGCGGGTTGCGCGGCACCGTCAGCTTGAGCGCGAGCGCGGCAGGTCCGTCGGCGTGCAGCTTTTCCGTCTGATGTTTCGCGAGGCCGCCGAGCGCGCTGTTGTTCACGTAGTCGAGCATGTCGGCGAGCGGCCCGCGTCCGTCGCCCGTGATGATCAGGCTCGACGCCCGGTTGCCCATGTCGTCGATCTTGCCCGTCACCGGGCCGAGCGCGACGTGCTTGTAGTGCGCGCGGTCGACGTCGAAACGCAGCAGTTGCTCTTTCAGCAGGAAGGTGCCGTCGATGCCGTCGAGCGCGGGCCACACATTGGGCGTGCCGTTCTTCATCGTGCGCGGCGGATAGGGCGACGGGTCGAAGCGGCCGCCCTTGAACGGCGCGACGATCTTGAACACGCCCGCGCCCGGATCGCGCGAATAGGGGAATTTCTCGAGATTGCCGTGAATTTCGATCGTCGCGCCGCGCGAGATGCCCGCCTGCAATCCGTGCGCCAAATAGATGCGCAGCCTTTCGCTGATGCTGGTCGGCAGGTAGCGCGTGATGCGGTTGACCTGCGCGCGCTCGAAGTCGGCTTTCAGATCGAGCGAGCCGCGTCCGCTGCCGACGTTCGAATAGCTGGCCGTCGCCTTCGCGGCCGTATCCGCGTTCGACACTTTCAGCTCCGACACATCGACCTTGAACGCCTTGTGCCGCTGACCTGGCTCGATGGTCGACGCGATCGTCCATGCGCCCTTGCCGCTCAGGTGATCGAAGATCAGGCGCGGATCGTCGAACACGCCGGGCAGCGTGAGCGCGGCGTTGGCCGTGTCGATGGAAATCGAGCCGTGCTTTTCATCGGCATCGACACTGCCCCACAGGTTCTCGACGCCCGGAATGCCGGCGCGCGGATGGTTCCGCGCGGTCAAACCCGGCGGCGGCTCCTGGGCGGCGACGCTGATGCCCTGCAGGTCGGCCTTGAAGCGATAGCGGACGATCGGTTCCGCGCCTGTTTCGCGATGCTCGGTGGCCGCTTCGCCCGAATCCGGCGTGCCGCGTTCGATTTCGATCGTGTAGTTCGCCACCAGGCCGCGCGGATTGAAGCGCAAGAGGCCGTTCAGCAGCCGCTTCGGCAGCGGCAGCGCGCGGCTGAATTCCGCGAGGATGCCAAGATCGACGCGGTCGCCCGTGATGCTGATCAACTGGCCGTGCTGGACGCTCGGCATCCGGTAACGGCTCGACAGCGTGTGCAGCGCGAGGATGCGCGCGACGGGCGTGCCGTCGTCGAGCGGCGGCTGGCCGAGTTCGGCGCGCAGATCGTTGAGGTCGAGCGTCCACTCGTCGCCGTCGTGCGCGACGGCCCACGAAAAGCTCGCGACGGGCACGTCGAGCTTCGGCTGCGTCGGCTTTACGCGCAGCGCGATATTGCTGCCCGACGCCTCGCCCGACGCCGAGCGCACGCGGCCTTGCGCGAACTGGAGCCAGATCTTGTTGCCGACGCGGCCCGCGTAGGTTTGGATCGGAAAGTCCATGTAACGGGCAAGCGTGGGGAGATCGACCGAGCCCGTCGAGATGTAGGCTTCGCCTGTCCAGTTGATCGGCTTGCCGATCGACGCGAGCCGCGTGTGACGGAAGTCCGCGCGGAAGTCGAGCGGTCCGAACAGCACCTTGCCGTCGGGCGGCGCCTGCAGTGCGAGCCGGTGATCGTAGCCGTCGCTGAGAATGGCGAGGCGGATGTCCTGCAGCGCGATCTCGGGCGCGTCGCGGCGCGTGTCGTGCCAGCGCAGCGTGCCGCCGCGCAGGATCATCGCCTGCTGGCGCAAGAGCCAGGTGCTGAACGTGTCATTGCCCGAGTGGGTGGTGGGCACCATCACGCCCGCGACGGTCAGCGAGCCGTCCGACTCGCGCTCGATCAGCAGATCCGGCTTGTCGACGATCACGCTCGACAGGATGGGCGCCAGCTTCCAGATGGACGACCAGGACACCGTCGCGCTTGCATGCGGAATGGTCAGCGCGGCCTTGCCGTCGCGGTTGGTGATGGTGACGTCGGTGACTTCGAGGCCGGGCTGGAAGCCCGTCCAATGCGGCGCAATCTTGCCGATCCTGAACTGGGCGTGGATCTTGTCGGAGATGGCCGTCTCGATTTGCGGGCGGAACGAATCGACGCGCGGCAGCACGACATAGCGCAGGCCGAGTACGGCAAGTACGACGACGAAGTACAGGAACAGCGCAATGCCGAGCAGGACGCGCAGCGTGTGGCGCAGCACTGCATGATCGCCTCCGCCTACGGGGTTGACGCGTCCAGCTTCGTGCGGGTCGGCGGATGAGTTTCGCTCGGACATGCTGCGACGGGGTAGGCGTATGGTAGTTTTGCGGTCTAACGACGAAATGTATCACACGGGCCAGCCGCTACGAACATATGGGTCGGCCTTTGTGGACAAGGCCACACGGGGTGTCGGCGGCGTGCGCGAGCAACGGCTGCGATGGCCCGGAGCAGGAATCACGCAACGAGCGAGCCAGATCTTCGATGACCGAACCATCCCTGTTGAGTTCCAGCTATTCGCACTATGCGTCCCGTGCCTGCGCGGCACAACCCGATCTCGCGTCCCGTGTGGCGGCGCTGGCGGCGGCGCCTGTCACCCGCGAGCGTATCGACGAGCGGCTCGATGCCTTGCTGAACGCGTTGCGCGCCGCACCTGATGCGCCGCTCTCCGAAGACGCGCTGAAAAGGGCGTTGCGCCAGTTGCGCGCGGAAGTGTTCTGCGCGGTGATGGAGCGCGACCTGTCCCGCGCGGCCGACGTCGCCGAAGTGACGGGCACGATGACCGATCTGGCGGAAGCGACGATCCAGCGCGCAATGGCCGTCGTGTCCGCCGATCTCGAAGCGCTCTACGGCGAGCCGCGCGGCGCGCAGGGCGAACGGCTGTCGCTGGGCGTGGTCGGCATGGGCAAGCTGGGTGGGCGCGAGCTGAACGTATCGTCGGATATCGACCTGATCTTCGTCTATGAGGACGATGGCGAAACGACGGGCGGCCAGCGCTCGTCCATTGCGACACAGGAATTCTTTACGCGGCTCGGCAAGCGGCTGATCGCGGCGCTCGCCGAAGTCACGGCGGACGGCTACGTGTTTCGCGTCGACATGCGGCTGCGGCCGAACGGCGATTCGGGGCCGCTGGTGTGCAGTCTCGGCATGCTCGAAGAATATTTTTACGTGCAGGGCCGCGAATGGGAGCGCTACGCGTGGATCAAGGGCCGGCTCGTGTCCGAGCATGCCACCGATTCGGCGCGCCGCCTGTCGAAGCAGCTCGATGCGATCGTGAAGCCGTTCATCTACCGTCGCTATCTGGATTTCGGCGTGATCAGCGCGATCCGCTCGCTGCATCTGCAGATTCGCCAGGAAGCGCAGCGGCGCGCGTCGATGCGTCCCGACAAGGCCGACGACATCAAGCTCGGCCGCGGCGGCATCCGCGAAATCGAATTCAGCGCGCAGGTTTTCCAGCTGATCCGCGGCGGCCAGGACGCGGGCTTCCGCGTGCGGCCGACGCTCGCCGTGCTGCGCCACGCGGCCGCGCGCGGACTCGTGTCGCCGGGCGTGTGCTCGGATCTCACGAGCGCCTATCTGTTTCAGCGCGATCTCGAACACCGTCTGCAATATAGAAACGACGCGCAGACCCACGCGATGCCCGTCGATCCCGCCGAGCGCGCGCATCTCGCGCAGGCGATGGGCTTCGACGACTACGCGTCGCTGATGGCGAAACTCGAAACGCACCGCGAGCTCGTCGAGCAGCAGTTCGACCAGATTTTCGCCGACAAGGTGAGCGGGCAGGGCGGCTGCGGCGCGCGCGAAGACGGCGCGGCCGTGTGGGTCTGGAGCAGCGCGCTCGCCGACGACAGCGCCGACGAGGCGCTCGCTGCGCGGCTCGTCGAACTGGGCATCGAACGTCCCGCCGATCTTCTCGCACGCCTGAAGGCCGTGTGGCACTCGTCGCGCTATGCGGGTCTCGCGGAAAGCAGCCGCCAGCGCTTCGACATCGTCGCGCAGCGCGCGCTCGAGGCCGCGCATACGCTGGAGCCCGCCGAGCGGCGCGGCGATATTCTCGTGCGCCTGTTCGATCTGCTGGAAGCCATCGGGCGGCGCGGCGCGTATCTCGCGTTGCTGACCGAATATCCGCAGGCGCTGCATCGGGTGCTGTCGGTGCTCGGCGCGTCGCGCTGGGCGGCCGGTTATCTGATTCGCCATCCGCAACTGCTCGACGAACTGCTCGACGACGAAGCGATGGCCAGTCCGTTCGACTGGCCGGAGTTCAAGCGCACGCTGCGTGCGCGGCTCGCCGCGGCCGACGGCGTCGAGCATCAGATGGACTTGCTGCGGCACGCCCACCAGGCCGAAGTGTTCCGCATTCTGCTGATCGATCTGGCGGGCAAGCTGAGCGTCGAGCATGTCAGCGACCGGCTGTCCGAACTCGCCGACGCCGTGCTAGACGTGACAATCGAAGCCGTCTGGAACCAGCTCGCCAAGCGCCATCGCGAGGTGCCGCGCTTCGCGATCATCGCGTACGGCAAGCTGGGCGGGAAGGAGCTCGGCTATGCGTCGGATCTCGATCTGATCTTCCTGTACGAAGATGCCGACGACAACGCGTCCGATATCTACGCAACCTTCACGCGCCGTCTGATCACCTGGCTCACGACGGCAACGGGCGCGGGCACGCTGTTCGACGTCGACTTGCGGCTGCGCCCGAACGGCGAATCGGGCCTGCTTGTCACCGACCTCGACGCCTTCCGCCGCTATCAGCTGCGCGAGGGCGACGCGGCCAATACGGCTTGGGTCTGGGAACACCAGGCGCTGACGCGCGCGCGCTACTGTGCGGGCGATCCCGCCATCGGCGCGCAGTTCGAGGCGATCCGCGAACAGGTGCTGACGACGCCGCGCGACGCGGCCACGCTCTCCGCCGAAATCGTCGACATGCGCCGGCGCGTCGAGGAAGGCCATCCGAACCGGACCGAGCTGTTCGATCTCAAGCACGATCGCGGCGGTATGGTCGATATCGAGTTTGCCGTGCAGTACTGGGTGCTGCTGCACGCGGCGCGAGATCCCGAGCTGATCCGCAACACGGGCAATATCGCGCTGCTGCGCGAGGTGTCGCGCTTCGGGCTGATGAGTGGCGAGGAGGCGGATACGGTCGGCGCGGCTTACCGGACGTATCGGAAGCTGCAGCACAAGCTGCGGCTGGACGGCATGGAGAAGGCGCGGGTCGAGCCGCAGACGGTCGAAAAGGAACGCGAAGCCGTGCTGCGGTTGTGGCGGCGGGTGTTCGGATAACCTCTGCCGACTCGGCGTGAAGCTCGGGACGCAGCCGTGGCCTGTCCCGAGCACTGAAAAGCGTTACGCCGCCCTCAGCATTTCCTTCGCGTGCTTGCGCGTGGTGGCCGTGATTTCCAGGCCGCCGAGCATGCGCGCGACTTCTTCGATACGGCTCGACTTGTCCAGCGACGTCACCGTGCTGATCGTCCCGCCCTTGCCGTTGCCGCTCTTGGCGACCTGGAAATGCTGGTCGCCTCGTGCGGCGACCTGCGGCAAGTGCGTCACGCACAACACCTGGCGTTGTCCGCCGAGCTGATGCAGCAACCGGCCCACCACTTCCGCGACCCCGCCGCCAATGCCCGTGTCCACTTCGTCGAAGATCAGCGTCGGCGTCGGGCTGGCGGCGCTCGCGATTACCGCGAGCGCGAGGCTGATGCGCGCGAGTTCGCCGCCCGAGGCCACTTTCGCGAGCGGCCGCAGCGGCACGCCGGCGTGGCCCGCGACGCGGAATTCGATCTGTTCCATTCCGTGCGCGCCGCCTTCGGGCAGCGGCACGAGCGCGACCTCGAAGCTGCCGCCCACCATCGACAGTTCCTGCATGCCCGTCGTGACGGCTGCGCCCAAGGCTTTCGCGGCTTTTGCGCGCGCTTTGGATAGCACCTTCGCTTCGGCGGCGTAGGCCTCTTTCGCCTTGGCCTCGACGGCGTGCAATGCGTCGAGATCGGCGGCGGCGTCGAGCTTCGCGAGCTGCTCGCGGCGCTCCTCATGCTCCTGCGGCAAGGCTTCCGGCCGTAGCCGGAATTTGCGGGCGGCCGAATGCAGCGCGTCGAGGCGCTTTTCGACCTGCGCAAGCCGGTCGGGATCGAGTTCGAGCCGCTGCGCATAGTGGCTCAGCGAGTACGCGGCCTCCTGCAACTGGATCTCGGCGGGTTCGAGCGCGGCGAGCGCGTCGTTCAGTTCGGGATCAATCTCGGCGAGATCGCGCAGCCTGGAAATGACCGACGACAGATGGCCGAGCATCGCTTCGTCCGATTCGGACAATGCCGATAACGCGCCCTGCACGCCGTCGATCAGATTCGCCGAATGCGACAGCCGCCGGTGTTCGGCGTTGACCTCTTCCCACTCGCCCGGCTGCGGCGAGAGCTTGTCGAGTTCAGTGAGTTGCCACGCGAGGCGCTCGCGTTCCAGTTGCAGTTCACGGTCCTTGCTCTGCGCGGTTTCGACCGCCTGCGCCGCGTCGCGCCAGGCGCGCCAGGCGCGAGTGACGGCGGCCGCCGTGTCGAGCAGGCCGGCGTGCGTGTCGAACAGTTCGCGCTGCGCGTCCGGCCGCATCAATAACTGGTGCGCGTGCTGGCCGTGAATGTCGACGAGCATTTCGCCGACTTCGCGCAGCTGCGTGAGCGTTGCCGCCGTGCCGTTGATGAACGCGCGCGAGCGGCCGTTCGCGTCGACCACGCGGCGCAGCATCACGATGTTGCCGTGCTCCGTTTCGTCGACGGCGAGCGCTTGTTCGTCGAGCCATGCATCGACGAGCGGATGCGTGTCGAACTCGGCCGTGATGTCTGCGCGCGCTTCACCCGTGCGCACGACGCTCGCATCGGCGCGCGAGCCGAGCGCCAGTGCGAGCGCGTCGATGAGAATGGATTTGCCGGCGCCCGTTTCGCCGGAGAAGACCGTAAAGCCGCTGTCGAATTCGAGGTCGAGCGCGGCGACGATGACGAAGTCGCGTATCGAAAGGTGGCGGAGCATGGCGCGTCTGTCTGGCGTGGCTTGCGTGAGTTGGCGTTACGGTTGGTGTGTCCGGCTCGAAGCGCTGCGTGCGCTCAGTTGTCCGGGTCGTCTTCGTGCGACGGGTACTCGTTCCAGTGGAGCTTCTTGCGCAGCGTCGCGTAGTAGCTGTAGCCGACGGGATGCAGGAAAGGCACCGTATGGCGCGAGCGGCGCACATCGATCGTGTCGTTCAGTTCAAGCGCCGTGAACGACTGCATGTCGAAATTTACGTTGACGTCGCGGCCCGAGATGATCTGGATGCTGACCTTCGAGTCGTCCGGGATCACGATGGGCCGGTTCGACAGCGCATGCGGCGCGATCGGCACGAGCACGAGGCCCTGCAGCTGCGGATGCAGGATGGGCCCTTGCGACGACAGCGCGTAGGCCGTCGAGCCCGTCGGCGTCGCGACGATCAGCCCGTCCGAACGCTGGTTGTACATGAAGCGCCCGTCCACGGAGACGCGCAGTTCCGCCATGCCCGAAAAGCCCGAACGGTTCACCACGACGTCGTTGAACGCGAGCGCGTGGTAGATCGGCTGGCCGTCGCGCATGATCCGCGATTCGAGCAGCGTGCGCTCTTCCAGTTCGAAGCTGCCCGACAACATCTGCGGAATGATCTCGCGCATGTCGGAGAACGGGATGTCGGTGATGAAGCCGAGCCGCCCGTGGTTGATGCCGATCAGCGGCGTCTTGTACGGCGCCAGCTGGCGGCCGATACCGAGCATCGTGCCGTCGCCGCCGAGCACGATCGCCACGTCCGCGCGCGCGCCAATTTCCGCCGGACGCAGCGCGGGCCAGCGCGTCGCGCCGATTTCCTGCGCGGTTTCCGCCTCGAACGCGACCTCGAAGCCGAGCTTTTCGATGCACGCGGCGAGCGCGGTCAGCGGCTCCCCGATGCCCGGCGTATTGCTGCGCCCGACGAGCGCAACGGTCTTGAACTGGCTGTTAGCTTGCATGCCGGCATTACACCATAGGTGCGACCTGAAAAGAACCGTCGACGGCGGCGGCGCGCCGGCCGGGGCGGATCCCCGGCGGCCGCGTGACGCGGGCCAGCCCTGGTCCGATTATCGTTAGAATGGTGAAGTCCTCATGACAGACGTGACGACTGCATAGACCCAAGCGATGCGGCTCATGCGCGCAGCGGGTGTCGCGGCGGGCGCACCGGGCGGCAAAGCCGCTGCGCCGTGTGCCGCCGGGCGCTCGCCGCGATGTGGTGGTTACGCTAAAATTTTTCGCCATGCTAGATCCTCGCGCACAAACGCTCCTTAAAACGCTGATCGAGCGGTATATCGCCGAAGGTCAGCCGGTCGGCTCGCGCACGCTGTCGCGGTACTCCGGGCTCGAACTCAGCCCGGCGACGATCCGCAACGTGATGTCCGATCTGGAGGAGCTGGGGCTGGTTATCAGTCCGCATACGTCGGCGGGACGCATTCCGACGCCGCGAGGCTACCGGCTGTTCGTCGACACGATGCTGACCGTCGAGCCTTCCGCCGACGAGGACGCCGTGATGCGCGCGGTCAAGACCACGCTGCAGCCGGGCGAGCCGCAGAAGGTGGTGGCGGCCGCCGCGAGCGTGCTCTCCAATCTGTCGCAGTTCGCGGGCGTGATCCTGACGCCGCGCCGCAGCCACGTATTCAAGCAGATCGAGTTCCTGCGCCTGTCCGACAAGCGCATCCTGCTGATCATCGTGACGCCGGAAGGCGACGTGCAGAACCGGATCATGGCCACGCAGCGCGACTTCACGCCCTCGCAACTGGTCGAGGCGTCCAACTACATCAACGCGCACTTCGCGGGTCTGTCGTTCGACGAGGTGCGCCGGCGTCTGCGCGAGGAAATCGACGAACTGCGCGGCGACATGACGACGCTGATGCACGCGGCCGTCACCGCGAGCACGGACGTCACGGACACGGGCGAAACCGTGCTGATTTCGGGCGAGCGCAATCTGCTCGAAGTGGCCGACCTTTCGTCGGACATGGCGCGGCTGCGCAAGCTTTTCGATGTGTTCGATCAAAAGACCAGCCTCCTTCAGTTGCTCGACGTGTCGAGTCACGCGCAAGGCGTGCAGATATTCATTGGCGGCGAGTCGAACCTCGTGCCCATCGAGGAAATGAGCGTGGTGACAGCGCCGTACGAAGTGAACGGCAAGATCGTCGGCACGCTCGGCGTGATCGGCCCGACGCGCATGGCGTACAACCGCGTGATTCCCATCGTCGACATCACCGCGCGCCTGCTTTCCATGACGCTCAGTCAGCAGTAACCCCGAGCGCACGCCGACGCCGCGATGACGTTCATCATGCGCGGCGTTTTTCGCCGTGCCAATTGGCCGAACGGCCAGGTATCGCCGTCGGACCGCGCCGCTATAATGAGCTTCAGTCCATTACGTGCCGCGCCGTTGCGCGGCTCCTGTCTTTTGCCTATGCGCTTCGACCTCGAGCGGCCCTTGCAATCTGCTACGGCACATCGCGTCGCCGTGTTGCTAATCAATCTCGGCACGCCCGATGCGCCGACGCCTCGCGCCGTGCGGCGCTATCTCGCGCAGTTCCTGTCCGATCCGCGCGTGGTCGAGATTCCGGCGTTCGTGTGGCAAATCATCCTGCGTCTGTTCATCCTGCCTTTTCGCGGCGTGGCTTCGGCGAAAAAGTATGCGTCGGTGTGGATGCCCGAAGGCTCGCCGCTGCGCGTGCATACGCAAAAGCAGGTGGAAGGGCTGCGGCATCTGCTGCATCTGAACGACTACACGGTGATCGTCGACTACGCGATGCGCTACGGCACGCCCGACATTCCCGCCATGCTGAACCAGCTGAAGCTGGCAGGCGCCGAGCGCATCCTGCTGATGCCGATGTACCCGCAGTATTCGTCGTCGACGACGGCCACCGCTTTCGACGACGCCTTTGCCGCGCTCAAGCGGATGCGCAATCAGCCGGAAATCCGCACGGTGCGGCAGTATGCGGATCACCCCGCGTATATCGCGGCGCTCGCGGCGCAGGTGAATCACTACTGGCATACGCACGGCCGTCCTGATTTCGCGGCAGGCGACAAGCTCGTGCTGAGCTTTCACGGTGTGCCGAAGCGCACGCTCGACCTCGGCGATCCGTATCACGATCAATGTCAGCAGACGGCGTCGCTGTTGATGCATGCGCTAGGACTGACGTCCGTCGAATGCCGCGTGACGTTCCAGTCGCGGTTCGGCAAGGCCGAATGGCTCCAGCCTTATACGGCGCCGACCTTGAAGGAACTTGGCGCAGCGGGCGTGCATCGCGCGGACGTGTTCTGCCCGGGCTTCACGGCGGATTGCCTGGAGACGATCGAGGAAATCGGCATGGAAGTGCGCGACGAGTTCGTTCACGCCGGCGGGAAAGTTTTTCACGCCATTCCCTGCCTGAACGCGGCGCCCGCGTGGATCGCGGCGCTCGGCGAGATCGTCGCGCAGCATCTGCAGGGCTGGCCGGTTCAGGCAGTTGCGCCGCAAAGCGCGTCGGTGGCTTGAATTTGCGTATCCGGCATGCAATCTGCATCCGTGTAACGGCTCATGAGATGGCTCATGGCGTCTGATAACGCCTGAAGAAGGACTGATGAACTACAAGATTTCTACCGAACCGGGCGCTCGCTTGCGCATCGACAAGTGGCTGTGGGCGGCGCGCTTCTTCAAGACGCGTTCGCTGGCGGCGGATGCCGTCGAAAAGGGGCGGGTGCGGATCGGCGGCGCGACCGTGAAGCCGGCCAAGGAAGTGCGGGTGGGCGATCTCGTCGAGATCGACATCGAGCGGATCGTGTGGCAGGTCGAGGTGCTGGGCGTGTGCGATGTGCGCGGGCCGGCGAGCGTCGCGCAGACGCTCTACGCTGAAACGGAAGAAGGCAGGCTGAAGCGGCAGCAGGAAAACGAGCGACGCAAGACCTATCGCGAACCGGCCGCCAGCATGCACGGGCGGCCGACCAAACGCGACAGGCGCGTCATCGACAAAATTTCCAGTGGGGGTTGAACAGCTGCTCGATGGTCTCGTGAACGCCGCCGTATTCGGTCGTATGTTCGTTGACTACCCCGGACATGCAGATGGTCGTGGTGCCTGCAATGAGTACCAATGCGACCACCGATATTGCGAAGGTCAGTTTCACGGTACTCCCTTTGGAGAATGCAAGCGGAAACGGGCAATTGAGCTGGTGGTAAGGCTAGCGTCAGGTTAGGGTTAACGTGCCTTTTCGGACGCTCAAGTTGAGTTTAGGACACTCGCGCAGCGCGCTCAATCTCAATATGATGTCGCGCGCGAAATGCTCGTTACGCCAGATTTCCGGGCCCCTGCGAGGTGCAAAAAACATCGGCGGAAGCCTTGAAATACGGCGTGTGCATCCTTACTTGCACCGTTGATGCGCGGCCGGCATGTTGTATCGGCACCACGCCTATCGGGCGAGTCCCAGTAAACTGCCGCCGTTTCTTGGCCTTCATTTTTTGAAATTCAGCGACATGGAAAACACGCAAGAGAATCCGACGAGCCAGAACCCCACGCCCGCCGACGAAGCCGCGCGCCAGGCCGCGGAGGCCGCATCGGGCGAGCCGCAGGGTCAGGCGCAGCAGCCGGCCGCGGCCGGCGAAGCCCAGCCGTCAGGCGCCGAAGCCGCATTGGCCGAAGCTCAGGCCAAGGTGGCCGAACTGCAGGAGAGCTTCCTGCGCGCGAAGGCTGAGACGGAAAACGTCCGCCGCCGCGGCCAGGAAGACGTCGCGAAGGCGCACAAATTCGCGATCGAAAGTTTTGCCGAGCATCTGCTGCCCGTCGTCGACAGCCTCGAGGCCGCCGTCACGCACTCCTCCGACGATCTCGCCAAGGTTCGCGAAGGCGTCGAACTCACGCTGCGTCAGCTGACGGGCGCGCTGGAGAAGGGCAAGGTGCTCGCACTCAACCCGGTCGGCGAAAAGTTCGACCCGCACCGCCATCAGGCCATTTCGATGGTCCCCGCGGAGCAGGAGCCGAACACGGTTGTCGCCGTGCTGCAAAAGGGCTACGTGATCGCCGACCGCGTGCTGCGTCCGGCGCTCGTTACCGTCGCGGCGCCGAAGTAAGCAGCACCTCGCGTTATGGCCGGCATCCCCGTCGACAGTACCGCGTTGGCGGCCTTCGACGTGCAGGAACTCACCGCCGATACCTTCGACGCCGGCATCCAGTCGGCGCGCGACGACCTGGCGGTGGCGTTTTTCTGGGGGCTCGACTGCTTCAACTGCGAAATCGCGAAGAAGGCGATGCTCGCGCAGCCGGATTCGATCCGTGCGCTCGGCTTGCGCTGGTTTCACAGTAACGTCTATGAACATCGCGATCTCGGCCGGCGCTTCATGCTGCACGGCGTGCCGACGTGGTTCTTTTTCCACCGGGGCAAGCGTCTCGGGCGGGTGACGGGCTGGCATGGCCTGGCGCAATTCGAGGCAGCCGTTGCCGCGGCTCGTGAGAAAATCCGCGCGGCCGGCTCAGGTGGCCCGGCTCAGCGGCGGCCGGATCGGGATTGTCTGCCTCAGCGGCGGTCGGCTCGGGAAGCGGCAGTTCAGGCGACGGCAAAACCGATTGAAAAAATTTAATGACCGCATCGCATAAGGGTCTTGAAAACGATGCGGCTGCACTTATGTTGAGTGCAGGATGAAATTCAGGGGCGGGGCGCCCGGTGGCCGGAAGGGCCAGCCAGCGATGCCCGCAGCGATCAAAGTCAGGAGATTAGTAAAAATGGGCAAAATCATCGGCATCGACCTCGGCACCACCAACTCGTGCGTGGCGCTGATGGAAGGCAATCAGGTCAAGGTGATCGAGAACTCGGAAGGTGCTCGCACCACGCCGTCGATCATCGCCTACATGGACGACAACGAAGTTCTCGTCGGCGCGCCCGCGAAGCGTCAGTCGGTCACGAACCCGAAGAACACGCTGTACGCGGTCAAGCGCCTGATCGGCCGCCGCTTCGAAGAAAAGGAAGTGCAGAAGGACATCGGCCTGATGCCGTACAAGATCGTCAAGCACGATAACGGCGACGCATGGGTCGAAGCGCATGGCAACAAGCTCGCGCCGTCGCAGGTGTCGGCGGAAGTGCTGCGCAAGATGAAGAAGACGGCCGAAGACTACCTCGGCGAGCCCGTCACGGAAGCCGTGATCACGGTGCCGGCGTACTTCAACGACAGCCAGCGTCAGGCTACGAAGGACGCAGGCCGTATCGCCGGTCTGGAAGTCAAGCGCATCATCAACGAACCGACGGCAGCTGCCCTCGCGTTCGGTCTGGACAAGGCAGAGAAGGGCGACCGCAAGATCGCGGTGTTCGACCTGGGCGGCGGCACGTTCGACATTTCGATCATCGAAATCGCGGACGTGGACGGTGAAATGCAGTTCGAAGTGCTGTCGACCAACGGCGACACGTTCCTCGGCGGTGAAGACTTCGACCAGCGCATCATCGACTACATCATCGGCGAGTTCAAGAAGGAGCAGGGCGTCGATCTGTCGAAGGACGTGCTCGCGCTGCAACGCCTGAAGGAAGCAGCTGAAAAGGCGAAGATCGAACTGTCGTCGGGCCAGCAGACGGAAATCAACCTGCCGTACATCACGGCTGACGCATCGGGTCCGAAGCACCTGAACCTGAAGATCACGCGTGCCAAGCTGGAAGCGCTGGTCGAAGACCTGATCGAGCGCACTATCGAGCCGTGCCGCGTCGCGATCAAGGATGCAGGCGTGAAGGTCGGCGAAATCGACGACGTGATTCTCGTCGGCGGCCAGACGCGTATGCCGAAGGTGCAGGAAAAGGTGAAGGAGTTCTTCGGCAAGGATCCGCGCCGTGACGTGAACCCGGACGAAGCCGTTGCAGTCGGCGCGGCCATTCAGGGCCAGGTGCTGTCGGGCGACCGCAAGGACGTGTTGCTGCTGGACGTGACGCCGCTGTCGCTGGGCATCGAAACGCTTGGCGGCGTGATGACGAAGATGATCAACAAGAACACCACGATCCCGACGAAGCACGCTCAGGTGTATTCGACGGCGGACGACAACCAGGGCGCCGTGACGATCAAGGTGTTCCAGGGCGAGCGCGAAATGGCGGCCGGCAACAAGCTGCTGGGCGAGTTCAACCTGGAAGGCATTCCGCCCGCACCGCGCGGCGTGCCGCAGATCGAAGTGAGCTTCGACATCGACGCGAACGGCATTCTGCACGTCGGCGCGAAGGACAAGGCGACGGGCAAGGAAAACCGCATCACGATCAAGGCGAACTCGGGTCTGTCGGAAGCCGAAATCGAGAAGATGGTGAAGGACGCGGAAGCGAACGCGGAAGAAGATCACAAGCTGCGTGAACTGGCGGATGCCCGCAATCAGGGCGACGCGCTGGTCCACAGCACGAAGAAGGCGCTCACCGAATACGGCGACAAGCTGGACGCGGGCGAGAAGGAAAAGATCGAAGCTGCGTTGAAGGATCTCGAAGAGACGCTGAAGAACGGCTCCAGCGACAAGGCTGCCATCGAAGCGAAGATCGAGACGGTTGCAACGGCGTCGCAGAAGCTCGGCGAGAAAATGTACGCCGACATGCAGGCGCAAGGTGCAGCGGGCGCGGCCGGTGCGGCGGGTGCAGCAGGCGCCGAAGCGGCCGGCGCGAGCCAGCAGGCCGACGACGTCGTCGACGCCGAGTTCAAGGAAGTGAAGAAGGACTAAGCCGGGTTCTGTTCGACCGCAAGGCTGCGCGCGGGTATGTGCGCGGCCCGGCTGACAAAGGTTGGCGCCTGAAACTTTCGGGCGATTGAACCGATCACGCGCCTGGCGAGCCTTTTTGGCTCTCCGGGCACATTTGTTTTATGGAGGGCAGGGCTTTTGACCCGTAATTGCGGGCATGGTCCGGGCCTTACGAGTCGCGAGACTCCAGCATTCAAGAGGAGCCGCCGCGCCGCATCGCGCGGATGGCGTTGAACCGATATGGCGAAACGGGATTACTACGAGGTTCTGGGCGTCGCGAAGAACGCGGGCGACGACGAAATCAAGAAGGCTTATCGCAAGCTCGCGATGAAGTATCACCCCGACCGCAATCCGGGCAACAAGGATGCGGAAGAGCATTTCAAAGTGGCGAAGGAAGCCTATGAAATGCTGTCGGACTCGCAAAAGCGTGCAGCGTACGACCAGTATGGCCACGCGGGTGTCGATCCGAACATGGCGGGTGCGGGCGCACAGGGTTTCGGCGGTTTCGCCGACGCATTCGGCGATATCTTCGGCGACATCTTCGGCCAGGCGGCGGCAGGTGGACGCGGGGGCCGCGGTGGTCCACAGGTGTATCGCGGCGCAGATCTGCGCTACAGCATGGAGATTACGCTCGAGCAGGCCGCACATGGCTACGACACGCAGATCCGCGTGCCTAGCTGGGTATCGTGCGAAATCTGTCACGGTTCGGGCGCGAAGCCTGGCACGAAGCCGGAAACCTGCCCGACCTGTAACGGTTCGGGTGCCGTGCGCATGTCGCAAGGCTTCTTCAGCATCCAGCAGACGTGCCCGAAGTGTCATGGTACGGGCACCTATATTCCCGAGCCTTGCACGCACTGCCACGGCGCAGGCAAGACCAAGGAAACCAAGACGCTGGAAGTCAAGATTCCGGCCGGCATCGACGACGGCATGCGTATCCGCTCGGCTGGCAACGGCGAGCCGGGCATCAACGGCGGTCCGTCGGGCGACCTGTACGTCGAGATTCACATCAAGGCGCACACGGTGTTCGAGCGCGATGGCGACGATCTGCATTGCCAGATGCCCATCCCGTTCACAAAGGCTGCCCTCGGCGGCGAGATCGAAGTGCCGACGCTTGCGGGCCGCGCGAGCTTCACGGTGCCTGAAGGCACGCAATCGGGCAAGACGTTCCGTCTGCGCGGCAAGGGTATCAAGGGCCTGCGTTCGAGCATCGCCGGCGATCTGTACGTGCATGTGCAGGTGGAAACGCCCGTCAAGCTCACGGATGCGCAACGTGATCTGCTGCAGCAGTTCGAAAAGTCGCTGGTCGAAGGGGGCGCGCGTCATAGCCCGCAGAGCAAGAGCTGGTTCGACCGCGTCAAGAGCTTTTTCGACTAACGCATTCTGAAGTTGGCGGTATGCATGGCGGCTCAAGCAACAGGCACCGTGTTCGCGTTGCTGGACGACTGCGACTCGACCTCGAGTCGCCGGTCGAGCCGGCTCTATACGGGGTTTCGGCACGAACACGTCTGCACTGACCGCGCGCAGCTGGATGCCGTGTGCGATGCGGCCTCGGCCGATGTCGACAGCGGCCTTTTCGCGGTCGTGCTGGCCGACTACGAGTTCGGACAGGCTTTGCAACAGAAGACGCAGCGCGCCGCTGGCACGCTGCGTTTTTTATTGTTCGATCAGTGCCAGAAAATGTCGCGCGACGAGGTGGACACCTGGCTCGCGCTCTATGACAGCGCGGCGGTCGAGCCTTCCGTGGCGGGCATCGGCGGCATTCACGCGAGCGTCGACGAAAGGGCCTTCACGCAGGCTATCGATGCCGTCCACGAGGCCTTGCGCGCCGGCGACTCCTATCAGATCAACTACACCTACCGCCTGTATTTCGACATGTTCGGCACGCCGGCCGCACTTTTCAGGCGGCTTCGCGCGCGTCAGTCGGTTCATTACGGCGCGTTGATCGCGTTGCCCGCCGATCGGTGGGTGGTTTCGTGCTCGCCGGAACTGTTCGTCGAGAAAAAGGGCGCGTCACTACGCACCCGGCCGATGAAGGGAACGGCGCCACGCTCGTCGAACGCCGAACAGGATCGCGCGGCAGCCGAATTCCTGTCTCACGATCCGAAGAACCGCGCCGAAAACGTGATGATCGTCGATCTGCTGCGCAACGATCTGTCGCGGATCGCCGAAACGGGTACGGTCAAGACACCCGCGCTCTTTTCCGTCGAGCCGTATCAGTCGGTCTGGCAGATGACGTCGACGGTGACAGCGACGTTGCGTCCGCGCACCTCGTTCGCCGATGTTTTACGCGCGCTGTTTCCCTGCGGCTCGATCACGGGCGCGCCGAAGCACAAGACCATGCAACTGATCGAGCAGCTCGAATCGACGCCGCGCGGCCTCTACACAGGCGCGATCGGCTGGTTCGACGCGCCGCCCGATCTCGGCGAAGCAGCTGGCAAGCAGTGCGGCGATTTCTGTCTGTCGGTGGCGATTCGCACGCTGACGCTCGGCGCCGCGACGCCCTTCGGACCGCGGCGCGGCGAAATGGGTATCGGCGCGGGCATCGTGCTCGACAGTGTGGCGCAAGACGAATACGCGGAGTGCAAATTGAAAGCACGTTTCCTGACGGAAGCCGACCCTGGCTTCCAGCTATTCGAAACGATGTACGCGACGCGTGAGGATGGCGTGCGGCATCTCGAACGCCATCTCGCGCGGCTCGGCAATAGCGCGCGCTGGCTGGGTTTCCCATTCGACGAAGACAGCGTGCGCGCGCAGCTCGTTGCACAATGCGCGCCGCTGCGTAGCGCAACGCCGCACCGGATGCGACTCACGCTCGACAAGGCGGGCGCAACGGAAATCACGGTTGCGCCGCTCGTGCCGCTGACGGACGAAGTGGTCGGCGTGCTGCTGGGCCCGGATCGCGGGTTCGCGGCGACGCTGGCCGCCGATCCGTTGCTGCTGCACAAAACGACGCGCCGCGCGGAATACGATCGCGGCTGGCGCGAAGCCGAATCTCACGATGCGTTCGATACGCTGTTCTTCAACGAGCGCGGCGAGTTGACCGAGGGCGGGCGCTCAAACGTTTTCGTGAAGCTCGAGGGGCGCTGGTGGACGCCGCCGTTAGCGTCGGGCGTGTTGCCGGGCGTAATGCGGGGCGCGCTGCTCGACGATCCCGGCATGCAGGCGGGCGAGCGGGTGCTGACGCGGGAAGATGTAGTGAACGCTGAAGCGCTGATGCTTTGCAATGCGCTGCGTGGCGCGTTGCCGGCGCGCATTATTGCTTGAATGGTTGGACCGGCAGCGCTGAAAGGCACAACGCAAAGGCGGGCATCAGACGTGATGCCGATGCAGCAGGCGCCCGATCCACGCGCTCAGTCGCGCGTGCCACGTTGCGTCATATTCGTGGCCGTGGTGGGCATGGTCGCGAATGCTCGTGACGTCGATCAGGCAAAAGGGGCTCATGGCGGGTTCTCCGTCGATGCGCGGCTCGCGCGCTAAAAGGAGAACGAAGATAGATGAGACCGATTGCAGGCCGAATCGGACCCGTCCTAAAGATGTGTGATCGACCGAACGAAGCCCGAACTACTGCGGGCACAATGAAAAGCGGCGCCCGAAAGCGCCGCCAGACCTGAATCAGAACGTGTGCTCCGGCCCCGGAAAGGTGCCGTCTTTAACGGCCCGCACATACGCTTCGACAGCAGCAAGAATGCTCGGCTGCCCCTGCATGAAATCCTTTACGAAGCGCGGCCGCTTGCCGGGGAAAATGCCCAGCATGTCGTGCAGCACGAGCACCTGACCCGAGCAATCGACGCCCGCTCCAATGCCGATCGTCGGAATGCGCAGTTGCTTCGTGACTTCGGCGGCCAGCAGCGTCGGCATCGCTTCCATCACCAGCAGTTGCGCGCCCGCGTCCTGCATCGCGCGCGAATCGCGCAGCAGTTGGGCCGCGCCGGATTCCGTCTTACCCTGCACCTTGAAGCCACCGAAAGCATGCACCGATTGCGGCGTGAGCCCGACGTGCGCGCACACGGGCACCGAGCGCTCGACCAGAAAGCGCACCGTATCCGCGAGCCATTCGCCGCCTTCGAGCTTGATCATTTGCGCCCCCGACTGCATCAGCTTGACGGCGTTCGCATAAGCATCGGCGGGCGTGCCGTAGGTGCCGAACGGCATGTCGGCGACGATCAGCGCCGACGGCTTCGCGCGCGCCACGCAGGCCGTGTGATAGGCGATTTCGCCGAGCGTGACTGGCAGCGTGGTGCTCTGTCCTTGCAGCACGTTGCCGAGCGAATCGCCGATCAGCAGCGAGTCGACGCCCGCGCGATCGAGCAGCGCCGCGAAGCTCGCGTCATAGCACGTGAGCATCGCGATCTTTTCGCCGGCTTCGCGCATCGCGAGGAGTTTCGGGACGGTGACGGCGCTGCGGCTCGTCTCCTGCAAATAGGTCATGGGGAGTCCGTTGATGAAGCGGCTACACGCTGCAGCCAGACGCTATAGCGTGCCGCCTTTGACAAAGAATTCCTTGCGCCCGCGCATCGTTTCGATGCGTTCGACGAGCAAAGCAAGGTCCGCGTCGGATTCGAGCGGGTTCAGGTGTTCGGCGCTGACCGTGAGAACGGACGCGCCGTCATAGTGATAGAAGAAGTCGTTGTAGGCGTCGCACAGCGAGCGCAGATACGCATCCGAAATCTGCAGCTCCATCGGCACCGCGCGCTTCTGGATGCGTGAAAAGAGCACTTCGGGGCTGGCCTGCAGATAGATGATCAGATCGGGCGACGGCCCAGGCGTATCGAGTTTCGCCGCGAGCGCGCGATACAGCTGGTACTCGTCGTCCTGCAGCGTCAGACGCGCGAAGATGTCGTTCTTCTGCGTCATGAAATCGGTGATGAGCGGCGTGCCCGTGGTGCGCAGCGCGGCGATGTCCTGCGTCTGCTGCGCGCGCTGTAACGCGAAGCTCAGCTGCGCTTGCAGTGCATAGCGCGACGTGTCGCGATAAAAGCGTTCGAGAAACGGATTGTCCTGCGGACGTTCGAGCAGTTCATGCATCGACCAACGCTGCGCAAGCCGGCGCGCGAGCGACGTCTTGCCGACGCCGATCGGCCCTTCGATCGTCAGATAGCCGTGCGGCGGACGCAGGTCGGGCGCCGTCACGGTGAGCGGCGGAGCGGTCATGGGCAGCGAATTCATCGGCAACCGCCTTTCGGCTCGGCGCTCACGGCGCTGACGCCGTCAGCCACACCGGGCGCGAGACACTGACACGCAGACTTCATCTTCTCGATGCGCTGATTCGCGACGGCCGACAGAAACGCATCGGCGCGCCCGCGTTGCGGAATGATCAGCGTGGGTTCGATTTCGAGGAGCGGCACGAGCACGAACGCGCGCTCGGTCATACGCGGATGCGGCACGATCAGATCGGGTTCGTCGATGGCGTGTTCGCCGTACAGCAGAATGTCGAGATCGAGCGTGCGCGGCGCGTTGCGAAAAGGACGCTCCCGGCCGAAGTGATGCTCGATCTTATGGCACAGCGCGAGAAGATGCCGCACGGGCATCGAAGTGTCGAGCTTGACGACGAGATTCAGATAATCGTCGCCGCCCGCGTCGATCGGGGCGGTTCGATAAAGGCTCGATTTCGCGAGCACGGTGATGGTGTGATGTTGTGCGAGACACACCACCGCGTCTTTCAGGGTCTGGCGCGCGTCCCCGAGATTCGCGCCGAGGCCGAGATAGGCAACCGTCATGGCATAACTTCCTGCAACTTGCGTTCGACGGCGCGCGCCGGAAATGCGTCAGTCCTCATGCGGGCCGTCTTGGCTCGCATCGTCTGCTGCCTGGTTTCCTGAAGCCGTGCCGCCCTCCATTCCGTCGCCCTGTTTGCTGCGGTTCCGGCCACTGCTGCGCCGCCGTCGTTTTCTGGGCGTCCGGTCCTTCCCGCCTTGCGAAAGCAGTGCTTCGCGTGCGGCGGCGTCTCCTTCGATGAACTCTGTCCACCACGAACCGACTGCTTCATCCAGTTCGCCCGATTCGCAGCGCAACAGGAGGAAATCATACCCCGCTCTAAATCTTTGGTGTTCCAGCAGCTTTAGCGCGCTGCGGCCCGAGCGTTTTTCGAGCCGATGCTGCAAGCCCCAGATTTCGCGCATGTCCGACGAGAAGCGCTTGTGAATGGCGAGCTTCTCGGTCTGCATGTCGAGCACGTCGTCCATCGCGCGATGCAGCGCGGGCACGGGGTACTCGCCGTTCGCCTCGTACTGCTGCCAGCGCTGCTGCATGTCGTGCCAGAGAAGCGTGGCGAACAGGAAGCCGGGCGACACCGGCTTGCCTGCACGCACGCGCGCGTCCGTGTTGTTCAGCGCGAGCGTGATGAATTTCTCGCCGTGCGGCTGTTCCAGCACCACGTCGAGCAGCGGCAGCAGGCCGTGATGCAGCCCTTCCTTGCGCAGACGCTGCAGGCACGCGAGCGCGTGGCCCGACAGCAGCAGCTTGAGCATCTCGTCGAACAGACGCGCGGCGGGCACGTTGTTGATCAGGTCGGCGAGTTCGGTGATGGGCGCACGCGTCGCTTCGTCGATATCGAAGTCGAGCTTCGCCGCGAAGCGCACGACGCGCAGCATCCGCACGGGGTCTTCGCGATAGCGCGTCGCGGGATCGCCGATCATGCGCAGCAGGCGCGCGCGCACGTCGGCCATGCCGTTGTGATAGTCGAGCACCGTCTGCGTCGCGGGGTCGTAGTACATCGCGTTGACCGTGAAGTCGCGGCGCGTGGCGTCTTCGTGCTGTTCGCCCCAGACGTTGTCGCGCAGCACGCGGCCGCTTGCATCGACGGCATGCGTGCGGCGGTCCAGTTCGTCCCGTTTCAGGCGGCGCGGCGGCGCGGAATCGGCGGGCGGTGCGTCCACGAGTGCGCGGAACGTCGACGTTTCGATGATTTCCTGGCCGAACTGCACGTGCACGATCTGGAAGCGCCGGCCGATGATGCGTGCGCGGCGGAACAGCTTCTGCACCTGTTCGGGGGTGGCGTCGGTAGCGACGTCGAAGTCTTTCGGCGCGATGCCGAGCAGCAGATCGCGCACCGCGCCGCCGACGATGAACGCGCGAAAGCCCGCCTGCTGCAGGCCTTCCGTCACGCGAATGGCGTTGCGGGAAATCAGCGACGGGTCGATGCCGTGAATATCGGACGAGATGATGACGGGCGCATCGGGCTCGGGCACGGCGGCTGCAGCGGCGGCCTTGCGACGCGAGCCGCCTTTCGGCGAGGCGCTTTTCGATGACGAACGGGTCGCGCGGCCGTTGTGTGCGGGCTCGTCGAGCGAGGAATCGTCGGATTGTGCGGACGGCGCGGCTTCGTCAGCGGGCTCCTCGTCCTGTCCGAACAGCTTGCGGATGAGTTTCTTGATCACGTGGGTTGAAAGAGTTCGAGGATGCGCCAGCCTTGCTTCTGCGCGTGAGCGCGTAGCGTGTCGTCGGGGTTGGTCGCGATCGGGTCGGTGACCTTTTCGAGCAGCGGAATGTCGTTATGCGAATCGCTGTAGAAATAGCTGCGCTCGAAATCCGACCAGGTTTTGCCCAGCGACGCGAGCCATTCTTCCGTGCGCACGATCTTGCCTTCACGGTAGCTCGGCGTGCCTCGCGGAAAGCCGGTGTAGTCCGAAGCTGGATGGCCGTCGACCGTTTCCACTTCGCACGCAATCAGTTTTTCGATGCCGAACACTTCGGCGATGGGCGCGGTGATGAATTCGTTGGTCGCGGTGACCATGCAGCACAGATCGCCTGCGTCGAGGTGCTTTTGCACGAGTTCCATCGCGGCGGGCACGATGGCCGGCTTGATGACTTCGTGCATGTACTGGTCGTGCCATATTTTCAGCTGCGCGCGCGGGTATTTCGCCAGCGGCGTCAGCATCGCGACCAGATAGGCATGAATGTCGAGCTTGCCGGCCTTGTAGTCGGCAAAGAAGCGATCGTTTTCACGCGCGAAACTTTCGGCTTCGACAATGCCGAGTTTCACCATGAAGCGGCCCCATTCGTGGTCGCTGTCTGTGGGGATGAGCGTGTGATCGAGGTCGAAGAGAGCGAGGTTAGCCATGAGGGACTATTTTACTTGAAGCGGATGACGAGGCCTGTAGAGCCGCGCGCCGCGGACTGTCGGCGCTGCCGCCCGCATTATCGGGCGAAGCGAGCATCGTGCGCAGCAACGGGAGCGTGACGGCGCGTTTCTGTTCGAGCGAGAAGCGGTCGAGCGCGTCGAGCAAGGCCATCAGGCTGGGCATGTCGCGGCGGAAATGCGTGAGCAGATAGGCGGGCACGTCGTCGGCGAGATTGATGCCGCGTTCGCGTGCGGCGCGCTTGAGCACGGCCGCCTTGCCGTCGTCGGCGAGCGGCGCGACGTGGAACACGAGACCCCAGCCCATGCGCGTGCGCAGGTCTTCGCGCACTTCTAGCCCCATCGGCGCGGCGTTGCCCGTGACGACGAGCGCGCTGGTCGGATGCGCGCGCACTTCGTTGACGAGATTGAACAGCGCGATCTGCTGCGCGCCGTTCAGGCGCTCGCAATCGTCGATCGCGTACAGCGTGACGGCGGGATCGAAGCTGAACGCCGCGAGGCTGCTCTGCGGGCCGGCATAGCGCGCGTGGCCGGGCGGCGCTTCATGCACGAGCGCTTCCAGCAGATGCGTGCGGCCGCTGCCCGATTCGCCCCAGACGTAGAACGTGCGGTCCGCGACCGGGCCGGCCGAAAGCGCCGCGTCCAGTTCGCGCAGGCGCGTCACCAGCTCGGCGTTGGCGCCGGCGAAGAAATTGTCGAATGTCGATGGCGGCGGGGTGCCGAGATCGAGCGTCAGTTGGCGCGACACAATAGATAAGCCGTAAGTAAGCCCTGAATGATCCGTTAACCAGTCCGATTGGCGATCAGTTCTTGTAAAGCGAACTCGACAGATAGCTCTGCCGCAGCTCGCGAAACGCGACGGAGAGTATCGCGCTGACGGGCAGCGCGAGCAGCACGCCAAAAAAGCCGAACAGCTGGCCGAACGCGAGCAGCGCGAAGATCACCGCGAGCGGATGCAGGCCGATCCGTTCGCCGACAAGCCGCGGCGTCAGGAAAAAACTTTCCAGTATCTGGCCGATGCCGTAGACCACTGCGACGGCGCCGAAGCCGTACCAGTTGCCGAACTGCAGCAGCGCGGCGACGAGCGCGAGCCCGAGCCCCGTTGCGAAGCCGATATACGGAATGAACACCGCGAGTCCGGTAAAGATGCCCACGGGCAGCGCGATTTCGAATCCGGCAATATACAGCGCGACCGCATAGAAGACGGCGAGCACGCCCATCACGAGCAACTGGCCACGCAGGTATTGCGACAGCATGTGATCCATGTCGCGCGCGAGGTGGATCGTCTTCGCGAACCAGCGGCGCGGGATGAAGCCGCGCACGCGCGCGAGCATCGCGTTCCAGTCGTACAGCAGATAGAACAGCACGAGCGGCACCATCACCACGTTGCCGACGACCGTGATCATCACGTTCGAGCTGGTGCGGATCGACGTCCAGGCGTACAGCGCGACCGTCTGCGCACTGCCTTCGAGCTGGCCCATCACCATGTCGCGGATGCTCGCGAAATCGAGCGCGTCGTTCACGCCCAGCACGGCGAGCTTCGGCGTGACCCAGCCATGCAGATGCGAGAAGAACACGGGCACCTGCTGCTTGAGCTGCGGCACTTCCTTCTGGATGACGCCCAGCACGAGCAGCCCGAGCAGCGTGACGATCGCGACGAAGAACAGGATCATCAGCATCGCGGCGAGGCCGCGCGGCACGCGGCGGCGCGTCATCCACGCGACGCCCGGCTGCAGGATGTAAGCGAGGATCGCGCCGAGCAGGAACGGCGTGAGCACGGGGCTCAACAGCCAGACCAGAATGCCTACGGCAAGCGCAATGGCAAGCCAGATAAAGGCGCGGCGCTGATACGGCGTGAGAATCGGACTGTTTTGCTGCAAAGCGGATTTCCCTGGTGTCGTGTCGGCGTCTCAAATTCCAGCCACGCGGCCGGCATCGGGTAAAATCGCATTTTACCGACCTTCGAGCGCTCGCCCCATGAATCAACCGAAATCCGCCCCGAATTCCCCTGATTCGGCCCAAGGTTTGTCGTATCGCGACGCAGGCGTGGACATCGACGCGGGCGACGCCCTCGTCGACGCGATCAAGCCGTTTGCCAAGAAAACGCTGCGTGACGGCGTGCTGGGCGGCATCGGCGGGTTCGGCGCGCTGTTCGAGGTACCGAAGAAGTACAAGGAGCCGGTGCTCGTGTCGGGCACGGATGGCGTCGGCACGAAGCTGAAGCTCGCGTTCCAGCTGAACCGCCACGACACTGTCGGCCAGGATCTGGTCGCGATGAGCGTCAACGACATTCTGGTGCAGGGCGCCGAGCCGCTGTTTTTCCTCGACTATTTCGCGTGCGGCAAGCTGGACGTCGGCACGGCGGCGACGGTCGTCAAGGGCATTGCGCAGGGTTGCGAACTGGCCGGCTGCGCGCTGATCGGCGGCGAGACGGCTGAAATGCCGGGCATGTATCCGGATGGCGAATACGATCTGGCGGGCTTCGCGGTCGGCGCGGTGGAGAAGAGCAAGATCATCGACGGCAGCAAGATCGTGCCGGGCGACGTCGTACTGGGCCTTGCGTCGAGTGGTATCCATTCGAACGGTTACTCGCTGGTGCGCAAGATCATCGAGCGCGCGCAGCCCGATCTCGACGCCGACTTCGACGGCCGCACGCTGGCGCAAGCGCTGATGGCACCGACGCATATTTACGTGAAGCCGTTGCTGGCGCTGATGCAGCAGCTCGAAGTGAAGGGCATGGCGCACATCACGGGCGGCGGTCTGGTCGAGAATATTCCGCGCGTTCTGCGCGACGGCTTGACGGCCGAGCTGGATCATCGTGCGTGGCCCTTGCCGCCGCTGTTTGCATGGCTGCAGAAGCATGGCGGTGTCGCCGATGCTGAGATGCATCGGGTGTTCAATTGTGGGATCGGGATGGCTGTGATTGTGTCTTCTGCCGACGCCGATGCCGCTATTGGGCTTTTGTCTGCTGCTGGTGAGCAGGTCTGGAAGATTGGTACTGTTCGTCAGAGTAACGAAGGTGAGGCGCAGACCGTCGTGGTCTGATTTTGCCTGCGGCGGCTTTTTTTAGTCACCGGTTTTGGTTTTGCCTGCGGCGGCCTTTTTGGGTCGCCGTTTTTGTTTTTTTTGCTGCGCTGGCATTCGCGTTTGGCGTCTGTGTTGGCATCCGCGTTTTGCTTTCTGTGCTTCTTGCGTTGCCCCTGTGCGGGGCGGCACCTACTTTTCTTTTCAGCTATGTCTCCAGTCTGTACACAGCGGCAAAGAAAAGTAGGCAAAAGAAAGCCGCTCACACCGCCAGTTCTAGTCGTTGCCTGCGGGCCCCCAACGGGTCCCGCACTCCAGACGGCAACACGCTATTTCATGTGTGTTGCCAACGCCTCTAACAAACGCATCACCCACTCCAGTCACCCGTAGCGCAGCCAGCGGCAGCGAATGGTTGGCGCCGCCAAGGTGGCAAACTGTGTGTAGCTTGTCGCACCTTACGCGTTGGCGCTTCTACGACACCGATCCCGCTTTTCAGTCCGGAGTGGTGCACTTCCGTCGCGACGGCCTACACACCGTTTGCCACCTGGGCGGCGGTGAACTTTCTGGTAAAGAGAAACGTGACGCGGGAGTGTGAAGCGGGTGAGGCGTGAGTTAGTTAGTACGCTGGCAACGGGCGTAAGACAGTGCGTTGCCGCGTGAAGTGCGGGACCCGTTGGGGGCCCGCAGGCAAACACAAGGACTGGCGGGGTTAGCCCGCTTTCTTTGCTTACTTTCTTTGCGGCGGCAAAGAAAGTAAGTGCCGCCCCGCACAGGGGCAACGCTAATAAACCGATACGAATACGCGGACGCCAGCGCAAAAAAACTCACCCAGCGAAAACCTGCTCAATAGCCCGAACGGCCAAATCACTAACATCGCCTGCGCAGCAATCAACCACAATACGTTCAGGCATAGCCCGCAACCACGTGAGTTGACGTTTACAAAGCTGCCGCGTCGCAAAGACGCCTTTATCCCGCATGGTGTCGTAGTCGATAGCACCGTCGAGATACTCCCAAACCTGCCGATACCCGACGCACCGCATAGACGGCAGTCCTGCATGCAGATCGCCGCGCGCGCGAAGCCGCCGCACTTCATCGACAAAACCATTCGCGAGCATCGCATCGAAGCGCCGCTCGATACGCGCATGCAGCACGCTGCGATCGGAAGGCTCAAGCGCGATGGGAACGAAGCGATACAGGGCCGCCGTATCGGCGCTGCGTGCAGGCGCGGCCAGCAAGGCAGACATCGGCTGCCCCGTCACCATGAACACCTCCAGCGCCCGCTGAATCCGCTGTGAATCGTTCGGCGCAAGGCGCGCAGCCGTCACAGGATCGACGGCAGCAAGCCGCGCATGCAACGCGGGCCAGCCTTCGCGCGCAGCGTCAGCATCGAGCGTCGCGCGCACGTCGGGATCGGCGGCGGGCAGGTCGTTCAAACCCTGCGTCAACGCCTTGTAGTACAGCATCGTGCCGCCGACCAGCAACGGCACGTTGCCGCGCGCCGTGATCTCACCGACGAGACGCAGCGCGTCGGCGCGGAAATCGGCCGCGGAGTAAGCGTCGGCAGGATCGACGATGTCGATCAGATGGTGTGGCGCAATCGCGCGTTCTTCCTTCGACGGCTTCGCAGTACCGATATCCATCTCGCGATACACGAGCGCCGAGTCGACGCTGATGATCTCGACGGGCGCCCGCGCGGCAAACGCCAGCGCGGCCGCCGTCTTGCCGGAAGCAGTCGGGCCCAAAAGACAGGCGATGTTGTGCGATGCGTGCTGCGTCATGAAATACGTGCGCGGAAGAGAAAGACCACAGTGCTCACTGTCCGCGTATGAACAGCCGGTCGAGGTCGGCGAGCGTCAGCTGGTACCACGTCGGGCGCCCGTGATTGCATTGATCGGCACGCTCGGTCGCTTCCATCTGACGCAACAGCGCGTTCATTTCATCGAGCGTCAGTCGCCGGTTCGCGCGCACGGCATGATGGCACGCAAGCGTGCCGAGCAGCTCGTGCTGCCGCTCGGTCAGCACGCGCGAGCCGCCGTACGCCTGAAGATCGGACAACACCGCGCGCGCGAGCGCCTGCAAGTCGGCGTCCTTCAGCAGCGCGGGCACGGCGCGGATCGCGATGCTCGTCGGCGACAGCACGGCGAGATCGAAGCCGAGCGCATCGAGCGTCTCGCGCTCTTCTTCGACCACGCCGATCTCGACGGCATCGGCCGTCATCGATACGGGGATCAGCAGCGGCTGCACGGCAATCGCGCGATCGGCGAGCGCGTTCTTGAACTGCTCGTACAGGATGCGCTCGTGCGCCGCGTGCATATCGACGATCACGAGGCCGCGCGCGTTCTGCGCAAGCACGTAGATGCCGTGGATCTGACCGAGCGCGAAGCCGAGCGGCTGTTCGTCGTTCGGATTGAAGCTCTGCGGCGCGCCTGAAGCTTGCGAAGGCGCAAAGCCCGCGAAAGGCGAGGGTGCGCCGGCGCCGTCAGCCGTGTCGGCCGCGTCGCGCAATTCGAGCGTGGTCGTGCCTTGCGATGTGCCCGCCCCCGTGTCCTTGCGGCCGAACAGCGCGTCGTAGAGCGCGAGCGGCTGCGCGACGGGCAGCGTGCCTTGTGTCATGCGCGCCTGGCGCATCCACGTGTTGCCCGGCTGGGAACTGCCGCCGTCGCTGACCCTGAAGCCGCCGCCGAGCGGCGTCGAGCCGAACGAAGCGGGCGTGCCAAAGGGAGCCGATGAACCTGGCGAAGCAGAAGGCATCGGTTCGATCCGCGCCGCGTGTCCACCCGACGTCGTATCCGGCGATGCGCCCGCGTGTCTCGCGAGCGCGCGCTGCACGGCATGGAACACGAACTGGTGAATCGAGCGCGAATCGCGGAAACGCACTTCGATTTTCGACGGATGCACGTTCACGTCGACGGCCTCGGGCGGCAGATCGAGGAACAGCACATACGACGGATAGCGGTCGCCGTGCAGCACGTCTTCGTACGCGGCGCGCACGGCATGCGTGAGCAGCTTGTCGCGCACGAAGCGGCCGTTGACGAAGAAATACTGCTGGTCGGCGCGTCCGCGGCTCGCGGTCGGCAGGCCGGCGCAGCCGTACACGGCGAGCGGTCCTGCCGCTTCGTCGAGGGGCAGATGAGCGGTGGCGAACGTCTCGCCGAGAATCTTCGCGACGCGCGTCGAGGGATCGCTCGCATTCCAGTGCTCGAAAGCGCGGCCGTTGTGCAGCACCGAAATCGCGACGTCGGGCCGCGCGAGCGCCGCGCGCCGGATCATCTCCAGACAATGGCCGAGTTCCGTCTGCTCGCTCTTCAGGAATTTGCGGCGCGCGGGCGTGTTGAAGTACAGCTCGCGCACTTCGATCGTCGTGCCGCGCGTGCCCGCCGCGGGGGACAGCGCACCCGTTTGCGCATCGATGCGCATCGCGTGCGAAACATTCTCAGTGCGGCTCGTGATCTGCATCTCCGACACGGACGCAATCGACGCCAGTGCTTCGCCGCGAAACCCGAGCGTCGCGACCGCTTCGAGTTCGGCGAGCGAGCGAATCTTGCTCGTCGCGTGACGCATCAACGCGAGCGCAAGTTCGGCTTCGGGGATGCCGCAGCCGTCGTCGGTGATCGAGATGCGCTTGACGCCGCCTTCGTCGAGCAGGATGCGCAGCGTTTTGGCGCCGGCGTCGAGCGCATTTTCCAGCAGTTCCTTCACGACGGACGCCGGCCGCTCGACCACTTCCCCCGCCGCGATCTGGCTGATCAGCTGGTCGGGTAGCGGCTGGATGGCGCGCAATGGACGCGGTGTGAGGGCGCTTTCGGCAGAGGCGCTCGCATCCGGTGAGGCGGGCAGCGCATCAGCGTGCGTTTCGGAGGATTCTGGGATCGCGGACATGGCGAAATTATAGCGATTCGTCGCAAACCGTCTGAACGTGCAGCTAACGAGCGACTTTTTTTCAAGACGTCATGGCACTTTCGGTATCATGGCGCGGTCAATTTTCTGGCCAGGACGCGGTTCATAGCGTCATATCAAGCGCCAACAGCGCGACGGGGCACGATGCCCGTCACGTCAGCCATCTGATTTTATAAAGGACGACCTTTGGACACGCTGCTGCAATTCGTCAATCTTGTCCTGCACATCGACAAGTTTCTCGGAGTCTTCATTCACCAGTACGGCGCATGGGTCTACGCGGTGCTGTTCCTGATCGTCTTCTGCGAGACGGGTCTCGTCGTGCTGCCGTTCCTGCCTGGCGATTCGCTGCTGTTCATCGGCGGCGCGTTTTGCGCAACGGGCGAAATGAACATCGAACTGCTGGTCGTGCTGCTGCTCGCGGCCGCGGTGCTCGGTAACACGGTCAACTACATGATCGGGCGCGCGATCGGGCCGAAGGTCTTCAACTCGCACATACCCGTGCTCGAACGGTTCCTCGATCGCGAAGCGCTGCGCAAGACGCACGACTTCTACGAGCGCCACGGCGGCAAGACGATCGTGCTCGCGCGTTTCATCCCCGTCGTGCGGACCTTTGCGCCGTTCGTCGCAGGCGCGTCGCAGATGTCCGTCAAGCGCTTCCAGTTCTTCAACATCGCGGGCGCGCTGTTCTGGGTGCTGCTGCTCACGCTGCTCGGTTTCTTCTTTGGCAATATTCCCTTCATCCGCCAGTATCTGAATGTGATCGTGCTGGTCGGTATCGGCGCGGCCATCGTGCCCGTCGTGCTCGGCGCGGTGTGGAAAATGGTTCGCAGCAAGCGTCAGCCGTCGGGCTCGGCCGGCAACCGCACGGGACATTGACGAAACGCGGCGGCAGGCATCCGTTCACCGGATGCCTGCGCAACGAACCTCGCGGACAAGGCAATACTAGGCAGCCGCGCGCCGCACGACGGGCGTTTCCGGCGTCGGATATCCCGCTTCGCGGAAGGTATCGACGATCGCGCGGTTCGTATCGAAGTAGACCTGCCAGTAGTGGTCGTTATGCGTGTAGGGCCGCACGCACAGGAGCGGCCCTTCCGGCGTGAACGACAGCACCTCGATATCCGGCGGGGGACTCTCCGAAACATTCGGAATCTTCGTGACGGCAGCGCGCAGCCGGTTCGCCGCATCGATGGGATCCACGCCGTTCGCCACCTTCGCCGTCAGTTCGACGCGCCGCACCGGTTGCGCGCTGTAGTTCGAAATCACGCCGGAAAAAATCGTGTTGTTGCCGATAATGGTCAGCACGTTGTCGGGCGTGATGATCGTCGTGCCGAACAGGCCGAGTTCCTGGACCGTGCCCGTCACGCCGCCCGCCGTCACGAAATCGCCCACTTTGAACGGCCGCAGCACCTGCATGAAGATACCCGCCGCAAAGTGCGCGAGCAGGCCGCCCCACGCCGTGCCGATCGCGAGACCGACGCCCGCGAGCAGCGCGGCGAACGAGGTGGTCTGGACGCCGAACACCTGCAGGATCGCGAGCACCAGCAGCAGGTTCAGAATGCCCGCGAGGATCGAGCCGAGATAGTGCGCGAGGGTCGGGTCGACCCTGCTGTTGCGCGCGAGCACCTTGCGCAACAGGCCGATGATGAGCCCGATCACCCATCGCCCGATGATCCACAGAACGATCGCGCCGAGTACCTTGGTTCCGAAGTCGATGCCCCGGGTCATCAGAAAGGCGCGTACGGATTCGATATCCACGATTCCCTCGCTTGAGTCGGTTGCGTATGACTGACTGCGTGCATGCGACGGCGCAGCGGACGCGAGGCGGATTCAGCAGGGAGGACGCCGCGTCCATCGCGTGGTGCTACACGATGTTCTTTTACGGTACGGCGAACGGCTTGAGCGGGCGGAGTTGCCCGGGATGCGAGAAACGGCGGCGCAGTTGCCGCTGCCTGCAATCATCGAGTGTTATAGGCGATGGCGCGGCCCTGAGCAAGCGGTATTCCCGGTCAGGAGGCGCCTGTATCGAGCCGCGTGCACGTCAGGTCAGGCCGACGTGCCGACGACGGCCCGCGCGCCGGTGCGCTCGGCGGCCCTGCGGCTGCGCATGCGCGACAGGCCGATGGCGATCCCGCATGCCGTCAGATAAGCGGCGAGACGCGTCATGAACGCCTCGGTCGTGCTGAACTTGCCGTAGCGCGTCTGCGAATCGGCGAATACAAGAAAGGTCAGCACGGCATCGAACAGCAGCGCCACCGCGACGAACGCAACGAACATCAGGTAGCCGTTCGCACCGGCGTCGGGCCTGATCCGGTTGACGACGCAACATGCGGCGAGCAGCACGGCCAGAATGGCCAGATTCGAAATCAGATCGAGCAGGTAATTGATCATGACGTTGAGATGAAAGCGATCGTTGACGATGCCTCTCGCCCTATGCGATCGATGCACGAAAGCCGGGCCTGCGAGTAGCCGCGCGATCATGGCACGCCGTTTCATCTCGATAAATGGAAATGTATGGACTACGGAATAACGCGTTGGAAACGCACGACACGCCGCGATGGTTTGTGACGCTTTCGCTGGCGCAAGGCGCGTCGAATGTAAAAAAGGGTCTCCGGTTGCCCCTCAGGATTACCCACAAGTGCCGTGATCGCGCTATTCGTTCTGCCGGAATATGCGGTACGTCATCGTAATTTCGTGCAGGGCAAGGAAGCCGCGCCAGATCACGGTGGGGCCGGGCGGATGATCATGCTTTCGTGCGAGATAGCCGCCGAGTTTGGCGATCCACAAGACGACCTGTCCAAGTGACGGTGGCTCAGAAGGCGCTTTTACGGTGCCATGCATCCGGCAATACAGGGCTTGCCACTCGATCGTTTGCAGCAGTACTTCGCACGTGAGGTTGCCATCGAGCCGGGCAAGCAGCATGGCGTACAGGATTTTCCAACTTATCACGGCGAACAAGGCGGTGGCGCGCACGAACCGGTCGAGACTGCCAAACTGACGGGCTTCAACGCGACAGCCACTTTTGAGCACTCGGTGCCACGATTCAATCGTCCATCGGCGCGCATACCACGCCAGACGTTCGAGGGCCTGTGCCCGCGTGTGCGTGGGCACCGAAGTTAGCAAGAGCCACTCCAATGGCTCGATTCCTTCGCGCACGTTCGTTTCCAGCGCGTGAATTGCGAACACCTCAATCTCGGGAAGCTTCTCCCGACGACGGCTATACGGTGGACAAAGGCGTACGGGCATGCACCGCACAACCAGTCGTGCGGTCCTCGCCGGCCGGTTTTCACGCGCCGGCAACTGTATTTGTGTTTGGCCAAGCGCCGGCGCGGCCAACACGGTCTCCCACAGATGCCCGTCAGGATGAGCAACACGTCGGTTCCACGATGCTCGCACCAACCAGTCGACACCGGCAGGTCGCTGCGCGAGGAACACATCGTAGACGTCACCTTCGCGATCGCTCACGCCGACGATGTGCGTGCCTGGACAGTGCGGCTTGAGTGCATTCAGTTGCTCGCCTCCTTCAAGCCATTTCGCACTTTCCTTCTCGCGGACCGGCCGCTGCTCGCGAAGATGTTTCTTGCCAAACTCTTCGGGTCGACGTATCCACGTTTTCATGCCTATTACGCCGAGTGGCAAGCCCTCTGGCGTAAGCGCGAGCAGGCTGTGTATCAGGAAGCCTCGGACGTGAGAATCAGAACCATATCCCAAGCCTTCGGTTGCCCGCAGGTGGGACAAGTTGAATTCAGTTGTGTCCTGCACTGCAAGGACGACCGGGACGCGCTGCATACGACGCAGTGTTTGACCAATATGCGCGCCCAACACGCCGTCGACATCGACGTGCGAATTATCAAAAAAGCGATAGGCCGCCTTTAGCTCGGCTCCGTTGAGCGATTGCGGAAATGAGCAATGCGGCCCCATCGAGAGCCTACGCGCCAGCGCCACGAGCCGTCTGGTCAGGCGAGCGTCGCCAAGCTCGGCTGCACCAAACTCCTCACTTGCCCAATCATTAAGGTCAACGGTGTCCGGCAATGCCTTGCATCACAGTTCACGAGTTGACGAAAGTTAACATCTACCGTCGTCGTTTACAAGAAGACTCTCATCGGCGACGCAACTTATAGCGACTTGTGGGTAATCCTGAGGGTTGCCCGGAGACCCTTTTCTCTTTCATGACATCAGTGAACGTCGTACCGAAGAACTTTACGGTTTGACCGACGCTGCAGGCGCGAAGTCCTCCGCGTCGACGTCGTAGCCCGATGGCTCCCAGCGGATCGCCAGCAGCGCGATGAGGCCGCACAGCGGCGCGACCGCTATGATCCAGAACACGCGCGTATGCAGCGCCGCAGCGAGCACGGGGAAGAGGAACAGCGAGACGGTCGAGCTGGCGCGCATCAGCGTCTGGTTAAAGCCGACGCCGACGCCGCGCAGCGAAGTCGGATAGCTCAGCGACGCAAACGTCATGCTGTGCGAGCCGGGCCCGAAGCCCTGGCCGAACAGGAACAGCGCGAGCATCGCGATCGCAATGGCGACCTGCGCGCCGCCCGCCGGCTTGCCGACGACGGCAAGGCCGACCAGCGCCACGAGCTGGCAGGCGTAGCCGAGCACCGTCAGCTTCCACGCGCCGACCTTCGGCACCGTGCGCACCGCAATGATGCCGCCGACGAACGCAAACGCGAGATTGAGCACGAGCGACGCGAGGATCGTCGTGAGCATCGACTGCGCGAGGAAGCTCGAGATGATCACGGGCAAGCCGAACGCGACCGCGTTATACGCAAACGACGACGCGATCGCGATCACCGTCGCGAGCACCGTGCGCTTCAGATAGACGCCTTTGAGCAGCGTGCCGTAGTTTTTCCACGATGCCTGGCGGACATGGCTGCGCTTCGCGGCGGCAGCGGCATCCGGCGCGACGTCGGCGTCGATTCCGTACGAGCGTCTGAGAATCTGCGCAGCGCCTTGAAGATCGCCCTGATTCGCGGCCCAGACGGGCGATTCGCTGATATAGCGGCTGCGGATCGCGATGATGGCGATCGCGGGCACGGCGCCGAAGCCGAGAATCAGACGCCATAGCAGAGGCTGGTGGCTCTCCGGCAGCGTGGAGTAAAACGCGAGTACGAGCAGATACGACACGCTGATGGCCGCATACCAGACGGGGCACCACATCGCGACGCGCGCGGCCTTGTTGCCCTTGCCCTGCAGGCGCGAGAACTCGGCGAGAAACGCCATCGCGACGGGCAGGTCGATACCGACGCCCAGTCCCATCACGAAGCGCGCGCCGCCGAGCACCCACGCGTTCGGCGCGAATGCGCAGGCGAGGGCGGCGATCACGAAGAAGAACATGTCGGCCATGAACACGCGGTAGCGGCCGATGCGGTCAGTCAAAAAGCCGCCGAGAAACGCGCCGACGATCGCGCCGAACGTGATCGCCGAAGCAACGAAGCCCGTTCCCGCCGGCGTCAGCGAGAATTCGCGCGCGACGTCCTTGAGACCGAACGCGAGCGCGCCGAGATCGTAGGCATCGAGAAATACGCCGCCTAGCGCGATCGCGACGACGATGCGCGCATCGGCGCCGACGGCGGCGCCCTGGTTGACGAGTGCCGACACGTCGGCGGCGGAGCGGATGACAGGCTTGTTATTGGCGCGGGACGATGCCGGCGCGACGCCTGCTTCGGGCGCGAGAAGGGTGGACATGCGGCTGGTGCGCGCAAAAGAGCGAATCGTACTGGCGCTCATTTGCCGTCACCAACGTTATTTTTGTTATTAGCTCATGCCGGCCGTCATCCAGGAAGCATGACGGCCGGCGGGGGCGAGTCTTGCACGATCAGTTCTTGGCGACGCTGTGCCGGTGCGCGGCGCGGTAGTCGGTGGGGGAAATCGACAGGCGTTTGCGGAAGATCTTCGCGAGCCCGTCGCCGCTGCGTACGCCGCAACGCCGCGCGATGCCGTCGATCGACATGTCGGTTTCCGCCAGCAGCAGGCAGCTTGCGTCGAGCCGCGCGCGCAGCAGGTATTCCGACGGCGTGAGCCCGACTTGCGCCTTGAAACGCCGCAGGAAATTGCGCTCGCTCATCTTGGCCACTTCGGCCGCTTCCGCCACGGAGATATGCCGCGTGTAGTTCTCGCGGATCCAGTGCGCGGCTGTCGTGATCTTGCGGCTGATGCCCTTTTTTTCATCGTCGTCGAGAATCGCGTCGAGGCGCCGCGATGCGCCCGAGAGCGCGCGTTCCGACACGATTCGCGCGATCGGCGTGCCGTGATCGCGTTTGATGACGGTGAGCGCGGCGGCAATCGAACGCACGGGCGCGTTGACGTCGATGGAAGCGCCCGCTTCGATCTGCCATTGCGTTTCGTTGGGCACGGGCGCGACAGGTTTGCCCATGGCATCCGTTGCGCCCGGCATGCTGCGCCAGCCGCGGCGCTCGAAGGCGATATCGGCGGCGGCGAGGACGCCGAGCCCCTCGTCGAGCGCCTTGACGACGCGGATCTTCGGCGCGATCGCGCGCAGCCGACGGATCAACCGCTCGTTCGCTTTCGCGCGCGACGCGCCCGGCCCGCCGACGATGAACAGCGTATCGAAGCCGTTCAGCATCGGTCCATTGAGGCTCTCCGTCCACACGCGCAGCGCGCAGCTGCTGACGACGCTGCCGCCCATCTCGGACAGCATGACGACCGAATAGGAGGGTTCGACACCCGAACCTTCCTCGCCGGATTGGTCGGCGTGTGCTTCGTTGGCGAGTCGGAATGCGTCAGCGAGCAGACAAACGTCGCTTAGCGGAAATCGTTCAAAAACGAGAATGCCGATACGTTTGACCATGTGCCCGACATTGACGAGTGCGCTCGACGAGGTTGAATCCATCCACCGACTCACCGCGTGCTCATATCGCATCGTCTGTCTCCAGTGCCGAGGACGGCGAAAGAATAAAGGTCTGCGTGCCTTGGCTCCATCATAGGCCTACGTTTTTGCGCGCTGATCGTTTGAGTCGGAAAAAAACGAGAAGTTGGCAGATCGGCTCGATATTCGCGGAATACGCTGGCGTATCGATGCTTACCAATCAACTCAACGAAGAGGCGCGAGCATGCTCAGCATACGAAAGGCGGTGTTCCCGGTGGCCGGTCTCGGCACCCGTTTCCTTCCCGCGACCAAGGCGAGTCCGAAAGAAATGCTGCCCGTTGTGGACAAACCGCTCATTCAGTATGCGGTCGAGGAGGCGATCGCCGCGGGCATCACCGAGATGATCTTCGTCACGGGGCGCAGCAAGCGCGCAATCGAAGACCATTTCGACAAATCGTACGAGGTCGAATGCGAGCTGCTCGCGCGCGGCAAGCTCGCGCTGCTGGAGCTGGTGCAGAACATCAAGCCGAGCCACGTCGAATGCTGCTACGTGCGCCAGCCGGAACCGCTCGGCCTCGGCCACGCGGTGCTGTGCGCGGAAAAACTGGTCGGCGACGAGCCGTTCGCCGTGATTCTCGCCGACGATCTGCTCGACGGCGAGCCGCCCGTGCTCTCGCAGATGGTGAGCCTCTTCAATCGTTACCACTGCTCGATCGTCGGCGTCGAGGAGATTGCGAAGCAGGAATCGCGTTCGTACGGCGTGATCGACGGCAAGCGCTGGGACGACGGGCTCTTCAAGATGTCCGGCATCGTGGAAAAGCCCGCGCCCGAAGACGCGCCGTCGAATCTCGGGGTAGTAGGGCGCTATGTGCTGATGCCCGCGATCTTCGACCGTTTGCGCCGGCAGCAGGCAGGCGCGGGCGGCGAGATCCAGTTGACGGACGCGATCCAGGCGCTGCTCGGCAGCGAGCAGGCGCTCGCCTATCAATATCGGGGCAGGCGTTTCGACTGCGGCAGCAAGCTCGGCTATCTGAAGGCGACCGTCGAGTTCGCCTTGCGTCATCGCGAGGTCAAGGACGCATTCGACGCCTATCTGCGCGAGCGCGTGCCTCGCGATCGCGGCGTGGAACGCGAGGTCGCGCAGGAAGCGCTGACGGAATTGCTGAGCCGGGTCTGAACCCGCCCGATCAGACGAGGCGCGGCGGCATGGTCCGCCGCGCCTTTTTTGTTCACGCCGCGCCACACTCAGCGGAAGTAGGCCTTCGTGTTCTCGTGCACGTCGTCACGCGCGAGCAGCGCTTCGGGCAGCAGCCAGATATAGCGGCTGTGCTGATCGAAGCGGCCCACGGACGCCGTATTTTCCAGCGTCAGGAAATAGGCCAGCACGACGTAGTGCGTCGATATCTCGTCGGCGCCGGCGAAGTTGTCCTTATAAAGGTGTTCGAACAGGCCGCCAAAGCGGGCCGCCGAACGCTCCATGCCCGCGATGCCGAGTTCCGCATCGACGATGCGCGTGAACGCCGCGTCGAGCCGCTCGTTCTTGCAGATGCGCCCGCCTGGCACGAACCACGTGCCGAGCGCGGGCCGGTTGCGCCGATGCCCGACGAGCACACGGCCTGCGTAGTCCGACACGATCAGGTCAATCGACACGAGCGGCGTCATCCGCACGACCTGAAGAAAATCGTCTGCTTCGAGAAAATCGGCACAAGGAGCGGCCATGTCTCTCTCTCGTCATGTTGTCTTGTTTAATGGGTGCAGCACAGGGCCGCTTCATGGACGCCTTCGCAGGCCTGCCACGCAGCCGGCGCGCGAAACGGATGCGCAACCGGCATGCCCCGTCTATTGATCGCGATCGTGGGTGAACAGACGCGACGAGGTGCCGAACAGGAAGGCGATGACGACGGCGATCCCCACGCACAGGAACAGCGCGGAGGCCAGTATCGCGACCAAAATCACCATGATCCAGCCCAGACCGGTCATCCCGACTGCTCCGTCGTCGTGGCCTCGCGTGCTTGTTTGCGCTGCGCTACGTGCCTGCTCCGCGAGGCTTGCGGCATTGCAGAGAGTCTAGTCGCAGCAATGATTTGCGGTTCTGTCGTCTGACGCCTAAATCCCGTCTCGTATGGCCAATCGGCGAGACCCGCGCATGCGTGCATGCTTGACGGGCATCGGGAGTGCTCCGTCAGGGCGCGACATAACCCGCGGGCGTCGTCACGTTGGCCTTCATCACGCCCACGTTCGACGACACCACATAGACAGGCGTCTCCGTCAGCGCGAGCGTCACGTGGCCATCCTCGTACGGCACGCTCGATGGATTGCCCATGATGTCGAACACCGTCACCTTGCCCGACGTGCCCGGCGCATCGACCTGCAGCCGCCACGTCACGCCCGCTGCCGGGTCGAAGTGGGTCGACTTGTTCCATTTCGCGTTGTCGTGCGTCCAGGCGGCCGTGACGATCTTGCCGTTGTTCAGACGCTGGAACGCGTACGCGTAGACGCCCGCAGGCGTGCCCTTGACGGGACCGAGCGTCGCCGTGCCGTCTATCAGGCGCGTCATCGCGACGATCGCGGATGCCGCGGGTTTCGGGCTCACCGTGTTGGGCCCGAACGCGCCCTTCGGATGATCGAGATCGAAGAACACGCCATAGCCCGGTGTCGCGGCGGGCGAGTCGTTCGAATAGAAGATGTAGGTCATGTCCGCGCCTTCGCCGAGCAGGATCAGATGTGTGCGCGCGACGACGGCGCCTTGCGCATACAGCACGTCGTTGGGCGGATAGTGCGGACCGTATTGCTCGCCGACGTCGTAGCTGATGCCCGTCTCCGTCGCGAACAGCTTCGCGCCCGGCTTGTACTGCCCGGCCATGACGCGGCGCAGGGCGCGCATCGCGGTGGGCAGCGCGTATTGCGCCTGTTGCGGATCGCTCGCGTTCATCAGCCGCTCGGGCGGATGCGACGGGCTGTTGCCGCCCGGATCGTAGTAGCCGTGAATGGCGATGCCGTCGACGTACTTGGGCAAGCCGAGCGGAGCGAGCCGTTTGAGCCATTCGATATTGCCGACCACCGAGCCATATGTCGGTCCCATCACGACAGCATTCGGATCGGTCGCATGAATGCCTTCGTGCACCGCCTTGTACAGTTCGACGAAATTCGCATCGGTATCGCGCCAGGGCAGACCGCCTGCCGCATCGGGTTCCCACGTGACCTGGTAGTAGTTGCTCTGCTGCGTCGGAAAGACCTGGCTGCGCACGCGGCTCGATTCAGTGCCGACGCGCTGCATGTATTCGCGCAGCGCGCCCGTCGATTTCGGCAGATAGGAGTGCGTCTGTTTGCCCGTGGGACTCGCCCAGCCGGGAATGCCATCGAGCTGGATCAGCCGCAGCAGGTCGCCTTTGCGGAACCACGCGGCAAGCTGATGGGTCGCGGGATTGAAGGTGTCCGCGCGATCGGGCTCTTCCTTGTACCAGTTGCGGTTGTCGTTGACCCATGTCAGGCCGAGTTGCGTATAGAGCGGCCGATAGCCGTCGCCATCGCAGCAATGCTCGCCGGGACCGACGAACGCGCCGCCCTGGCCGCCGAAGCGATGCAGGTCCGCGTGCGCGAAATGCACGGGCGGCACGCTCGCGGATACATCGGGCAGCACGCCGAATGTCGCGATGCCTTGCGGACGCGTGCCGCGTGCGGGCAGCTGCACACGCGCCTCTTCGAGCGACGCCGACAACGCGAAGTAGCCGGCTAACGAGGACTCGCAGGTCAGCTTCACCTGACGCGCACCTTGCGCGACGCCATATGTGCCGCTTGCCTGCACGGTGCCCCACGCATCGCGGATCTTCCAGATGAGCTTGTCGTCGCGCGTGGTGCGCGTCGTGATGACGATCTGGAACGAACGGTCGCGCGGAAAAAGACGCGTGCCGTCGCTGCCCGGCGTATCGGCTTCGACGGGATCGCCCTGCGGGTTCGCCGCCGCCGTCTCCACCGGTTTGTTGCACCGGAGTCCTTGCGAATCGTTCGCACGGGGCGGCGCCTTCATCGGCCAGTCGTTTTCCTCGGACGACATGCGCGCGGGCGCGGCAGAAGCCGTGGCCGTGGCTTTGGCGGAAGCGGAAGGGGCGGCGGCCTCGTCGGTGCCCGCGACCCAGCATTGCTTCAATTCGCCTGGCGCGGGATCGTCGAATATCGCGTTATTGCAGGGCGTACCGTTCGTCAGCGTTTTGACGGTGTTGTGCGACTCGCTGCCGTACCGCACGTCGCGCGTGCCGTTGAAACTGCACGTGCCGCGTTCGTCGGCGCACTTCGTCCAGCTATTGATCGGCTTCGCGGCCTGCTCGTTATCGGCCGCTGCGTTGTCGCAGCCGCCTGCTATCGCGATGCACATCGCGAGCATTGCTGCTCGCAAGGTCAGCGAAGCATCGCGCGAAAGATGTAACTGCCTATGGGATGCGCATGTCTTACCGAGACTATTGTCGCCGTCAGTCATTCTTTCTCCTTCGCGGTATGGATGACCGGGTTAGCGCACTTAGAGCGTCCAAGATTACACCGGCGACCTAGCAGGAATTCGACGTTTCCTAGTGCTTGCACGCAACTTCAGTGGCGGATCGATACGAATGTTGCGTCGTCGCGACGCTGGTTCGTGGCGAATAGAGGCTAATGCATGAGACCCGCATCGCATAACGGTTTGTCACCGTGCGACAAGGCGTTTGAATGGTCGAACACGATGGAATGACACACGCTGGAGATGCTTCGACTGGACCGCATTAGCACTGCTGCGCCTCGCAACCGGGCCCGATGTTTCGCGTTTGAAACATTAATTGATTTATTTATGGCGCCACTCAAAAAGAGAAACAAGAAAGTATTTTGAATGGCTTTTCCGTTCTTATAATTCTAATTCGTGCTTTTGTACGCGCGATTTCCTCATATCAATAACGCTTTCATTTCATATTAGCAATACGGAATTTTTGGTCGAAATTGGAATAAGTGGGTGCGTCTCGGGTAAGTATTGCGCGCCCTCAATTCCGGTCCGAAAAAATTGCTATGTCATTGGTGTGAGGAAATAGTAATTGCAACAATTTGTAAGGCTTTGTGTCAGGCCTGGCGCGGTGTTTGGCGTGTCGCTCACTTCGTCTTATGAAATGGCGAATTACAGCGAAATTCAGCCGGCGATAATCGTCTTTATGGGACTGTTAAATACGCCCTGAAAGCCGGTTATCATCCACCGGACCGAATACGCCAATACATCGTCAGTTTCAGTCAGTAGGCGCCGGGATTGTTTTTTTAATGCGTATGATGCACTGCACATCGCATGCATTTATCTAGTTCTTTCCACGCCGGAATGGTCAAGGGGAAGAGTCATGGCGTATGCAAGTCTGGAATCTCCGATGGTAGGTTGGGTGCGAGCGCCGGAGCGCAGCGCGCACTATGCAGCCGCCACTCGCCACATTGCAATTCTGCTGTTCGACGGTTGTTCTCTTCTTGGCGCAGGCATTGTCGCCGAGGTCTTTCATGCAGCTAACGAACTGTCCTCATCCGCCAGTCACAGCTGGACCTACGACGTGAGCTTCCTGTCGGCCGCTGGCGGCAACATCACGTGCTCGTCGTCGATCCGCGTCTGGACGGACGGACTCGATGCGCGTCATTACATGGGTTTCGATGCGCTATTCGTCGCGGGCGGTAAAGGCGCGCATTCCGCGGCCCGCGACGAACGGCTCATCGCCTGGCTGCGTCGCGTGCATGCGAACACGAGCACCGTGCGTCCTATCGGCGAAGGACGCTCGCTGCTCGAAGCCGCCTGCATCAACGGCATCCAGCAGCAACGCGACTTCGGCAGCTACACCGTGCGCGAAGAGCGCGACGAACGCAGCAGCGGCGAAGCGAACGACCGCCTCGAATCGATGAAGAGCGCGCTGATGCTGATCAAGCGCGATCTCGGTATCGACGTCGCGCGCAACGTCGCCGAACGCCTGATGCCCGACGCCGGCGACAGCCTGATGTCGCTGCTCGGCGACAGCACGGGCAAGAGTCCCGCAGACAAGGTGCGCGCCGCGGCGCGCTGGTTACAGGAGAACTGCCAGCGGTCGATCTCGATCGCGGATGCGGCCCAGGTGGCCGCGATGAGCGAACGCAATTTCCTGCGTCGCTTCAAGATGGAAGTCGGCGTCACTCCGTCCGACTACCTGCTGCACGCACGGCTCGCGATTACCTGCAGCCTGCTGACCGATTCCGAGCTGCCCGTCGACAAGATCGCGCGGCGCACGGGAATGGGCAACGGCGATCGTCTCGCCAAGATCTTCCGCAAGCGGATGAAAGTCTCGCCGACGGAATACCGGATGAAGACCCGGCGCGAAGCGGGCATGTAGCCGGTTCTCACGATCTGCAGTGGGTTTCGGAGCCTCATGCCAGGGGTTCAGTGGCAGACATTAAGGAGTGCGTAAATGTTGATCGACCAGAACAATCCGACGAATGCGGCAGCACCGGCAAGCGCGTTGCCCGCCTGCACGCATATCGTGCCCGTGATTCTCGCGGGCGGATCGGGCACGCGTCTGTGGCCGATGTCGCGCGAGAATTTTCCGAAGCAGCTGATCGGGGTAGTGGGTTCGGAATCGCTGCTGCAGGACACGGTGCACCGGATGGAAGGCTTTCCGGCGGAATGGGACGTGTCGACATCGCCCATCATCGTGTGCGGCGAAGAGCACCGCTTCGTGATCGCTGAACAACTGACGCGCAATGCCTGCAAGCCGCGCCTCGTCGTCGAACCGGCACGCCGCGACACGGCGCCCGCGCTGACGCTGGCGGCCGCGCTGGCATGCGCGAACGGCGACGATGCGATTCTGGTCGTGATGCCGTCCGATCACGCGATCGCCGATGTGCCCGCCTTGCAGCGCGCGCTCGAGATCGCCGCGCGCCATGCGCAGCGCGGTTCGATCGCGACGCTCGGCGTGCCGCCGCGCGCGCCGGAAACGGGCTTCGGCTATATCCGCGTCGGCAGGAAGCTCGACGACGATGCGCGCGAGATCGACGGCTTCGTCGAAAAGCCGGCTGCCGAACTCGCGAAGCAGTACCTCGCGCAAGGCTCGTACTGGTGGAACAGCGGCATCTTCATCGTGCGCGCGAGCGTGTGGCTCGCGACGCTGCAGTCGTTGCAGCCCGACATGCACGCGGCCTGCCTCGCGGCGTTCGTGCAGGGGCAATCGGACGGCACCACGTTCCGTCCCGCAGCCGATGCGTTCACGCGCTCGCCCGCCGATTCGATCGACTACGCGGTCATGGAGCGCTTGAATGCATCGGCGGGCTGGACGTCGGCGGGCGTGGTCGTGCCGCTCGACGCAGGCTGGTCCGATCTCGGCTCGTGGGATGCCGTGTGGGCCGCGCAGCCGAAGGACGAAAACGGCAATGTCGCGCGTGGCCGCGTGATGTTCGAAGGGGCGGTGTCGAGCTATGCGCATTCGGACGGACGGCTCGTCGCCTGCGTCGGCACGACGAATGTCGTGGTCGTCGAAACGGCGGACGCCGTGCTCGTCGCCGACCGCTCGCGCGTGCAGGACGTGAAAGGGCTGGTGGCGCGTATCAAGGCGCAGAAGGCGCCCGAGGCCGACGCGCATCGCAAGGTGCGCCGCCCGTGGGGCTTCTATGACTCGATCGATCAGGGCGACCGTTTCCAGGTGAAGCGCATCGTCGTGACGCCGGGCGCGAAGCTGTCGCTGCAACTGCATCACCATCGCGCGGAGCACTGGATCGTCGTGCGCGGCACGGCCCTCGTCACGCGCGGCGACGAGCAGTTCCTGCTGAGCGAAAACGAATCGACGTATATCCCGCTCGGCGTGCGGCATCGGCTGGAGAACCCGGGCAAGGTGCCGCTCGAGATCATCGAGGTGCAGTCGGGCTCGTATCTCGGCGAAGACGACATCGTGCGCTTCGACGACACCTACGGACGCTGCGGGCCGACGAATTAGGAAGCGCGGCGGCGAAAGACGCAACACCCGTAGAGCAGGTAACGAACGACGAATGGCAGGGTGAACGACATGCGGGATCTACAGGACTTTTTCGCGCGGGTCGCGGACGTGGCGCTGATACTTCTGGGCGCCGTCGTCGCATCGCAGATCCGCTTCGACGAATTCTCACAGCGCGGTTTCTACGACGCGTTCGTGCTCTTTTCCGCGGCATTTGCGCTGGCGATGTTCCCGGCGTTCGGCGTCTATGCATCGTGGCGCGGCCGCTCGAAGCTCGCGCTCGCCGGCCAGGTCGCGCTCGCGTGGCTCGTCGTGCAGGGCTGCGCGCTCGCGCTGATGTATTCGCTGCATCGCATCGATATCGTGTCGCGCCTCTGGTTCGCGTACTGGACGGCGATGGCGGGCGGCCTGCTGATCGCGTGGCGGCTGATCGCGCACGCCGTGCTCGCGCGTGCGCGCCGCGCCGGCTGGAATCTGCATCAGGTGGCGATTGTCGGCAGCGGCGGACATTGCGACCAGATTCTGCGTCGCATCGAGTTGCAGCCGGCCACGGGCTTTCGCGCAACGGCAGTATTGAATACGCATCCGGAAGATTCGCCGCTGACCAACCAGCGCGTGACGTGCTTCGATTCGCTGCAGGGTTTCGCCGACTACGTGCGCAGCAACGACGTGCACGAACTGTGGCTCGCGCTGTCGCTCACCGACGAGCGCACGATCTTCCGCCTCGTCACCGAGTTCCGCAACGACCTCGTGAACATCCGCTTCATGCCGGACGTGCGCAGCCTCGCGCTGTTCGACACCAGCAGCGTGATCGAACTGCTCGGCGTGCCGGCGATCAATCTCGTCGCGTCGCCGCTGTCGTCGCGCGCGCTGTTCAAGAAGGATCTGTTCGACCGCGTGTTCGCCGCGGCCGCGATCATGGGCCTCGCGCCGTTGCTGATCGCGATCGCGTTTGCCGTGAAGCTGTCGTCGCCGGGCCCGGTGCTGTTCCGTCAGAAGCGCAAGGGCGCCGACGGCCGCGTCTTCACGATCTACAAGTTCCGCTCGATGCGCGTGCATACCGAGGAAGCCGGCAAGGTCAGCCAGGCGACGAGGGGCGATCCGCGCATTACGAAGCTCGGCGCGTTCCTGCGCCGCACGAGTCTCGACGAATTGCCGCAGTTCTTCAACGTGCTGCGCGGCGATATGTCCGTGGTCGGGCCACGCCCCCACGCACTCGAACACGACGATCTGTATCAGAAAGTCGTGGCCGGCTATATCCATCGCTACAGGATCAAGCCGGGCATCACAGGCTGGGCGCAAATCAACGGTTTTCGCGGCGAAACCGATCGCATCGAAAAGATGGAACGACGCGTCGCGCACGATCTGTATTACCTGGGGCACTGGACGTTCTGGCTCGACATGCGAATCATCGGCGCCACGATCGTCAAGGGCTTCATTCATACCAACGCGTATTGAGACGGGAAGCAAGCCAGTGAACAAGGACCAAGCTCCCCTGCTAGGAGGAACTGCCATGAAGCAGCGATTTGGATTGGGTATCGGTGCACCATTACTGCTGTCGGTTTCGGTGATGCTCTCTGCGTGCAGCATCGTACCCGGACAGCGGATGGTCTCGCCGCCCACGCTGCCCGAAACGGGCGGCGAGTACAGCAGTGATCCTGAACAGAATGTTCAGATCCCTGTGACCGACATCAATCTCAAGCTCGTGCGGGACATGAAGGGCCAGACGACGGAACTGAACCAGCAGATCGCTGGCCTCTTCAGTACCAAGCCGCCCACCTACAAGCTCGGGCCGGGCGACGTGCTGCAGATCACCGTGTGGGATCACCCGGAACTGGCGGCCGCCCTCGGCCAGCCGGCGCAGAACGTGAACAAGGGCGATCCCGGTCTCGGCTTCCTCGTGGATGCGGACGGCAACATCCAGTTCCCGTACGCGGGCACGATCCACGTGGGCGGCAAGGATGCCTCCACGGTACAGAAGGAGTTGTACCGCAAGCTGAGCGTCGTCTATTCGAAGCCCGAGGTGACAGTACGCGTGTCGTCGTTCCGTTCTTCGCAGGTCTATATCGACGGCGAGGTTCATGCGCCCGGACCCGCGCAGGTCAACGACATTCCGATGTCGCTGACGGAAGCGATCAACCGCACGGGCGGCTTCACGCCGAACGCCGATCAGAGCCACGTCGAACTCACGCGCGACGGTCACACGTACAACATCAACGTGCCTGACCTGATCCGTCGCGGCAAGGCGCCGACGTCGATCTACCTGCAGCCGGGCGACCTGCTGCGCGTCGGCGCCCGGGATGAATACGGCGTGTATCTGATGGGTGAAGTCAACCGTCCGGCGACGATCCTGCCGATGCGCGACGGGCGTCTGTCGCTTGCCGAAGCGCTGTCGCAGGCGGGCAGCGTGAATCCGAATACGGCTTACGCGAAGCAGCTCTTCGTCATCCGCAACTCGATGGGCGACAAGCCGGAGATTTATCACCTCGACGCCACGTCGCCGACTTCGATGCTCCTTGCAAACCAGTTCAACCTGGAGCCGAAGGATGTCGTCTACGTCGACAACAACGGTCTCGTGAAATTCAACCGCGTGCTGTCCCTGTTGCTGCCGGCCATCAACGCTGGCGTGACGGCGGCTCTGCTCGCGAAGTAAGCGGCGAGGCATGCGTTGCGCGCGCCGCGGCTACGGGGTCCGGACGCGCAACGCTTTCGACTGTGTCGGTCTTTGATGGATCACGCAAATGGCTATCAACTTTGACAATCGTTATACGGACGTCAGTTCGGACGAGATGCACCTGACGGATTATCTGCAAGCCATCGTCGCGAACTGGCGTTCCATCATGCTGATCACGCTGGCCGTCACGGCACTGGGCGCGGCCTACGCCTTCCTGGCGACGCCCGTCTACCGCGCGGACGTGCTGTTCCACGTGGTCGACAAGTCCGAGAACAATAACAAGCAGGACGGCCTGCAACCGCTGACGGGCATGTTCGACACGAAACCGTCGACGGCCGCCGAGATCGAGTTGATGAGGTCGCGCCTCGTGACGGAAGAGACGGTCAAGCAACTGCACCTCGACATCGCCGCGCGGCCGCATACGCTGCCTTTCGTCGGCGGGGTGCTCGCGCCGCTGATGAACGGCAAGTGGGGCATCAAGCTGCCGCCGTCGCTGCAGATGCCGAGCTACGCATGGGGCAACGAGAGCATCAAGGTGTCGCGCTTCGACACCGCGAAGGACATGTACGACAAGGACTTCACGCTGATCGCCGGCCAGAACGGCGACTTCGTGCTGAACAACCCCGACGGCGTCGCGATTCTCGAAGGCCATGTCGGCGAGAACGTCGTGCGCGAAACGCCGGCAGGCCCGATCACGCTGCGCGTCGATGAGATCGTCGGCGCACCGGGCACGCGTTATGACCTGACGCGCGCGTCCACGCTGACGACCGTCGAGCGTCTGCAGAAGGCGATGGATATCGGCGAATCGACGCTGCAGTCGGGCGTGATCCGCGCGAGCCTCGAAGGCCAGAATCCGAAGCTCACGGCCGACATCATGAACAGCATGGCGCGCGAGTTCATCCGCCAGGACGTCGAGAGCCGTTCGACGGAAGCCGAGCACATGCTGGCCTTCCTCGACCAGCAGCTGCCGCAGCTGCGCAAGGAACTCGACGCCGCCGAGCAGCGCTACAACACGTTCCGCAACCAGCACGGCACCGTCGACCTGAGCGAAGAAAGCCGTCTGCTGCTGCAGCAGATCGTCGACAACAAGACCAAGCTGGTCGACCTGCAGACGCAGCGTGCGGAGATGTCGCAGCGCTTCACGCCGCAGCACCCGGCCGTGGCCGCGCTCGATGCGCAGATCCGCCAGTTGCAGGGCAATCTGTCGAACATGGGCAAGAGCGTGCAAACGCTGCCCGACACGGAACAGACAGCGCTGCGCCTGCTGCGCGACGTGCACGTCGACACCGAGCTCTACACGAACCTGCTCAACAGCGCGCAGCAGCTGCGCATCGCCAAGGCGGGCCAGGTCGGCGACGTGCGGATCGTCGACTTCGCCGAGGCCGCCGACGACCCCGTGCGGCCGAAACGCCTGGTCGTGATCCTGATCAGCTTCGGTGCGGGTCTGTTCATCGGCATCGTGTTCGCGTTCGTGCGCAAGACGCTGTATGGCGGCGTCGAACGGCCGGACGAACTGGAATCCGCACTCGGCGTGCCCGTCTTCGCCGTGGTGCCGCGCAGCGAGCAGCAACTGCGCCTGCAGCAGGACGTGATGATGCGCCGCCGCGGCCTGCACGTGCTGGCCGAACAGGCGCCGCAGGACATCGCCGTGGAAGGCGTGCGCAACCTGCGCACCTCGCTGCAGCTGAGCGTCGACGACAAGCAGAACAACGTCGTCATGCTGACGGGTTCACGTCCCGATGCGGGCAAGTCGTTCCTGTCGGTGAATCTGTCGGCGCTCGTCGCGTCGACGGCCAAGCGCACGCTGGTGATCGACGGCGACATGCGGCGCGGCGACGTGCATTCGCACTTCGGCCTGCAGCATCAGCCGGGTCTGTCCGACGTGCTGCGCGGCGGCGATCTGCAATCGTCGATCCAGCGCGAGGTGCTCCCCGGCCTCGACGTGCTCACCAAGGGCTCGCTGCCCTCGCATCCTTCGGAGCTGCTGATGAGCAAGCGCTTCGAAACGATGCTCGAAGAACTCAAGAACCAGTACGACCTGATCATCATCGATACGCCGCCCGTGCTCGCCGTCACCGATTCGACGGTGATCGGCAAGCACGTGGGGACGACGTTGCTCGTGATTCGTCACGGTCGCCATCCCGTGAGCGAGCTCGCGGAAACCGCGAAGCGCTTGCGCAATGGCGGCGTGAATCTGCAGGGGGTGTTGCTGACCGACGTACCGCAGGCGGGCGCGTTCATCGGCTCGGGTTATCGAGGCGGCTACTACGGCTACGAGAGTATCGCAGGCTAGGAGCAGCGCATGTCCGGCGGGGCGGCAAAGGCGCCCGCGGGCATCTAATAAACGGGTGCATGGGACGGGACAGCGCTGAGACGCCGGCCCCGGACGACACAGGAGAATACGATGACTCAGAAGGTTGCCTTGATTACCGGCATAACCGGCCAGGACGGCTCATACCTGGCCGAGCTGTTGATCGACAAGGGCTACGAGGTGCACGGCATCAAGCGTCGCTCGTCGTTGTTCAACACCGACCGGATCGACCACCTTTACCGCGATGTACACGACCCGGACCAGCGCCTGCAATTGCATCACGGCGACCTGACGGACTCGACGAGCCTGCTGCGCATCATGCAGCGCGTCGAGCCGGACGAAGTCTATAACCTCGCGGCGCAAAGCCATGTCGCCGTGTCGTTCGAGGAGCCGGAATACACGGCCAACGCGGACGGACTCGGCACGCTGCGCCTGCTCGAAGCGATCCGCATCTGCGGCTTCGAGAAGAAGACGCGCTTCTATCAGGCCTCGACCTCCGAACTCTACGGTCTCGTGCAGGAAGTGCCGCAGCGCGAAACCACGCCGTTCTATCCGCGCAGCCCATACGCCGTCGCGAAGCTATTCGCATACTGGACGACCGTCAACTACCGCGAAGCGTATGGCATCTACGCGTGCAACGGCATTCTGTTCAATCACGAATCGCCCGTGCGCGGCGAGACGTTCGTCACGCGCAAGATCACGCGCGCGATCGCGCGCATCGCGGTCGGCCTGCAGGACCAGCTGTATCTGGGCAACATGTCCGCGCTGCGCGACTGGGGCCATGCGCGCGACTACGTCGACATGCAATGGATGATGCTGCAGCAGGAACAGCCCGAAGACTTCGTGATCGCGACGGGCGTGCAGTACAGCGTGCGCGAGTTCGTGCAGCGCGCGGCGGCCGAACTGGGCATCACGGTGCGCTTCGAGGGCAGCGGCGTGCATGAAGTGGGTATCGTCGAACATGTCGAGCGGCGCCAGCGCGCCGAAATGCGCGTGCAGCCCGGCGACGTGATCGTGCGCGTCGATCCGCGCTACTTCCGCCCGACGGAAGTGGAAACGCTGCTCGGCGATCCGTCGAAGGCGCACCAGAAGCTCGGCTGGCAGCCGACCACGTCGTTCGAGGCGCTCGTGAAGGAAATGGTGCTGTCGGACTACCAGATCGCGCGACGCGATGCGCTCGTCACGCTGGCTGGCTTCAAGGCGCTGGAACATCACGAGTGATGCCCATGGACAAGAACGCACGCATTTTCGTCGCGGGACATCGGGGGATGGTCGGCTCGGCGCTCGTGCGCAAGCTCGAGACGAACGGCTATCGCCATCTCGTCACGCGCACGCATGCCGAACTCGATCTGACCGATCAGGCGGCGGTGAACCGGTTCTTCGAGCGCGAGCAGATCGACGTCGTGCTGCTGGCGGCGGCGCGCGTCGGCGGCATTCTCGCGAACGCCACGCAGCCGGGCGAGTTTCTCTACGAGAACCTCGTGATCGAAACCAACGTGATTCACGCGGCGTATCGCGCGAACGTCGACCGGCTCGTGTTCTTCGGCTCGTCGTGCATCTATCCGAAGCTGTGTCCGCAGCCGATCCTCGAATCGTATCTGCTGACTTCGGAGCTCGAGCCGACCAACGACGCATACGCGATCGCGAAGATCGCCGGGCTGAAACTCTGCGATGCCTACAACCGCGAGTACGGCACGCGTTATGTCGCGCTGATGCCGACCAATCTCTACGGTCCGAACGACAACTACGACCTGAAGAACAGCCACGTGCTGCCCGCGCTGATCCGCAAGGCGCACGAGGCGCGCTTGCACGGCGATCCGTCGTTGACCGTGTGGGGCAGCGGCACGCCGCGCCGCGAGTTCCTGCATGTCGACGACCTCGCGGCGGCGACGCTGTTCGTCCTTGAAAACGACGTGAACACGGGCGTCTTCAATGTCGGCGTCGGCGAAGACCTGAGCATTCGCGAACTGGCCGAAACCATCTGCGACGTGGTGGGCTTCGAAGGCGATCTGCAGTTCGACGCGAGCAAGCCCGACGGCACGCCGCGCAAGCTGCTCGACGTATCGCGGCTCGCCGCGATGGGCTGGCGCGCGAGCATCGGCCTCGCGGAAGGCATCGGCAATACGTATCGCGAGTTTGCCGCGCGGTATGAGGAGAAGTACGGAGACAAGCGTGGGGAGAAACGCGCCGCGCCGTCGTTCGCGATGGCTGCGCGTGCCTGATGAACCGTTCCTGGTGACGGACGTTGCCCGGACCGGGATAGGGTGACGTCCGTTCTTTTTGCCGGAGTAACCGACGGATTCGACAGAATGAGGACTGTAAGAACATGAGCGCGTCAGTCACGATCTTCCACAACGTAGTGTGGTCACGGCACAAGGGCGCCGTGTTCTCCGCGCTGCACAACATCTCGGCGTCGGGAGCGATCCGCTACTCGATGGTGCAGATCGCGGACACGGAACATGATCGGATCGGTTTCTCGGATGTCGACTACTCGTTCCATCGTTATCCGATGCACAAGCTGTTCGACGGCTGCTACGAGGACGTGCCGCGCTGGCGCCTGACGTTGCGCCTCGTGTGGGAAGTGCTGAAAGCGAAGTCGGATCTGATCGTGCTGCCCGGCTATCACCGCCCCGAGTACTGGGCGATGCTCGCCGCGTGCATCGTGACAGGCAAGCGGCGTGCCGTGTTCTGCGATTCGACGGCGCGCGACCGCCCGAAGCGGCTCATCACGTCGATTCCCAAGCGCGTGTTTTTCTCGCTGTGCGACGGTTACTTCGGTTTCGGCGAGCGCAGCCGCGACTATCTGATGTCGCTCGGCGCGAAGCGCGAGAAGATTTTCATTCCCTGCCAGGCGGCCGCGCTGCCCGTCACGTTCTCGCCCGAGCGCGCGCTCACCGAGCGGACGCACTATCGCGCGGGCAATCCGAACGTGTTCCTGTACGTGGGGCGGCTGTCGGAAGAGAAGGGCATCACGACGCTGATCGACGCGTTCGCCGGGATTGCGAAGCGCCTGCAGGACCCGCAGCTGCGCATCGTCGGCACGGGGCCGCTCGAAGGCGAGTTGCGCAAGCGCGTGACGGAGCGGGGTCTCGACGGCGCGATCACCTTCGTCGGCAGCCTGCAGGACGAACCGCTTTCGCGCGAATACTACGGTGCGACCTGCATGGTGCTGCCAAGCCGCAGCGAACCATGGGGACTCGTCGTCAACGAGTCGCTCGCGCACGGCTGTCCCGTCGTCGTCAGCGAGAGCTGCGGCTGCGTGCCCGAACTCGTGCACGACGGCGAGAGCGGCTATGCATTTACGGCGGGCGACGTAGCCGGCCTGCAGCGCACGCTGCTGAAGGCCACGGAAGCCTTTGCCGATGCCGAGGCGTCGGCGCATCGCTGCATGGACGTGATACGGCGTTTCGATCCGCCGTCAGCGGCGGCCAACATCGCGCGCGGCTGCGCGCTGATGCTGGGCGCGTGAGATCGGAGGCACGCGCGGCTCCGTGTCTGGCGGGGGGGCCGTGGCGGTACGGGGAAAGGCGTAGCGCTGTCCGCTGCCGCATGGCGGACACACGTCGTGGAAATCGACCATGAAAATCCTGATCTATGGCCTCAACTACGCGCCCGAGCTGTCGGGCGCGGGTAAATATACGGCTGAGATGGCACAGATGCTGATGGAGTGCGGTCACGAGGTGCGGGTCATTTGCGCGCCGCCGTACTACCCGGACTGGAAAGTCGCGGACGGCTACTCGATGTGGCGCTATCGGCGCGACGTGATGCGGGGCGTGCACATCTGGCGCGCGCCATTGTGGGTGCCGCCGCGTCCGGGCGGCCTCAAGCGGATGATGCATCTCGCGTCTTTCGCGCTGGCGTCGCTGCCGTTGCTCGCGAGACAGGCCGTATGGAGGCCGGACGCCGTGATGCTGATCGCGCCGACGATGGCCTGCGCGCCAGGCGCGCTGGCACTCGCGCGCGCGACGGGCGCGAAGGCATGGCTGCATATCCAGGACTACGAAGTCGACGCCGCCTTCGATCTCGGCCTGCTGAAAAGCGCGCATGCCGCGCGCATCGCATACTGGATAGAGCGGCTCGTGTTGAAGCGCTTCGACGTGGTCTCGTCAATCTCGAACCAGATGGTGCGGCGCGCCGTGAGCAAGGGCGTCGATGCCGGGAAAACCGAGTTTCTGCCGAACTGGGTCGACACTCGCGACATCTTTCCGCTCGGCCGCATGAGCGAATACCGTGAAACGCTCGGTATTCCCGCCGGCAACACGGTCGTCTTGTATTCGGGCAACATCGGCGCGAAGCAGGGCATCGAAACACTCGCCGAGGCGGCGGCCGCCATGGCCGCGCGTGACGACATCAGTTTCGTTTTTTGCGGCAACGGCGCGGCGCGGGACAATCTCGTCAGACGTTGCGAGGGCTTGTCCAACTGTCGCTTCCTGCCGCTGCAGCCGGCCTCGTCGCTCAACGAACTGCTGAATATCGCGGATATTCACGTATTGCCGCAGCGTAGCGATGCGGCCGACCTCGTGATGCCGTCGAAGCTGACGGGGATGCTTGCAAGCGGAGGCGCGGTCATCGCAATGGCGCGGCCCGGCACGGGACTGCACGAGGCCGTCGTGAACAATGGCGTGGTGGTGCCGCCCGAGGACACTCAGGCGCTCGTCGACGCGATCGCGGCGCTCGCTGCCGATCGCGAGCAGCGCGCCGCGATTGGTGCGGCCGGACGGCGCTATGCCGAGACCATGCTGTCGCCGCTCTCGACGCTCCTCACGCTCGATACGCGGCTCGCCTTGCTGACGGGCGGCGACGCGTCGGGTGCGAAGCAGGTCGCGGCGCCGTTGACGAATTCGCCAATCCTGCCTGCTCGCGTCGAAGAATCGGAAGTGGAGTGACACGCGCCGGATGCGCCGGCAGCGCAGAGAGAAGGCCGCATGCGAACCGTTATCGGGCGATGGCAGCGGCCTTCAGGGATGGCGCGAACTGTGTGGACCGCGCCTGATCGGTACGGACTGGCATGCGGCTTACCAGGGCGACTTGAATACCTCGCGTCCGGCGCGCTGGCTGTATGGATCGCTGTACACCGCCGTTGCTGCGCCGCCCGGCTCGGCGTTCACCGCGCCGCCGCGCTGTCCCGCGCCGCCGTTCGCTGCCGCGGCGCCACGAGCGGGCCGCCGGAGCGCGCCGCCAGCAGGCGCCGCCGCCTGGCCGTCGCCACCCGCCGCCAACGGGCCGCCCGCGGTCTGCGCGTTGGGCTTCGCGGTGCGCATGCGTTCGCTGTTGAGCAGCGAATCGCGCTGCGAATCGGGCGTCGCGCCCTGCATGTTGTAGCCGCCGAGCGCCATCGACGGTCCGCCGAGCAGACGTTGCGCATCGTCCTGCGTACGTTGAGCGGCCGTCTTGCGCGCCGGCGCACCGTTGTTGTTGCCATTGCCGTTGCCATTGCCATTGGCGTTGTTGCCATTGTTGGCGGCGGCGTTCTGTCCGTTGCCTTGCGCGGCGTTGTTCTGCGCATGGGCGTGCGGCATCAGCGCGAGCGCTGACACCAGCGCCCCGGACAGCAGCAGCACGCGCGGACGCAGCCCGCCGCGCTGAAGCAAAGCGAGCGACGCGCGCTGCCGCGAGCGGAGATGAACAGCCATCGTCGTCTTCCTCCTGCGAACGTCATGAAGCCTGTACTGCCATGTTGATACGGACACTCTGCATCGATCCGCCAAAATTCCGCACGGCACGGACAGCCATCATCCATGGGCGCGCATGAGCCAGATAATCAAACGACAGGGCGCGCAAGGTCTTGCTTGCCAAGGCGGCCGGATGTCGAGTCACCGATGCGCTTCCATCGACTGGAGAAAACTATGGATAACACGTTCGGTCCGACCCTCGGTCGGGCAGCGGACGGCCAGGACGCGCGGATGAAAGACCAGCATGCCGCGCGTGCAACCGAGGCCGCTGCGCCACCCGACTCGCCGCTCTCGGGTACGGCGCCGCCGCCGGGCCGCGTGATCGATCTGAGCCTCGCGGGCAAGGGCAATTACGTCGCGTCGCGCGGCTTTCTCACCGAGCTGATCTGGTTCTTCATCGAAGCGTGTGTGATTAACAACAGGCTGCTGCCCGTGTCGTCGGTGCGCGTTGCGTTGCTGAGGCTGTTCGGCGCGAAGATCGGCGCGAACTGCCGCTTCGTGCATCCCGTGCGCGTGAAGGCGCCGTGGAACCTGACGGTCGGCGACAACTGCTGGTTCGGCGTCGACGTGTGGATCTACAACCAGGCGCCCATTCGCATCGGCTCGAATGTCTGCATATCGCAAGGCAGCTTTCTGAGCGCGGGTTCGCATGAGATGCGAACAAACATGGATCTGCGCGTGGCGCCCATCGTCATCGAGGACGGCGCGTGGATCTCGTCGAAGTGCGTCGTGCAGATGGGCGTGACGATCGGGCGTTCGGCCGTCGTGACGCCGCTGTCCGTCGTGCACCGCTCGCTCGAGGCGGAAGGCGTGTATGGCGGCAATCCTTGCCGCTTCATCCGCAAGCGTTTCGACGCGGATGTGGCCCGCCCCTCATAACGTTCACGGGATGCATGGTTCTGTCTGCCGGAAGCGCGAAGTTGGCGGATACGCTGCCTTACGCAGAGCCATCATCTTACGTAAGCACTGGCTGGCGCGGGAATGCAGTATGCGTGCGCAGGCGCCCCGCTCGTGCAGACCCACAGGGCGTTGCCGCATGACGAGCCTGTTTCGCATGCGCGGCGGGGGGCCAGAACGGACGTTGCTTCACGCGGCCGTACAAGGTACGAACAGAACACAAGCTGGGAGCAGGGGATGTTGATCGATACCCGCAGTGTCGAACAGGGCGTCGCTGTGTCGACGACGGTATGCATCATCGGGGCAGGCGTCGCGGGTATCACGCTCGCGATGGAACTCGACCGCGCGGGCATCGATTGCTGCCTGCTCGAAAGCGGCGGCTACAAGGCCGACGACGAAACGCGCGATCTCTATCGCGGCGAGAACGTCGGCATCCCGTATACCTTCGCTGACGGCTGCAGGAGCCGCTATCTCGGCGGCAGCAGCAATTGCTGGGGCGGCTGGTGCCGGCCCCTCGACCCGTGGGACTTCGACAAGAAGGACTGGGTCGCGCACAGCGGCTGGCCGTTCGGCCTTGAAGAACTCGCTCCGTACTATCTGCGCACGCATGCGCTGCTCAAGCTCGGCCCGCACAATTTCGATCCCGCGTGGTGGGAACAGCAGATCAACCGGCACGACGTGCGCCGCTATCCGCTGAGTTCGGGCAACGTGCGCGATACCGTTTCGCAGTTCAGCCCGCCTGTGCGTTTCGGCAAGGTGTATCGCGAGGTATTGCGGCGCTCGGACCGCGTGCGGGTGTTCCTGTACGCGAACGTCGTGAACATCGACACCGACGCGCAGGCGACGGAAGTCACGGGCGTCGATGTCGCGACGCTCACGGGCAAGCGCTTTCGCGTGAATGCGAAAGTCTTCGTGCTCGCCACAGGCGGCATCGAAAACGCGCGGCTGCTGCTGGCCTCGAACAAGGTGCAGGCGGCGGGTCTGGGCAACGGCAACGATCTGGTGGGCCGCTTCTTCATGGACCATCCGCGCCTGATGACGGGCACGGTGAAGTTCTCGAAGCAATGGGCGCGCAACAAGCTGTACGACATCAAGTACCACTATCAGAACCCGGTGGTCGCGGCGCACGGCACGCATATCTCGTCGCAGTTCGCGCTCACGCACGACGTCATCAGGCGCGAGAAGCTGCTCAATTCGCGCGTCTGGTTCTTCTCGCGCTTCTTCGGCGAAGGCAGTGCGGGGTCGGAAGCGCTGATCCGCTGCCGCGAGGCGCTGCATCGCAAGGAACAGCCGGGACGGCGCGCGCGCGACGACTACCTGACGATGGCCGCGCATCCCGTCGATACCGTTGGCTTCGGTCTGACGCGTCTGCTGCAATTGCGCGCGCTGATTTCGGACGTGAAGCTGCAGGCGATCGTCGAAGCGGAGCCGAACCGCGACAGCCGCGTGATGCTGTCGGATCGCAAGGACAGTCTCGGCCTGCCGCGCGTGAAAGTGGACTGGCGGCTCACGGAACTCGTGCAGCGCACGTTCGACCGCACGTTCCAGCTGCTCGCGGAAGAACTGAAAATGATGGGCGTCGCCGAAGTCGAACTCGACGAACCGCTCGCGGGCCGCGCGTCATGGCCGGCCAAGCTCGAAGGCACGTGGCATCACATGGGCACGACGCGGATGCACGATTCGCCGCGCGAGGGTGTCGTCGATCGCGACTGCAAGATGCATGGCGTGAGCAATCTGTATGTCGCGGGCAGTTCGGTGTTCCCGACCGTCGGCGCGAACTTCCCGACGATCACGATCTCGGCGCTCGCGTTGCGGCTGGGGGAGCATCTCGCGCAGCGGCTCGGCAAGCCGGATACGGCGACCATCCTGCCCATCGGCGAGGCGGCGGGCATGCGCTACGGCGGCTCGAGCGCGGAGCTGGGCAAGCTGCCGATCGCGGCGCAGTCGCTGGTCAGGGCGGGGGGCAATGAGGCGATGTGAGACGGTTCGCTCGCGCATCGTGCGCCCGTAGAAATCAAAAAATCCCGCGCTATCGATCGCGGGATTTTTTATGGCGAGTGCGATTCACGCAGATACAAACAAATGGCCAGGATCGCATCGCGAGTCCTGGCCATCGGAATGACATCGCCGAGGGATCAACTCACCGAGGGTTCCCTCCGCGCCGGCGCCTTCGCCACCTTAGACACCATCGCGGCTGCGCCTGGCGAGTTCTGCGGCGTCTGCTGATCGCCGGCCCGCGCCGGGGCCGCACCCGTAGCCGTACCAGCCTGCGGCTGCAACAGCGCAGTCAACGAGTCCACCATGCTCGCAATCCCGAACCGCGCGTCGAACGTCCTGCGCGCCTGCTCGCGCATGTTCGCCTTCGCGGCGGCGTCAAGCGAATGCCAGTTCAGCAGATTGCGCTGCGTGCCGTTGACTGTGTCGCTCGATACAAAGCCCGCCTGATCGCTTTCCACTTCACGCCACACACCGACCTTCTCCGACAGCAGTACGGGCAGGCCGCACGCCAGCGCTTCGGCGACGGCCACGCCGAAATTCTCCTGATGCGAAGGCAGCGCGAACACATCGCTCGCGTAGAAGGCGCCCCATTTCAGGTCGCCCCGCAGCATGCCCGGCCACGTGAGCCGCTCTTCGATCCCGCACGAGCGTGCGAGCGCCTGCAACGGACGCTGCCAGCCCGTCGCATCGGGACCGGCGATCACGAGGTGCGCGTCCAGGTCGCGCTGCGCATGATCGGCGAATGCGTGAATCAGCAGATCGCAGCCTTTCTTCTCGTGAATGCGCCCGAGAAACAGCACGATCCGCTTGCCGCGCAGTTGGGGATACGCGCTCAGGAACGTCTCTCGCAGCGCGCGCGCATGCGGCGGCGGCGGGTTGGTGCCGAATGGCACGACGCGCTCGTTCGCCCGATACAGCCAGAACGATTGCCGCGCGAGCAGGCGCTCTTCTTCCGTCGTGAAGATCACGGCGGCCGCGTCGCGCAGCACGCGATACTCGGCCCACGGCCAGTACGCCCATTTCTTCAGATGCTTGAGCGGATAGGTGCGCTTGAAATACGGATCAAGCATGCCGTGCGTGTACACGTAGTACGGCACCTTCGCCGCGCGCAGCGCACGCCACGCGCCGAAGCCGTGGTATTGCCACAGACCGTGCACGATCACGGCATCGAAGCGCTGCGCTTCGCGGCTGAGCCACGGCACGTAGCCGGGCGTGAAGCCGTAGACGTTGCGGCCCGGGCCGAGCGCATGCACGGGCAGCGGGAAATCGCGCACGTGCGGCGCATCGGCGGCATCGAGCGACGCGACCTCGATCTCGTGGCCCAGCGACGCCATCGCGACGCCGCTTTGTCGTACACCTTCAGTTGGTCCGCCTGCCTGCGGGTCGACTGTCGAAAGTAGATGAAGAATTTTCATTGGCGGATAACACGGCGTAGTGCGAAAAGGACCGGCGCTGCCGGGCGATGAAGCGAGACCATCTGCGTGATGCGCGTCGTTTTCATCTCGGTACGTTCACGCGGACGCCGGCATGCCTCGTTGACGCAGATCGCGCGTGCGGCCTGCATCGTAGGGTTCGGAACCCGACGCATCCTGCAGCGTGCCGCGCGCCGAAGCCGCGGCGAACGGGGCAGGGCGCGGCGGCTGCGCAGGCGGCTGGGCGGGACCATGCCGGGCGACCGCGGCCGTCGCCGGCTGCGGCGCGACAGGCTCGACGCGCGAGCGTGCCTTCGAATCCAGTTGCCGATGCAGACGGCAATACGTGGCGACCGTGAGGCCGAGCGCCACGCCGAACACGAGTCCCGAGAAACGCGGGCCGAGCGGATTGCCGCCGATCGACGTAGCGGGCAGCGCGGCCAGCAGCAGGATCGCGCGGCCGAACACGGGCAACAGCGGCGCGCCGGGGTTTTTTCCGCGCCAGCGGCGGTACGCGGTCGCGCAGTGCCACAACGTCACCAGCACCGCGAGCGGCAGCCCGATGCCGAACAGCAGGCCGCCTGCGAACAGCTGATAGATCCAGAAGTTGTGGCCCGCCGCCCATTCGTGGATCGCGTAGAAGTCCTTTTCGCTGATCGTGCCGGCAAGATCGGGCAGATACTGCGGCGAATAGCGATAGTAGTGACCGTAGCCTTCGCCGAGCAGCAGCGATTGCGCCGAAGACGTGACCTGATCAACCTGATCCTTGATTTCGGCGAGGCGCGTGATCGTCGTCGGATCCTTGCCCGTCTGCGTGTTCTCCGCCACCGTGAAGCGCTGCATCCAGTGCTCGCTGACGGACGGCATGCTCCAGATGGCGGCTGCCGCCATCGCGCCGAGCACGACGCTCACGATGAACACGCGCAAGGCCGAGCGCAGCAGATAACGCAGCGACGGCGCGCTCATCCACGCCGCCATCAGGAACAGCAGCATCGTGCCGATCAGCAGGCTGCGCGTCACGCTCAGCAGCTCGACGAGCACCGTGCCGAGAAACACGGCGAGCATGAACGGCGAAAAGCGCCGCGCCAGCACGAATTCGTGCAGCAACACGCCCTGCAGCCCGAGCAGCGTCACGGAGACGATACGAAAGCGCACATCGGCGATACCGCCCATGCCGCCGCCCGTCGCGATGCCGAAGATGAAGGTGAAGACGAGACAGATCAGGTTCGCCCAGAACAGCGCCTTTTCGATCTGTCCGATGCGGTTTTCGTGCCAGGGATGGCAGGCCATTGCGTAGCCGAGGAGAAACAGCAGAAACGGCAACACCACCCGCAGATAGTTGCCGAAATCGTTGCCTTGCACGAGCTGCGAAATCAGGCTGCCCGGCACGCTGAGCATAAGGCAGAGCGTGACGAAGCGGCGCAGCGGCGAAGCCTGGCGAAAACGCGGCGCGATGAAGATCAGCGCGAGCGCGGCGGCGAGCGTCGGGGCGACGAGCAGTACCTGCGCGGCGTGCCCCGAGTCGGCGTCCGGTGCTTTGTAGTCGAGCGCGAGCGGGCACAAGCACATCCAGATCCACAACGTAGCGTACTTGTTGCGCATCGACGATTCTCCCCTTCCCGGTGCGGTGCGTTCATCGTGTCAGCGGCGCGCGCCACTGCTGAGTCTGAATATAAATGGATGGTCTGTCGCCAAGTCCGGGGCAGGCGTAATAGGCCTGGGTTCTGGCGGGGTCGCACGATGTGGGAAAAAGCCCGTAGTCAGACGGTTCGGCAGGGTAGGCCACCCTGTCCGACAAGGACGGCAACTTGGCGTACGAGTGCACGGTCAAGCAAGCAACATGGCTGAATAGCGTGCCAAAAAGCGCCACGCCGACGATGCCGCCCGCAGCGCGCAATCGATCGCGAACGGGCATCGAGGCAGGCACGACTTTGCAGTGCATCTCCGCATGGTGGCTCATAAACAAAGACCAGCAAACGACGTCGAAAGGGGAACGGGCATGAAGCTATTCGGCAGCGCGCAATCGATGACGCGGGGCAGGTCGGTCGAGCTCGACTTCGTCCGCGGCATCGCGATTCTCGCGGTGATGGGGTATCACTTCCATGTGAATCACACGGGCAGCGCGCTGATTTCGATCATTGAGTATCCGCTGAAGAACTTCGGCCGCGAAGGCGTGAACCTGTTCTTCACGCTGAGCGGCTTTCTCGTCGGCGGGCTGCTGCTGCGGCAATACGCGGAAACGGGTCACGTCGACGCGCGCCGCTTCATCGTGCGACGCATGTTCAAGATCTGGCCCGCGTATTACGTGCTGATCCTTTTTCATACGCTCGCCGGCCGCCATCCGCTCGATTCGTTCCTCTGGCAGAACCTGACGCATCTGCAGAACTACTTCGGCACGTCGATTTCGCAGACGTGGAGTCTCGCCGTCGAAGAGCATTTCTATCTGTTCCTGCCCGCCGTGCTGCTGCTGTTCGCGCGCTGGAAAATGCGCGCGGGTTCGATCATCGGCGTGCTGGGCGGCATCTGTGTGGTCGTGCTGATCGCGCGGTGCCTCGAAGTGGCGGGCGGCGACCTGCAGGCTGCGTTCTTCTATACGCAGTACCGGATCGACAGCCTGCTGTACGGCGTGATTCTCGCGGCGATCTACTGGATGAAGCCCGACGTGTATCAGGGCATCGCTAAGCGCACGGGCTGGCTGCTCGCCATCGTCGCCGTGCTGGTCGCGTGGCTGGTGCTTGCAACGAAGCACGAACCGCTCGACGAAAGCATCGGCTACACGATTCAGGCGATCGGATTCTGCGCGTTCATCGTGTTGATGCTCGAGCACTCGGGCAAGGTGCGCGATTCACTGGCTTATCGCGCGATCGCCTGGCTCGGCGTGTACTCGTACGGCATCTACCTGTGGCACTCGCTTGCGCTTGCGCCCGGCGACATCGTGATCCGCAAGACGACGGCGCTCGGCCTGCCGCCTGCGGCGATCTGGTTCGTCGCGCTGGCTGCGCAGTCCGCTGTCGCGATCATTGCGGGCTACGTGATGACGCGCGCGGTCGAATACCCGTTCCTGCGTCTGCGCAATGCGCTGTTCCCGGCAAAGCGCAATGCATCGGTGCGCGAGGAAATGCCCGTCGGCGGGCAGCTTTCCTGATTCGAACCTATTCCATGCTGCACAGTGCTGCACGCATCGCGTGCGCGCGGGCGGGCGAACCTCCGGGCCCGCAAGGGGAGAACTTGCGTGAGCTCCACAGGAACGCTTACATGGCTTGAGCGCATCGGTAGCCGCTGCGTGCGGCGCGTGGGCGCAAACGCGCCGGACGCCTCGATCGCGCAACGGGCGGAGCGTGACACCGCACGCGTCGCCGCGCTCGATGCGGGCCGTGCGCTCGCGATCGTCGGCGTGATTCTCGTGCATCTCGCGCTCTTCATGCCCGCGCTGCCCGCGTGGCTCCAGGCTTTCGCGGACATGGGGCAGTACGGCGTGCAACTGTTCTTCGTGATCAGCGCCGTGACGATCATGCTGACGCTCGAAGCGGAAACAAGGCGCTTCGGCGACGATCGCTCGCTGATCGCGCGGCGCTTCTACGTCAAACGCTTCTTCCGCATCGCGCCGCTGTATTACGTCGCGATTGCCGTGTATTCGCTCGGCAATGTTCTCGCCGCCCATTTCCACACGCAGGTCACGGCGCAGCACAGCATGGCCGACGTGCTCGCGAACATCGTCTTCATTCACGCGTGGGTGCCGAGCGCGGTGAATACGGTAGTGCCCGGCGGCTGGTCGATCGGCGTGGAGATGTGCTTCTATCTGTTCGCGCCGCTCATCTTCGTCGCAACGCGCACGCGCGGCGGTTTGTGGCGCACGTCGCTAATGCTCATGCTGCTCAGCGCCGTTCTGCTGTCGACAGGCGCCTGTGCCGACGACGTCTGCATCGTCGAGAACAATTCCTTCCTCTACTACTGGCCGCCGACGCAATTGCCGTGCTTCGTCGTGGGCTTCCTGTTCGCGCGCTACGGCAAGCGGCTGCTGCTGCGCGACGGCGTGAAGCTGTCGAGATTCGGCACCGTGTGTGCGCTGGCTGCGTGCGCCGGGCTGCTCGTGCTGCTGTACGCGACGGGCTCCGGATTCGGCCTCGCGCACTGGCTCGCGCCGACGGTCGCCGCATGCGCGGCCGCTGCGTTGTTGCTGCTGCTCGCGCAATTGCCGCGCCGCTATCCGGGCGCGCGGATCGTCGCCGCGTTCGGGCAGAACAGCTATGGGCTGTATATCTGGAGCTTTGTCGTGATCCTGATCGTGCGCGTCGCGTTGAAAACGCCGCTCGATGCGCTCGATCACCATGCGCCCGTGCTGGGCTTCGTGGCCGCCGCGCTGTTCGCGTGCTGCGCGAGCTACGCGGCCGCGCGCATTAGCGCGACACGCATCGAGCGGCCTTGCGCGCAGTGGGCGCGGCAAGTGCTGCTGCCGCGCGTCGCGCGTGCGAAGAGGATCGAGCGGGTGGGCGGTGAAGCGAGTGGCGAAACGCCGGAATGACGCTGCAATGACGGCCGTACGTGCGTCGTGACGACAGACATCAGACGCGCGTTTCGATTGCAGCCGTGATTGCCTGGCGGAGCGTTTCCTTGAATTGACCGAGCGTGTTGCGCGCGAGCAGATGATCGAGCGGACGCTGATGCGTTTCACCGCGCCGCCATTGTCCGGCGACTTCTTCGATCGCACGCGTGATCGACGCCGCCGACAGATCGTCGAGACACGGACCGAGCTGGCCGCCACGGCAGAACCAGCCGATCAGCCCGTCGCTCGTGGCGACGACGGGCTTGTCGAAGCGGTACGCCTGCACCAGCACTCCGCTCATCCCATAGTGGCCCTTGTAGCCGAGCCAGACGACATCGCACGCGGAGAACAGGTCGCGCTCCATCTCGTTCGAAATGAAGCGGTCGAGTATCACGGGCGCGGGCTTGAGAATCGGAATGAAGGCGCGCATGAAGCCGCGGATCTCGGGATCCTGTTCGCCCGCGAGCAGCAGCGTCGGCGCGTCCTGCATTCCCGCGAGCGCTTCGGCCAGCTCGCAGATGCCCTTGCGCTCGCTGATCGAGCCGTAGACGAGCAGGTAGCGGCCCGCAGGATCGAGATCGAGACGCTCGCGCGCGACGAAGGGATCTTCGGTCTTCGCATCGGGAAACGGATCGGCGACGTATTGGACAGAGGCTCCGTGCTTCGGCTTCGCGCGGCCGATCCAGTCGGGCAGCGTCGGATCGATCGACAGCAGCGTGCGCAGTCCTTTCGTATGCACGGCGCGGCGGAACAGCAGCGCCTTCAGCGTATTGACGAGCGGCCGCCCCGGCGTGCGCACGCCGACCTTGCGATGATGGAAGGTGGCGCGCATCGTGATCGCGATCCACGGCGCGCGCCCAAACGGCGTGCCGAGCAGCGGCAGCGCATGAAAGAAGTAATCGACATACGGTACGACGACGAGGCGCACGCGTTCGGCGTGTTTGACGGAGTCGTAGGCGAGCTTGAAGTAGGCGTGAAAGCGCGCGTAGCTGATGCGCTTGAGTCCGCGGCTTTGACGCTCGCTTTCCGTATCGACGAAGGCAATTTGCAGATCCTCGCGCCGCGCGGCCATGATTTCGCGCGCGAGCCGATGGTCCTCGTTCGAGTTCTCGGTCACGACGAGACACGGATAGCCCGCTTCGATGCAGGTCTGCGCGATCCATTCGACATAACGCCACCGATGCCCGGTGAAATTCGGCTCGATGATGACGACGTAGCCGAGCCTCGCGGCATCGGCGATGGGTACTTCGACGGGCACAAGATGGGTTGCACGTTCCATAGCGATCGTAGGGAGCAGCCTTGCGTCCACCTTAGCATCTGGCCTTCGGCGCGAGCCGACAATTTCGCCATTTCTTTGGCGACAACAGACAGCCGCCACGGTGCCGTTGCCGAATCTGACTGACTGATGGCGTCCGTGTGCGGATGCGGCGGGGTAACTTGAGGGACGGTGTGCATGAGCCGGCGGATGGGCTGTGTCTGCCACGGGAGCAGCGTTCGAGCGCCCGCTCCGATCGACAGCCTTGTATGAGACAGGAGAAGAAGATTGCGGACGATGAGGCTACCGGCGTTCTCGTTCAGGGCAGGCCTGGGTTCGAGTGCAGCGACATGGGTGCTGTTGCAGCAGGTGTTGATGCGCGGGCTCGTGGCCATCAAGTTCCTTGCGATCGGCCGCATTCTCGGGCCGGAGGCGATCGGCAGCGTGAGCGTCGCGCTGCTCGCTGTCGCGATTGCAGAGTCTCTGTCGGACACGGGCTTGTCGCAGGCGGTGATCCAGGGGCAGGCGTCGCCGACGCGTGACGAACTGGGCGCCGTCTGGACCACGCTCGCCACACGCGGCCTGATGATCGGCGCCGCGCTCGTCGCGATTGCGCCGTTGATGAACAGCCAGTTCCATCTGGGCGGCGCGTTGCTGCTGTTGCAGCTTGCGGCGCTGTTGCCGCTGCTGCGCGGCATCGCGTCACCCGCCTATTACGTCGTGCAGCGCGAGCGGCGCTTCCAGCATGTCGCGCTCGTCGAGATATCGGCGGCGTTCCTCGACTGCTGTTGCGGGCTCGCGCTGGCGCTGGCGGGCGCGGGCGCCTATTCGGTGCTGATCGGGATGATCGTCGGCGAATCGCTGAAGACGGCGCTCACATGGATCACGATGAACCCGCGTCCGCCCATCCGCTTGCGCTGGTCGGGCATCGGTCATTACATCGGTTTCAGCCGCTGGATCTGGGCGGGCAGCGTCGTCAATCTGGTCCTCAACCAGTTCGACAAGGTCGTGGTCGGCAAGCTGCTTGGGCCCGCGCAACTCGGTGCGTACCAGATGTCGTCGCGGCTCGCGCAGATGCTGCTCGCCGATGCCGCGATCGCGATGTCGCAGTATCTGTTTCCAACCTTTGCCGCGCGTCATCGCGCCGATCCTCATGCGGCCGCGCGGCTCTTCAAGCGCTATATCGGCGTGATCGCGCTCGGGCTGGTGGTCGTCGTGATCGTGCTGCGGCTGGCGGCGCAGCCGCTGTTCGCGCTGGTTCTCGGACCGGCCTGGCTGCCCGCCGTGCCGCTCTTCAAGATCTTCGTGATCAACATGGCGATCGGCGCGCTGATCGCGGTGCTGGTGTCGTATCTGCGGGCTGTCGGCGACGCGAAGGCGACCACGCAGGCTTCCGTCATCCAGGTGCTCGTGCTGCTCGCCTGCGTGCCGCCCGCGACGCATTACTGGGGCGTGACGGGCATCGCGTGGGCGATGACGGTCGGTCTCAGTTCGGCGGCTGCATGGATGACGTACCGGACCGCGAGGGTCATGTGATGCGGATACTTCATCTCGTGCTGGAGCCGCGTCTGTCGGGTGCGGAAGTGCTGGCGAAGGATCTCGCGATCCATCAGCAGCGCGAAGGCAGCGTGGTCGGCGTGACGGCGCTGCTGCCCGAGCGCCCCGACTTCGCGGCGCTTACGCGCGAGCTGGAAAACCACGGCGTCGAATGCGTGTTTCCCGTGAAGCGTTCCAATCTGCCCGGCAAGCTGATTCATCTGGCCGGGGTGCTGCGGCGCTTCAGGCCCGACGTGCTGTTCGCGCACGCGACGATTCCTGCGTTCTATGCGCGCGCGTTGCCGACCAGTGTGCCCGTGATCTACGTGATGCATTCCGCCGTCAACGATTTCGAGCGCAAGCTGTTTCGCAATGTCGAGCGCCTGCTGTCGTCGCGGGCGCGCGCGGTGATCGGCGTGTCGCCCGCGAACGTGCGCGACTACAACGACTGCGTCGGCTCGCATCCCCTCGTGACGTTGATTCCGAATGGCGTCGACACGTCGCGTTTCACATTCGACGACCATCCGCGCTCCGGCGATGCGCCGCCGCAGATCGTGCAGATCGGCCGCTATACGTCGGTGAAGAACCAGTTGCAGACGGTGCACGCGTTTCGCGAAGTCGCGGCGCAGGTGCAGGAGGTGCGCCTGCAGCTGTACGGCGTGGTCGAAGATCCGGCCTACCTTGCGGCCATCGAAGATCTGGTGAAGAAGCTCGGTCTCGAAGATCGCGTGAGCGTCGATGGTCCGCATTCGGACGTGAGCGGCGTGCTGCGCGCATCGAACGTGTTCGCGATGCCGTCGCGCTCGGAAGGGCACAGCATCGCGTTTCTGGAGGCGCTGGCCTCGGGGATTCCCGTCGTCGCGAGCACGATTACGCCGTTCCAGTTCGCGAAGGCGCTGCCCGGCGTGCAGCTCGTCGATACCGACGATACGTCCGCGTATGCCGCGGCGCTGCTCCACGCGCTTGCGCAGCCGAAGGTGCCGAGGTCGCTTGCGGGTTTGACGCTGCAGGATACGGCGCAGCGCTATCTGGCCGTGGCGCAGCAGGTGATCGGCGCGCGGGCTTGAACGCGTTGCGCGCGATGAAGCGGCGCAAGCGGTGACACTTGAGGTGACACTTCAGGTGAGACGCGCCCGTCAGGCCTTCAGCGACGCCCGCACGATCTCCGCCAGCTTTCTGCCGAGCGTCGGCGAATTCAGCTGCTGATACTTCGAATGGGCCGCGGCGGCCGCTGCGCGCATCGTGTCGGGCGGCACCGTCCAGACGCGGCGCAGCGTGTCCGCGAGCGCGTCGACGCCGCCTTCGCGCGGATAGAAAAAGCCCGTGCTGCCGTCCTCGACATAGCCTGGCTCGGGGCCCATGTGCCGCCGCATTTCGTCGGGCACGAGGGGCGGCAGGCTCAGTCCGAACATATGCACGACGCTCAGGCCCGCTGCGCCCGGATAGCAGCCGATGCGGCACTGCCGGCTGATCGCCGCGATGCGGCTTTCGTCGAACACGGGACCGTACCAGACGACGTAGTCGCAATCGCCGTAGAGCCGCTTGAGCTGCGCGCCGTGCTTGCCACCCCCGACCAGATGCAACGTGACCTGACGATCCTCGCTGCGCAGTCGGCCGACGGCTTCGATCAGCGCATCGACGTTCGAGTCGTCGCGCAGCCGTCCAAGGAACAGGATGCCCGTTTCCTTGCCGGTTTTATCGGCGGGATCGACGGTATGTTCGACGGTCAGCGAGTTATCGGCCACGATCAGTTTCCCGGAAGGACAACCGACGCGTTCCAGCGAGCGCCTGGATGCGTCGGTGTAGCAGATGTACTGCGTCGACAGCGCGACGGCGACCCGATAGCACAGCCCGCGGATCAGGCCGACGTCTTCTTCGTGCCGGCAGAGGCCCTGTCCGTGAATCAGGACGGGAATACGCATCGCGCGGCCGGCCATCAGCGCGAGCCAGAGCGACAGATAGCGGATATCGGCGAACATCAGCACGGCAGCAGGGCGCTCGCGCAGGATGCGCCCGACCACTTCCCGCTGCATGTTGATGCCCGGCGAAAACACCTGGCTGATCTGGGTCTCGACGAATTCCGCGCACGCGGGTTTCTCGCGCGAAAATCCATTCGATTCGATACCCGCGGAACTGGCGAAGAGCTTGACGGCAAAGAGCCGGTTCAGTGACTCGATGACCTCCATCCGGTAATGGGCGATCAACGGCTGCACGTAGAAAACGGTCCGCTTGTTATCGACCGTCGTGCTTTTGCCCAGCGACGCAGTACTCCACTCGGTAAGCAGTTTGTCGGTCACCGGCTCGACCCTTTTCAGGTTGGAGAAACGCTGTTGATTGAAGGTCGCTTGAATTATGCAGTAGACAATTCCCTTACGTCGTTTTATTGGCAGAAATTGACTACGGCGAAGGGTTTATTGTCGGGAAAATACTATTTTTTCTGAAAGGCGAATGGGATATGGCTGGCGGAATGCGTGAAGCTTCATCCGATGCCTCCGCCTGGTGCACGCCAGGTAATGGTTTGACAAACTATTCGCCGTGTTCGCTATTATGTTGGCCGTCATGCGACATTTGCGCCCAAAGCGCATTATTTGAGAATCTCACTGCAATTTAATCGTGTTTTTTAAAAACACCGCCCGGGGTTTTTTCAATTGAACACAGCCAGTAATTCTGGCGTCGCGTTAATGAAATGAATGCGCATGGGTAATGTTTTCGCAAACCGCGATGGCGCTTTGCGGGAGCGACGGTGAACAGTCGGTGCGTGGAATGCGTGTGAAAAACGCGGCACAAAATGAAAAGGGCCCGGCTTGCGCCGGGCCCTTCGAATCTTTTGGTAGGCCGTACGGGATTCGAACCTGTGACCAACGGATTAAAAGTCCGCTGCTCTACCAGCTGAGCTAACGACCCAAAAGAGAAGCGAAATTATATCGGCAATCCACCTGGCTGTCAATAAACCGGCCAGCAATCAGCGCGTGCGCTCCCCCAAAAAGAAAAGCCCGGAACGGTGAAGTTCCGGGCTTTCCGGCGAGAGGCGCGCGTATCGGTTCTTGAAGCGTCGACACTGCGCGTTTTACTGCATCACAACAAACGGGCACCTGCACGAAGCGGGCGCCACGAATCATTTGATCTGCGAAAGCTTGCTTTGTGCCGACTGCGCGACATCCGAGCCGCCGTACTGCGCGACGATCTGTTCGAGCGTCTTCTTGGCGGCCGCCTTCTGGCCCTGTTCGAGCTGGTTGTTCGCGATGGCCAGCAGCGCCTCCGGCGCGCGCGGATGCTGCGGATACTTCTGCACGACGCCTTGCCATACCGACGTCGAGCCCTTGTAGTCGCGCAGCGCATACAGCGCGTTGCCGAGCCAGTATTGCGCAGTAGGCTGATACGGGCTTTGCGGGTACTTCGCGATGAAGCTGCGGAACGACGCCGCCGCGTTCTTGAAGTCCCCGCTGCGGAACTGCTGCGAAGCCGCGTTGAACGCCTCCGTTTCGCCTGGCTGCACGGTGCCGTCGACGCCATCGACCGTCTGTTGCCGCGGCTCGAACTTCTTCAGACGACCGTCGAGGTCGGTGTAGTAGTCCTTCTGCTGCTTTTGCAACGTCGCGACCTGATTGGTGAGGTCCTCGTTCTGACCGCGCAGCGTTGCGACCTGCTGGTTCAGCTGGTCGAGACGGTTCTGCTGGTCGAGGATCGTGCGTTGAGCCGCCGACAGCTGGCTCGACAGACTATCAGTCTTGGTGCGCAGATCGAGGATCGCCTGGCGAGCCTGATCGTCGTCGAACATGCCGGCGTGAGCGGGCAGGGCCATCACGGCCGTCCCCGCGACGCAGGCGGCTGCGGCCATGCGCAGCCAGAAGAAACGGTGCGTCATACGGCTTGTCACCTATTACTGTTGATAGACGAGGTCCGCGCGGCGGTTTTGCGCCCAGGACGCTTCATCATGACCCGTTGCCTGCGGCTTTTCCTTGCCGAGGCTCACGGCTTCCATTTCCGAATCGGGCACGCCCAGCAGCGACATCGAACGGCGGACGGCTTCGGCACGCTTCTGGCCGAGTGCCAGGTTGTACTCGCTCGTGCCGCGCTCGTCGGTGTTGCCCTGGATCAGGACGTGACGTTGCGGGTGGCTCTTCAGGTACTGAGCGTGTTGTTGCAGAAGCGGCTGGTAATCGTCCTTGACCGAATAGCTGTCGAAGTCGAAATAGATGCTGCGCTTTGCCAGCGGGCTGTTCGGATCGTTCAACGGATCGACGTTAACCGTGGCGACATCGTTCGGGTTCGGTTGCGCACCCGTTGCGCCACCCTTGCCGGCGTTTTCGTCGAGCTTCACGCCCGAATGGCATGCAGCCAGCGTGCCGACCATTGCCACGGCAAACGCGATACGAAGTTTGGACATCATGCTTCACTCTCCTTGTGTGTTATTGCATAAACGGGCCCCAGGAAGGCTCGCGTACGCTGCCCCCTGAACGGACAGGACCTGCCGCGTCCGACCGTCGGTCGATACTGCGGCCAACACGCCACGGCCGTTCACCTGAGTGGCGTAAAGAATGTACTGACCATTCGCCGCGAAGCTCGGCGATTCGTCATGTGTTGTATCGGTGAGCGCCGTCGCGACGCCCGACTGCAGATCCTGGATATACAGCTTGAAGCCCCCGCCCGTACGCGAGATGTATGCGAGCTGCTTGCCGTCCGGGCTCACGCGCGGACTCGTATTGTAGTTGCCCGTGAACGTCACGCGTTGCGCGCCGCCCGATGCCTCGCCGTTGGCGGACATCTTGTAGACCTGCGGCTGGCCGCCGCGGTCGCTCGTGAAGTAGATCGACTGGCCGTCCGGCGAGTACGACGGCTCGGTGTCGATCGAGCTGCCTTGCGTCAGGCGGCGCAGGCCGCTGCCGTCGGCGTTGACGGCGAAAATCTGCGTGTTGCCCGTGCGCGACAGCGCGACAGCGAGCGTGCGGCCGTCAGGCGACCATGCGGGCGCGCTGTTGTTGCCCTTCTGGTCGGACACGACGACGCGGCGGCCCGTCGGCAGATCGTGGATGTAGACGATCGGCTTCTTCTTTTCGAACGAAACGTACGCGACCTTCGTGCCGTCCGGCGACCACGCCGGCGAGATGATCGGTTCGGGGCTGGAGAGGGCGATGTGCGCGTCCTGGCCGTCGGAATCCGAAATCTGCAGCTGATAGCGGTTGCCCGTCTTGATTACGTATGACAGACGCGTCGCGAACACGCCGCGGCCGCCCATCAGCTTCGCGTAGATGTAGTCGGCCACCTTGTGCGCGCTCATGCGCAGGCCGCTTTCCGGGCTGACCAGTTCGAGGCCGCCGAGGCTTTGCTGGTTGACGGTGTCGTACAGCTTGAAGCGCACCTGATACTGGCCGTTCGGCAGCTTCGTGACGCTGCCGGCGACGAACGCGTTGGCGCCTTTCGCCTTCCATGCGCCCAGATCGACGGAATCGCCTTCCGAAACGGGCGCGCTGCCGGCGTCGATGTTGGTGAATTTACCGCTGCGCTGAAGATCCTGGCGGACGATCGTGCTGATCTGCTGGGGAGAATTTGCCTCGTTGGCAAAATTTGCCGTGGCAATCGGGAACTGGGTCGAACCGACGCCCGTCACGAGCACGTTGAGTTGTGCATGGGCGGCACCGCCCGCGGCGATCAGACACGACGCTACGAGCGCTCGCAGGCCTAGCTTGGTCATCAAACTCATTGTTTATAGATTCCCCAAAAAACGAATTTCTAACACTCCACAACTGCAAACAGACCGGCTTGAGCAGAAATCGTTCCCGCTTCGCACGCAGGACCGTGCGAAGCGGAAACGACGTGTCAGGCGGCTGGACGCAGCGTGATCTTGAAGCTTTCAGGCGTCTTGCCGTTGACGTCCTGCGGCATCGGGTCTGAACGCTGGACCGCGCGCAGAGCGGCGGCATCCCACGCGTCGTTGCCGCTGCTGCGCGTAACCGTCGCGCTCAGCAGGGTGCCCGTCGGCGAGCAACGCACGGACACGACGGTCTCGAGCCCCGACGTATCGCCCGACCAGACGATGTTCGGTTGCACGCGGCGCTTGACCTTATCCGCGTAGCCCGGCGACGTTGCCGTGCCGCCAGAACCAGTGCCCGTGCCGCTCTTCGCAAGACCGTTGCCCGTCGAGCCTTCGCCGCCCGCCATGCCCTGCAGTGCGGCGAGACGCTTGTTACGTTCGGCGTCGAGCTTCTTCGCGGCCTCGGCCTGCGCTTGAGCCTGAGCTTTGGCCTTCGCGGCCTTCGCCGCGTCCGCCTTGGCCTGCGCTTCGGCTTGCGCCTGCTTCGCTTGCGCCTGCTTCGCTTCCTGTTCCTTCTTCTGCTGCTCTTCCTGCTGCTTCTTCAACTGCTCCTGCTTCTGCTGGGCGAGTTGCTGCTGCTTGAGCTTTTCAGCCTGCTGTTGCTGTTGCTGTTGTTGCTGCTTGAGCTTCGCGGCGGCGGCTGCCGCAGCCTGGTCGGCCGCGAGCTGCTGCTGGCGCTTTGCTTCGGCTTCCTGCTGGGCCTGCAGCTTTTGCTGGCGCTGCTGCTCGGCGAGTTCGGCCTGACGCTGCGCTTCCTGCTGCTGCTTGCGCTTTTTCTCTTGCAGCGCGATGTCGGCTTGTTCGTCGTTGACCTGCGGCGCCGGTTTGACGGGCGCGGGTGCGGGCGGCGGCGGAACGGGCCGCGGCGTCGACGTGTCGGGCACCTCGGTCCACAGTTCGGCTTCGGCACCAGCCGGCGTGCTGTTCTGCCAGTGGATGCCGTGATACAGGAAGAACCCGAGCAGCACGTGCATCAGCACGGCGAGCGCAATGGCGCGGCCTGTACCGCGCTCGCGCGGCGGCTGAAGCGGGTAGACGTTTTTCTCTCGGCGGATCATTGCGATTTGACGAGCAATCCAACGCGCTTGACGCCGCGAGCCTTCAGGTCGGACATCACGTTCATCACGACTTCATATTTGACCGTCTTGTCGGCGGCGATCACGACAGGCTGGTCGGGATGCGAGGCTTCGCGGTCGGTGACGAAGCTGCGCAGGTCGGCCTGCGTCATCGTCTCCTGCTGCGTCGCGCCTGCATCGTCCTTGTACTTGACGTTCATGTTGCCGTCGGCCTTGATGTTGACGACCACGGGCGGTGTCTGCTGCTGCGGCGCGGCGCCGCCGACTGTCGGCAGATTCACGATGGACGGCGCCACGAGCGGGGCCGTCACCATGAAAATCACGAGCAGCACGAGCATCACGTCGATGTACGGCACGACGTTGATGTCGGCCATCGCGCGGCGCGAGCGGCTGCCGCGCATGCTGGAACGAACTGAACCGGCCATCGTGGACTCCTTAATGGGCCTGACGCTGCAGGATGTTCGAGAACTCTTCGATGAAGGTTTCGAAGCGGATCGCGAGGCGATCGATGTCGTGCGCGTAGCGGTTGTAGGCAACCACGGCGGGGATGGCGGCGAACAGACCGATGGCCGTTGCCGTCAGCGCTTCGGCGATGCCGGGCGCGACGTTCGCGAGCGTGGCCTGCTGGACGTTCGCGAGGCCGCGGAATGCATTCATGATCCCCCACACCGTGCCGAACAGACCGATATACGGGCTGACCGAACCGACGGAAGCGAGGAACGCGAGGTTCGCCTCGAGCACATCCATTTCGCGCTGGAACGCGGCGCGCATCGCGCGGCGTGCGCCGTCGAGAATCGCGCCCGGATCGTTGATCCGCTTTTCCTTGCCCTTCAGAAATTCACGCATGCCCGACTCGAAAATGCGTTCGAGCGCGCCAATCGTATGGCGGTTGTTCGCGGCGCTCTGATACAGCGCCTGCAGGTCGCCGCCCGACCAGAAATCGCGTTCGAAACGTTCAGTCTGCGCCCGCGCGCGGCGAATCGCAAACCACTTGCGGAAGATGAAAGTCCACGACATCAGCGACAGCAGCAACAGCAGCGCCATCACTGCCTGCGCCAGCAGGCTCGCATTGAGAACGAGGGAAATGATCGAAAGATCTTGTGTAGTGTTCATAGAGGTTCGATGTAACGTCCCGGGTGGGGCGTCCGGCTGCAAGGTGTGTCGAAGCGTTCGGTTGGCATTCAGTCGGCAAACCGGAAGCTTCGGCGGGGCCTTCGCCGAACCATGCTTGGTCTTGTTGTGACCGTTACGAGTTCACTGTCCAGCCAATAACGGCGTTTATTAAGCCGCCGTTGACATGCTGGCGCCTGTTGAGTCCGGTCCGCGCCGCAACGCGACGTGAACCGGCGGAGGAATGGCTGCCGGCTTCATCGATTTCGAATCGACGCAACCGACGCGGATCGTGCCGGTCGCCAGCAGCGTGTCGCCGCGCCAGGCTTCCTGGGCGAAATCCACCGACGCGCGGCCGAGCTTCCCGATCCGGCTGACGATGCGCAGCATGTCGTCGAGACGGGCGGGCGCGAGATAGTCGAGGGCAGTGCTGCGCACGACGAATAGCGCTCCCGATTCTTCCGCGAGCTTGCGTTGATCGACGCCGCACGCGCGCAGCCATTCGGTGCGCGCGCGCTCGAAAAATTTCAGGTAGTTCGCGTAAAACACGATGCCGCCGGCGTCGGTGTCTTCGTAATACACGCGAATCGGCCACATAAAGCCGCCGATTTCCGCGTCGGACTGACTGTCAGACATATTCATGGCGCGCATTTTACCGGAACGCAAAAGGGCGCCGCATTTTTGGGCACCGATGTGCCGGAATGTGTTTTACCTGCGCGACAGGCGCTGCGTCGACGCCGCGGCAAGCGGCCCGGCGCAGCGGTTTCGCCGCCTCTAGCCGCGATGAATGTTCAGACCCGCGAACGACTGTGCGACGGGCATCAGTTCGATCGTATTGATGTTGACGTGCGCGGGGCGCGTCGCGATCCAGTAGATCGAATCAGCGATGTCTTCCGCCGTGAGCGGCTGGACGTTCTGATAGACGTTGGCCGCCTTCTCGTCGTCGCCGCGGAAACGCACGTTCGAAAATTCGGTGCCGCCGCACAGTCCCGGCTCGATGTCCGTTACGCGGATGGGCGTGCCGTGCAGGTCCGCGCGCAGATTCAGGCTGAACTGGCGCACGAACGCCTTGGTCGCGCCATACACGTTGCCGCCCGGATACGGCCAGGTGGCCGCGACCGAGCCCAGATTGAACACGTGACCGCGATTGCGTTCGACCATGCCCGGCAGGAACGCGTGCGTGACCTGCACGAGACCCGTGCAGTTGGTCTCGATCATCGTGGTCCAGTCGTCGAGCACGGCGCGCTGTGCAGGCTCCAGCCCGAGCGCGAGGCCGGCGTTGTTGACGAGCACGTCGACGGCGGCGAAGTCGGCGGGCAGTGCGGCGGGTGCGGCTTCGACGGCGGCGCGGTCGCGCACGTCGAGCTCGAACGGCAGCAGGTTGTCGCCGAGTTCGTCGGCGAGCGCCTGCAGACGGTCCTTGCGGCGCGCAGTGGCGACGACGCGGTGGCCGCCCTTGACGAAAGCCCGGGCGATAGCGGCGCCGAAACCTGCGGACGCCCCGGTGACGAACACGATCATTGCTGTTCCCTGGTCGGTGAAGAAAGGCCACAAGCCTACTTCCAATGGGACGATGCGGCAAGAATGACCCCGCCGCGCGAAGGCGCGTTCGGGCAGGCCGTCGGGCGGCCGCGGCAACGGTACGGCGGGGTTGCGCGCGGCATGCGCGGGGCGCTGGCCCGGCTGGTTGCCTATTCGACCCGGTTCCAATAAACTAACGCGCTCACCCCTGCGTGACTGGCGATAGAACCCAATGCTGTCAAGCGTGACGGGTTCAAGGTGGAGCGTCCCACCGTGAAGCGCAGGGTGCCGTTTTGCCGTTCGCCTGGGCAGCCATGTTTCGTGCGCGCCGTCGTTTGCGCTGCCGGTGGTTGTCCTGACTCGCGTGTGCGGCACCTCCTTCATACGCCACGTCAAGGCTCCCACCATCAGCAGCGGCCAGCAGTGCTGCGTACCCACTACGCTCCCGGCACACGACCTGCGCACGATCCGGTCAACCTGAACACACTTAACGGAACCAGCATGTTTGACAGAGCCCAAAGCACCATCGCCAACGTCGATCCGGAAATCTGGAACGCCATCCAGGACGAAAACCGCCGTCAGGAAGAGCACATCGAACTGATCGCGTCGGAAAACTACACGAGCCCGGCCGTAATGGCCGCGCAGGGCTCGCAGCTCACCAACAAGTACGCCGAAGGCTACCCGGGCAAGCGCTACTACGGCGGTTGCGAATACGTCGACGTCGTCGAGCAGCTCGCCATCGACCGCGTGAAGCAGCTGTTCGGCGCCGAAGCCGCTAACGTCCAGCCGAACTCGGGCTCGCAGGCCAACCAGGGCGTGTTCTTCGCGATGCTCAAGCCGGGCGACACGATCATGGGCATGAGCCTCGCGCACGGCGGCCATCTGACGCACGGCTCGCCCGTCAACATGTCGGGCAAGTGGTTCAACGTGGTCAGCTACGGCCTGAACGAAGCCGAAGACATCGACTATGACGCGGCTGAAAAGCTGGCCCAGGAACACAAGCCGAAGATCATCGTCGCGGGCGCATCGGCGTTCGCGCTGCGCATCGACTTCGAACGTCTGTCGAAGATCGCGAAGTCGGTCGGCGCGTATCTGATGGTCGACATGGCGCACTACGCGGGCCTGATCGCCGCGGGCGTCTACCCGAACCCGGTGCCGTTCGCCGACTTCGTCACCACGACGACGCACAAGAGCCTGCGCGGCCCGCGCGGCGGCGTGATCCTGATGAAGGCCGAATTCGAGAAGCAGATCAACTCGGCGATCTTCCCGGGCATCCAAGGTGGTCCGCTGATGCACGTGATCGCGGGCAAGGCTGTCGCGTTCAAGGAAGCGCTGGCGCCGGAATTCAAGGAATACCAGCAGCGCGTGGTCGACAATGCACGCGTGCTGGCTGAGACGCTCGTGAAGCGCGGTCTGCGCATCGTTTCGGGCCGTACGGAAAGCCACGTGATGCTGGTGGACCTGCGTGCCAAGAAGATCACGGGCAAGGCAGCGGAAGCGGCGCTCGGCGCGGCGCACATCACCGTGAACAAGAACGCGATTCCGAATGATCCGGAAAAGCCGTTCGTGACGAGCGGCGTCCGTCTGGGCTCGCCCGCAATGACGACGCGCGGCTTCGGCACGAAGGAAGCCGAGCAGGTCGGCAACCTGATCGCCGACGTGCTCGACAACCCGGAAGACACGGCCACGATCGAACGCGTGCGCGCGCAGGTCGCCGAGTTGACGCAGCGTTTCCCGGTCTACCGTTAAGCTGCCATGCGCTGCCCCTTCTGCCGGCATGACGACACGCAGGTGGTCGACTCGCGTGTGTCGGAAGACGGCGCCGCGATCCGGCGCCGCCGGCGCTGCCCGGCCTGCGACAAGCGTTTCACGACGTACGAGCGGGTCGAGCTGGCGTTGCCCTCGGTCGTGAAGAAGGACGGCAGCCGCACGGAATTCGATCGCCGCAAGATCGTCGCGAGCATGCAACTGGCGCTGCGCAAGCGTCCGGTTGCTGCCGACGCAGTCGACGCCGCCGCGTCGCGCATCGAGTATCAGCTGCTCGGCAGCGGCGAACGCGAAGTGCGCAGCGAACGTCTTGGCGAACTCGTCATGACCGAGCTGCGTGCGCTCGACACCATTGCGTACGTGCGCTTCGCTTCCGTGTACCGGCGTTTCGAAGACGTCTCCGAATTCGAAGACGTCATCGAAGAGTTTCGCCGGATGAACGCTCCGGCTGCGCCCGTGAAGCCTTCCCGCAAACGCTGATTTCCGGCGTATCGGCATTTTCTTCCCCTGAAGTTCTTCCACGAATTCATCTGATGCACGGGCATTCTCGTGCAGGGGTTCGTGCGTCCGCCACCTGGCCATCCGGCTGATTGCGGGCGTTCATGCGCACCGTTAGAGTCATCGCGTTCTTGGCGGAAATAGAGGAATGCTGATGAAATGGAATGCTTGTGTGCGGCATACGTGTCGTGGGTTCACGCTGTTCGAAACGCTCGTGGTGATCGCGTTGCTGGCTATCCTCGCGACATTGACGGTGCCGTCGTTCGTCGCATGGCATGTGCGCGATCAGGTCGACGCACGCGCACGCGCGTTGCTGTCCACGCTCAGTTACGCCCGCGGCGAAGCGTTGCGCCGCGGCGCCCGGGTGACTGTATGCCGCGTCGATGCCGCGCGACACTGTCTCGCTACCACGTAACCGTGCAAGACGGGCGTCGTCGACTGGTCGTGCGGATGGGCCGTGATGATCGAGCGCACGAGCGGTTTCTTTCCGTTGCGCGTGCAGCCCGATCTCGCATCGGTGAGCATCGTGGGCGCGCTTACCAACCTGACGTTCACGCCGCCCGCAGGTCAGGTCAACGGCAGCTTCCGCAGTTTCGATATCGGTCCGCGCGCCGATTCGAAGGCAACGCAAGGCAAAGATTGGCGGCGCTGCGTTCGTATCGCGGCAGGCGGACGTGCGCGCATCGTCGACGGTGGCTGCGGAGCGGCGGCATGATGCGCGCGTCCGTCTTTGCGCAGCGCGGCCAGACGTTGATCGAAGTGCTGGTGGCCGTGGCTGTGACGGCCGTGACCGTACTTGGCCTGGTCGCCGTTCAGCTCGCTATTGCGCGCGACGCGCGTGCGATGTCGTATCGCGCGCAGGCCGCACTCGTCGCGGATGCAATCGCGGAGGCTGCGCGCGCGCCGAATACCAACGAGGCCGCGATCAGGCAATGGAAGACTCGCGCGTCGAGCTTGTTGCCCAAGGCCGATGCCGGCATCGACGGCGGCAGCGATTCTTCTTTCGCCCGAGCGACATGGACTTGGCAGGCAAGCATGCCGCACGACATCATCGATGCGCCAGTATCGTGCGGCGAAGCCAACGTGCCGCGCGGCACGCAGTGTGTCGCGATTGCGTTCTTACGATGAAGGCGCTCGTCTCTTTCACGTGCGCGTCATCAGGCTGGCAACGACGCTTTGTCCATGCATACGGTCATACGCTCCTCGAGATGACGATAGCGCTGGCGCTTGGGCTGATCGTGACAGCGGGCTCGGTGACGCTGTATCGATCGCAGCGAATCGCATTCGCACAGGCGACCGATGCCGCGCAGATCCACGATGCGGCGATGACCGCGTTGACGCTGATCGGCGAGCAGTTGCAGATGGCGGTTTTCGTTTCGGCCGATATGCCCCGCACGTTCGCCGCGCGGCCCGCGCTATTCGGCTGCTCGGGCGGAAGGCCGATCGGCACGGACGACAATCCGACCTGCGAAACGCTCGCCACGCATTCGGACGGGGTCGCGGTGCGTTACGTCGCTGACACTGTTTCGACGTGGCCGTCCACGGCGGGTCTTGCGACTGACTGTCTCGGCCAGGGTGTGACGAAGACGGATGCCGATGCGCCGGGCGTGCCTATCGTCAATCGCTTCTACGCAAGGACAAGCGGCTCGACGGGGGAGCCCGAGCTGTATTGCGAAGGCACGGGAGCCAGTTCTTCGCAGCCGCTCGTCGAAGGCGTCGAGCGGGTGCGCTTGCGGTATTGGCTCGTGGGCGCATCGACTGCGATGGATGCGGCGGCGCTGGCGCCGGCGCAATGGGCCAATATCGTTGCCGTCGATCTCTGTGTGCTCGTTCGAGGCACGCCGCAGAGCGCGCGCACGGCCTACGTCGATTGCGACGGGGTGTCGGCTATCAGTCCGGACATGCGAGTTCGGCGCGCATTCTGGCGGCGCGTCGCGATTCGCAACAACGAGGGAAGTGCAACATGAGGGGCCCGGCATGCAGGCCGCAGTTCAGGCGCGCGCGCAATCAGGGCATTGCGCTACCCGTCGTCCTGCTGATCGCCGCGATGATGCTGACGACTTCGGCCGCGTGGTTGGAACAAACAGTCGCGGCCGCTCGAAACGCGACAGCGATCTATGACCATCTGCTCGCGATGCACGCTGCGGACTCCGCGTTGACCTCATGCGCACGCAATCTGATCAACGGATCGGTCTCGGGTCTGCCGGGTGCGAGCGGCGAGCCTGTCGGCTGGAAATCGCAGGCGACGTTCGAATCCAGCGCGATCGCGCCCTTCGCATCATGGCCGATGTCGCTGTCGTTTCGCGCGCCGCAATGCCTGATCGAAAAATGGCGATTGACGAATCGCGCGAACGCACAGGCCTATCTCGTGACCGCGCGGGGCCACGGACGCAGCACCGATTCGCAGACCTGGCTGCAATTGCAGCTGGTGATCGATAGCGGCGCAATCGAAAAACATTGGCGCCGCGTCGCTGCGCGCCCCTTCTGAGTGCACATCTTATGAGCGTCGACATGAAACCGGACACACGCGCGTTCTCATTGCTCGAACTGGTCGTCGCACTGGCGATCGCGGCGACGCTTGCCGCTTATGCCATCCCGTCCTATCTCGCGCATATCGCAAAGGCACACAGAACGGATGCGGCGTCCGCACTGTTTCGCGCGGCGCAGTTCGCCGAGTCGGCCGCGCATGCAGACGGAGCGCCATTGCCATCTGGTCTCGATCAGGCGCCGCAAGGCGGGCGGGCGATCTACCGGTTGCGCATCCTGCCCGCCGACGATACGAACGGCGGCTATGCGCTCGAAGCGCAACCGCTCGACAACGGCCCGATGGCCGACGACGCGTGCGGCACGCTCATACTCGATGCAACGGGTTTGAGGAGCAATCGGGGCACAGCCGCCTCCGACGAATGCTGGAGCGCGCGCTAGATGAAAACGCGTTCGGCACGCGCCCCGTCAGGGCGGGTTCATCTCGGCGTCGGTCGCCGCCCCGGACGCAGCCGGTTTGCGCGATTCGCGCTTCACCTGCTGATAGATGCGAAACGCTTCCCAGACGGCGAGGCCTACGCTGCCCCACTTCAGGGCTGGCTTCGCCGCGCCCAGCACGGTATGGCGAATCGGCTTGGCGAGCACCAGCGACACAATCGAGCTGATCAGCGGATATTCCTTGAGCAAGGCGCCAATTCCGCCTGCAGCGCCGCGTCGCCGTCCCCAAGGCATGGCGCTCGCCGCGCCGAAGCCCGGTACGAGGAACTTGAGCCAGCTGAAGTGCGTGACGGCGTGGCGCAGTTCGAGGGTTGCCTGCGCGAGTTCCATGCGCTCGACGTCCGCGCGCACGATCAGCAGTTCCTTGCGCAGCGCGCGCAGATGCGGCGCGCTCAGGTCTTTGGCGGTCGGTCGGCGGCTGCGGAAGGCGTTATCGGATTGGACCTGGCTCATAGAGTTGATCGATGGCGATGGACAGGGAAGAGGGCGCAGCTGCGTTCAGCGTTTGCGGAAAATCTCGCGGTCTTTCTCGAACTCGTGCAGCGTGGCTTCGAAGATCATCGGGGCATTGTGCAAGCCGCTGCGAGCCCGCAACGCACAGACGATGGCCGCCACGGCATAGACGACAGTGATGCCGGCAAGCGCCTGCCACCGGTAGGTGTCCCAGAACGCGATCGCGACCAGCGCAGTCAGCGCGATCAATGCCATCGTCGCGAGCATCATGGCAGCGAGGCCCATGAACAGGACCATCAGCAGCCGGTCCTTTTCTTCGGCCAGTTCGATGCCGATCAGTTCGAGCCGTGTCTGCAGGATCGAAAAGAACGAACTGAGAATGCGCCGCAGTGGCCCGCGGTCCTCGCTCTGCGATTGTGTATTGATCATGGCGTCAGCGTGTTGCGCGCGAGGATGCGCGAAGAAGGTGCAGACAGGGCGCGCGCGCCCGTCTGCCTGTCAGCGAGGCGCGCCGGCCGCCCGAGTGCGCGGCCGGCGGCTTCACGCGCGTTACTTGCGATTGATCAGCAGGCCAACCAGCACGCCGACACCGGCTGCAATGCCGATCGACGCCCACGGATGCTCGTGGACATAGTCGTCCGTGGCGCGAGCGGCTTTCTTGCCTTTCTCGACGACCACGACCTGCACGTCGGCTGCCTTTTCCTTCGCCTGCTTGAGACGCGAGAGCGCCGTCTCGCGCAGTTCAGAAGCGCGTTCGCCCGTGGCGCTCGCGGCCTGCTTCAGCAGATCTTCCGCGTCTGCGAGTACGGTTTTGATATCCGACATCAATCTCTCCTTGTTGACTTCCGACATTGACTGCTCCCTTCGTGCACGCTACGCGTGAATCGTAACCAAAGAAACGGCCGGTGGCGAGCCAGCGGACCGTGCGCATGGGTTACGCGCAAATCGCGCGCAATTTCCCGAACGCGGTCGCATGAAGCGTTCCCGCACGTCGCGGGCGTTCCATTGTGCCCGCTTCGAACGTTGCGCTCATGACTGTGCAGAGCACACCATCGCTTGATGGAGTTGATCTGTCCCGTTAAGTTTCGTACATCGGCGAGAAAATTACAAAAACTGATAAGCGTTTTAGCGAATGTTCGTTAGAAGTGCATGGGCTCGTCCCGTATGCTCTAATTTGTACCCTTCGCCCGGGGCAGGCCCGGCGGAACATTCGAACACATCATTGAACATTTCCAGGAGCTGCACTATGAGTCTACGTCTTGGCGACGTCGCACCCGATTTCGAGCAGGAGTCGAGCATTGGCCGCATCAGTTTCCACGAATGGCTCGGTGACAGCTGGGGCGTTCTGTTCTCGCATCCGGCCGACTTTACGCCTGTCTGCACGACGGAACTCGGCCTGACCGCGAAGCTCGCCGGCGAATTCGAGAAGCGCAACGTGAAGACGATCGCGTTGTCCGTGGACAACAAGGAGTCGCACAACGAGTGGATCAAGGATATCAACGAGACGCAGGCCGCGAGCGTCGGCTTTCCGATTCTCGCTGACGGCGACCGCAAAGTCTCGCAGCTGTACGACATGATTCATCCGAACGCGAACGAAACGCTGACCGTGCGCTCGCTGTTCATCATCGACCCGAAGAAGAAGGTGCGTCTGATCATCACGTATCCGGCCAGCACGGGCCGCAACTTCGACGAAGTGCTGCGCGTGATCGACTCGCTGCAGCTGACGGACAACTATCAGGTCGCGACGCCCGGCAACTGGAAGCATGGCGACGACGTCGTCATCGTGCCGTCGCTGAAGGACGAGGAAGAGATCAGGCGCAAGTTCCCGAAGGGCTACAAGGCGCTGCGTCCGTATCTGCGTCTGACGCCGCAGCCGAACAAGTAAGCATCGGCTTCTGATACCCGGCGAAAAGAAAAGCCCGCGTTCCTCAAGAACGCGGGCTTTTTGCTTTAGTGCTTGCCTGGCGATCCGGCTGCGTCAGAAAAACGCCTGAATGCCCGTCTGTGCGCGTCCGAGGATCAGCGCGTGAATATCGTGCGTGCCTTCGTAGGTGTTCACGACTTCCAGATTTACCAGATGCCGCGCGACGCCGAATTCGTCCGAAATGCCGTTGCCGCCGAGCATGTCACGCGCCATGCGGGCGATGTCGAGTGACTTGCCGCATGAGTTGCGCTTCATGATCGACGTGATCTCGACGGCCGCCGTGCCTTCGTCCTTCATCCGGCCGAGGCGCAGCACGCCTTGCAGGCCGAGCGTGATTTCGGTTTGCATGTCGGCGAGCTTCTTCTGGATCAGCTGGTTCGCGGCGAGCGGGCGGCCGAACTGCTTGCGATCGAGCGTGTACTGACGCGCCGTGTGCCAGCAGGATTCCGCCGCGCCGAGTGCGCCCCACGCGATGCCATATCGCGCCGAGTTCAGACAGGTGAATGGCCCGCGCAGACCCTTCACGCCGGGCATCAGATTTTCTTCGGGCACGAACACTTCATCGAGAACGATCTCACCCGTGATGGACGCACGCAGGCCGACCTTGCCGTGGATCGCCGGAGCGCTCAAACCCTTCCAGCCTTTCTCGAGAATGAAGCCGCGAATCTCGTCCTTGCCGTCCGTTTCAAGCTGCGCCCAGACGACGAACACGTCGGCGATCGGCGAATTGGTGATCCACATCTTCGAACCGGACAGCGAATAGCCGCCGTCCACTGTCTTCGCGCGTGTGACCATGCTGCCCGGATCGGAGCCGTGATTCGGCTCCGTCAGGCCGAAGCAGCCGATCCACTCGCCCGAAGCGAGCTTCGGCAGGTATTTGTCCTTTTGCGCATCGGAGCCGAATTCGAAGATCGGAACCATTACCAGCGACGACTGCACCGACATCATCGAGCGGTAGCCCGAGTCCACGCGTTCGACTTCGCGTGCGATCAGCCCATAGCTCACGTAGTTCAGGCCGGGGCCGCCGTACTGCTCGGGAATGGTCGGGCCGAGCAGCCCGAGTTCGCCCATTTCGCGGAAGATCGCGACGTCCGTCTTCTCGTGGCGGAAGGCTTCGAGCACGCGCGGCGCGAGCTTGTCCTGCGCGTAGGCCTGCGCGGCGTCGCGCACCATGCGTTCTTCTTCCGTGAGCTGCTGGTTCAGGAGCAGCGGATCTTCCCAATTGAACTGCGCGGCGGCTGCCATGACGTATCTCCTTGTCGACGGAAGCGGGCCTTCTGGCGCTCTCTACCGTCCAAATGCTTGACTTGAGTTCCGCTATGCGAAACAATGTTTTGCAAAACGACGATTGAGTGTAGCACCCGATGCCAAAATCCGCATCCACAACATCCCCGATATCCGCCATGTCCGTGTCGACGCGCATGTCCGATGCCATTGACGAGCGCAAGTTCGTCGTCGCGCTGGCGCGCGGACTCGATTTGCTGCGCGCGTTCCGGCCGGGCGAGGCGCTGCTCGGCAATCGCGATTTCGTCGAGCGCACGGGTTTGCCGAAGGCGACGGTGAACCGGCTCGCGTATACGCTGACGGTGCTCGGCTATCTTCGCTTCGACGAGGCGCTCGGCAAGTACGCGCTCGACGCCGGCGTGCTGTCGCTTGGTTTCGCGCTGCTGTCGGGCACCGACACGCTCGAACTCGCGCGTCCGCATATGCGCCATTTCGCGCGCGAAGTCGGCGCAGCCGTCTCGCTCGGCTGCCGAGACGGTCTCGATATGATTTATCTGGAGACGATCCGCAGCGAGACAGCGCTCACGCTCGGTCTCGCGTCGGGTTCGAAACTGTCGATGTTGACGAGTTCGATGGGCCGCGCCTATCTCGCCGTCCAGCCCGCCGACGCGCGCGCTGCACTGCTCGCCGAACTGCAGCGGGAAGCGGGCGACGAAGGCGCGGCACTGGTCGCGCAGGCGCAAAAGGAAATCGACACGTACGCGAGCGAAGGCTGCTGCTATTCGTTTCGCGACTGGCACGATGACGTGAACGCGGTGGCCGTGCCTTTCAGCGATCCGCGCGATGGCCGGCTGCTGGTGCTGAGCTGCAGCGGACCGGCGTCGTCGATGGGGGAGAGCGTGTTCCGGGAAATGGTCGCGCCGCGTCTCAAGGCGCTCGCGCGTCGTCTGGGCGACAGCCCTTGAACAATCTCAAGCCGTCCGATTTTCGTGCACGACGAATAGCGGTCCCTGCACGAATCGCACGTCGTACTGCTGCAGAAGATCGAACTGCGCTTCCGTCGCCACGCGATTGAAGATCAACGGAATTTTCAGCCGGTTCGCATAGCTGACCAGCGGCTTCACCATCGAATCGCGCAACGCCGCCGCGGCGTCCATCTTGACGAAATCCAGTCTCGCCATGTCCGACACGGACAGGATCTGCCCAGCATTCGGCAGATTGCCGGCCACCTTGAATCCGTAGTGCTGATAGCTCTTGGTCAGATAACCAAGAAACGTCCGATGCGCAACCGCAGCGGGCGGCAACTCGATCACCACGCGCGACGGATTCAATCCAAATGACATCAGCACGGTCGAGAAATGTCGGCCGTGGTCGTAGCGCACGCTTTTCAACAGCCGCTCATGCACGCGCAGGAACAGCAGCCCGTGCCGCTGCGGGCCGAAAAAGTTGATCGCATGCATCGCGCGCGACATGCGGTCGAGCGCGACGAGCTGCTGGTCGTCGGGTACGTGATCGAACGGATCGAAGGCGTCGAGCGGCGTGCCGTCGACCAGTTGCGTAATGGCCTGGACGCCGAGTTCGTCGCCGAAACGGTCCGCGCTATCCGGCGACGACGACAGCGACTGCGCGAGCGCATGCACGCTGATGTCGAAGATCGGCTCGTAACTGCTGCCGATTTCGACGTCGCCGTAGGTCGCGATGGCCTCGCCGCTGCGCGGGCCGGTGCCCATTCGCAGGTGCTCGCCGAGAAACGGATGAGTGGAGGCGCGGTCGACGAGTTCGGTGATGGTCAGCGGAATCATGAATACGTGGGGAGCGGACAGGGATTGCGGCGCAGGCCGCATGATCCGATGGTAGCAGCGGCCGCTGCTCTTTCATGCACCAAATACTGATATGGATTTCGTCGTCCGTGTGGCGATCGCAGACCAACTACGGGTTAACGTTAATTTCACTAATCATAATCTGTTTTACTATTCGTAAAACGTCGGCGGCGAGGCGAGAGCGCGCGGCCACTGCATCAACGGAGATCACTGCATGGAATCGAGCACACGACACGAAATCCAGCCGGGCTACCAATCCGGCTTCGCCAACGAATTCGCCACCGAGGCATTGCCCGGCGCGCTGCCGCAAGGCCGCAACTCGCCGCAGCGCGCACCGTACGGCCTGTACGCGGAGCAGCTCTCGGGCACCGCGTTCACGGCGCCGCGCGGCCACAACCGGCGCTCGTGGCTGTACCGGATCCGCCCGGCGGCCGTGCATCAGCCATTCACGGCGCTGCCGTCGCATCGTCTGGTCGCGAATTTCGCCGAGGTGCCGCCGACGCCGCCCAACCAGCTGCGCTGGGACCCGCTGCCGATGCCCGTCGAGCCGACCGATTTCATCGACGGCTGGGTGACGATGGCGGGCAATGGTTCGGCGGAATCGATGAACGGTTGCGCGATCCACGTGTACGCGGCCAATCAGTCGATGCAGGACCGCTTCTTCTACAACGCCGACGGCGAGCTGCTGATCGTGCCGCAGGCGGGGCGCCTGTCGATCTTCACGGAACTGGGCAAGCTCGAAGTCGAGCCGTTCGAAATCGCGGTGATTCCGCGCGGCGTGCGCTTTTCGGCGGCGCTGCCGGACGGCAAGGCGAGCGGCTATATCTGCGAGAACTTCGGCGCGCAGTTGCGTCTGCCGGATCTCGGCCCGATCGGCTCAAACGGACTGGCGAATCCGCGCGACTTCCTCACGCCGCACGCCGCCTACGAAGACCGCGAAGGCGACTTCGAACTGGTCACGAAGATGAACGGCCATCTGTGGCGCGCGGACATCGGCCATTCGCCGCTCGACGTGGTCGCGTGGCACGGCAACTACGCGCCGTACAAATACGATCTGCGCCACTTCAACACGATCGGTTCGATCAGCTACGACCATCCCGATCCGTCGATCTTCCTCGTGCTGCAATCGCAGAGCGACACGCCGGGTGTCGATACGATCGACTTCGTGATCTTCCCGCCGCGCTGGCTCGCCGCCGAAGATACGTTCCGCCCGCCATGGTTTCACCGCAATGTCGCGAGCGAGTTCATGGGCCTCGTGCACGGCGCGTATGACGCGAAGGCGGAAGGCTTCGTCCCCGGCGGCGCGAGCCTGCACAACTGCATGTCGGGCCACGGGCCGGACGCCGGCACGTTCGAGAAAGCATCGAACATCGACACCAGCAAGCCGAACAAGGTCGACAACACGATGGCTTTCATGTTCGAGACGCGCACGCTGATCAAGCCGACCCGTTTCGCACTCGAAACGGCGCAGCTTCAGGCGCATTACTTCGAGTGCTGGCAAGGCCTCAAGAAATACTTCAACCCGGAGCAACGATGAACGCATTGAGCGATCTTCAGGCGACGCTCGACGCGTCGCGCAAGAGTTGGGTCGAATCGGCGAACGATCCGTCCTGTGATTTTTCGATCCAGAACCTGCCGTTCGGCATTTTCAGCGACGGTCTGAATGCTACGCACCGCGCGGGCGTCGCGATCGGCGACTGCATCGTCGATCTGGCCGCGCTCGAAAGCGCGGGTCTGCTGACGGTGCCGTCGTCGAGCAAGGGAGACAGCGTCTTCGTGCGCGACTCGCTGAACGACTTCATCGCGCTGGGCCGCGATACGTGGCGCAGCGTGCGCATCCAGCTGAGCAAGCTGCTCTCGCGCGATAACGCGACGTTGCGCGACGACGGCGAACTGCGTAGCCGCGCGCTGATCCGCCAGGCCGATGCGACGCTGCACCTGCCCGTGCAGATTCCGGGCTACACGGACTTCTATTCGTCGAAAGAGCATGCGACCAACGTCGGTTCGATGTTCCGCGACCCGAAGAACGCGCTGCTGCCGAACTGGTCGGAGATCCCCATCGGGTACAACGGGCGGGCATCGTCGGTGGTGGTGAGCGGCACGCCCGTGCGTCGTCCGAACGGGCAATTGAAGCTGCCCGATCAGGAGCGGCCGGTGTTCGGCGCATGCCGCAAGCTCGATATCGAACTGGAGACGGGGTTTATCGTCGGACGGGGCAACAGGCTCGGCGAACCGATCGCCTGTGATGAGGCAGAAGATCACATCTTCGGCATGGTGCTGCTGAACGACTGGAGCGCGCGCGATATCCAGCAATGGGAATATGTGCCGCTCGGACCGTTCAACTCGAAGGGATTCGCGACGACCATTTCGCCGTGGATCGTCACGCTCGACGCGCTCGAACCGTTCCGCGTCGCGCAGCCGGTGCAGGATCCGCAGCCGCTCGATTACCTGCGGCACGCGGGCGAGCATGGCTTCGATATTTCGCTCGAAGTGCTGCTGAAGCCGCAAGGCGCGAACGAGGCGACCACGATCTCGCGCACCAACTTCCGCCACATGTACTGGACGATGGCGCAGCAGCTCGCGCATCACACGGTGTCGGGCTGCAACACGCGCGTCGGCGACATGATGGGTTCGGGCACGATCAGCGGTCCGACGGCAGATTCGTTCGGCAGCTTGCTGGAACTGACCTGGAACGGCAAAAATCCGCTGCAACTGAAGGACGGCAGCACGCGCGCGTTCATCGAAGACGGCGACGAACTGACGCTCGCGGGATGGTGCCAGGGCGACGGCTATCGCGTCGGCTTCGGCGCGTGCGTCGGCGAGATTTTGCCGGCGCACAAGTGACGCCGTAGCGTCATGAAATCCGCGCGTGGCGATACGCCCCGCGCGGATTTTTTTCGCATCGTCAGGACGCCGCGTTCACCACGCCGCGCCGCTTTTCCCACAGCGCGGCCGCAAGAAACGCGAACGCGCTGACGAGCACGACGCCGATCATCGCGTCGTTGCCGACGCTTTTCATCAACGTGCCCGCGATCAGCGGGCCGCCGAAACTCGCCAAGCTCCACGACGCGCCGACGAGCGAACTCGCCGACACCAGCGCCACGCCGCGAAAGCGCTCGCCGCACGCGACGAGCGACAGCGTGTAGATCGCGCCCGCCGCCGCGCCCAGCACGTAAAGCAGCGGCCAGCCCAGCCATGGCGACTGCACGGCCCACGGCAAGAGCGGCAGCAACACGACGACGAGCACCGCGCAGCCGATATGCACGCGCTCGCGCCCGAGCCGGTCCGCGAGCCAGCCGATCGGGAACTGCATCGTCGTATCGCCGAGCAGCAGCGCCGCTGCGAACAGCACGGCCACTTCGCTCGCGACGCCATGCGCCATCGCGAAGAGCGGCATCAATGACAGCGCGATCGTATCGAACAGCGCGAAAAAGCCCGTGCCGATAGCAAGCGCGGGCATCTGCGGCAACACATGGCGCCAGCTGCCGTGCGGCTCGTGTTCGTCGGATGCGTGCGGTGCTGAGCGGATCATCGACAGCACGGGCAGCGCGATCAGAAAGATCGCGCCGCAGATCAGAAAACGCCAATGATCGAACTGCGCGATCTGACTGACGAGCACGGGGCCCGCCATCTGGAACAGCGTGAAGTTGGTCGCGTAAATGGCGACGACGCGGCCGCGCGACGCATCGTCGGCGAGCTGGTTGACCCATGCCTCGCCGATCGTGAAGAGCAGCATCAGCGCCGCGCCGCACAGTACGCGCAACACGGCCCAGGCGAACGGATTCGGCGTGAGCTGCATCAGCGCGGTGGCAATCGCGACGATCAGCACCGCGCCGATGATCGCGTGCCGGCCGCCGCAGCGCGCGGCGATCCAGCCGGCGACGGGCACGACGAGCAGGCCGCCGCCCGCCTGCGCGGCCGTCAGCAGGCCGACGACGTCGGTGCCGTAGCCCGCTTGCGTCAGCGCGAGGGCAGTGAGGGGAAGGGTCGCGCCGCTGCCGAGGCCGACGACGGCCACGCTCAGGATCAGCGCGAGGAAATCACGGGAGAAGACGACTTTCATCGGGCGAGATGCTACACCGCACGTATGTCAATGTGTCAGATGCACCGTGTGATGGCGGGTATGCCGCGTGAGGACTCAGCCGGCGACGGGCAAACGCCGGTCCAGCGACACCGACCACCACGTCAGCGCCACCGCGCCCGCCGCCGTCGCGACGCCGACCCACGGCAGCGACGCGAGCGGCGCGCCCGCACCGATCGCCATGCCGCCGAGCCACGCGCCCGTCGCGTTGCCGAGGTTGAAGGCGCCCTGGTTGAGCGTCGAGGCCAGATTCGGCGCGCTGCTCGCGCGGTCGACGATCAGCATCTGCAGCGGCGGCACGATCGCAAACGCGAGCATGCCCCACAGGAAGATCGTGATCATCGCGGGGATTTCGCTGCGCATCGTGACCGCGAAGATCGACAGGATCGCGACGATCGCGAGCAGGAACGACATCAGCGAGTGCACCGGGCGCCAGTCCGCGAGTTTGCCGCCGAGCGTGCTGCCCACCGTGAGCCCGAGGCCGAACAGCAGCAGCACCATTGTCACGGCGTGCGGCGTGAAGCCCGTCACGTCTTCGAGAATCGGCGTGATGTAGGTGAAGGTCGAGAACAGGCTTGCCGACGCCAGCACGCTCGTACCGAGCACCATTAGCACCTGCGCATTTTTCAGCAGCGTGAATTCGCGGACGAGGCTGGCCTTCTGCATGTCGATCTTCGACGGCAGGCACAGCGCGAGCGCGACAGCAGCAAGCACGCCGATGCCCGTCACGGCCCAGAAAGTCGCGCGCCAGCCGACGGCCTGGCCGAGCGCCGTGCCGAGCGGCACGCCGAGCACGTTGGCGAGCGTGAGACCCGTGAACATCAGCGCGATGGCCTGCGCGCGGCGGTTCGGCGCGACGAGCCCGGCCGCGACGACGGAACCGATGCCGAAGAATGCGCCGTGACAGAACGCCGTGACGATGCGCGCGGCCATCAGCACCGCGTAGCCCGGCGCGATCGCGCACAGCAGATTGCCGAGAATGAAGATGCCGATCAGGCTCATCAGCGCTTTCTTGCGCGGCATGTTGGCGACCGCGATCGCAACGATGGGCGCACCGATCGTCACGCCCAGCGCATACGCCGACACGAGCATCCCGGCCGCCGGAATCGACACGCTCAGGTCGCGCGCGACATCGGGCAGCAACCCCATGATGACGAATTCGGTGGTACCGATTCCAAACGCGGCAACGGCAAGTGCAAGCAGGGGCAAAGGCATGACGGGACTTTCACGGGAGGGTTGCGGCGGCGGACGGAAGCGCCGTGCGCGTTGCCGTCGCGCGCTTTCGGGACGAGTGCGCAGACGTCGGCAGGGGTAAATCAGCAGGGGATTGTACCTAAGCCAATTCGGCTGTGCGGTCTGCGGCGCGCACTGTTGTATTTCGTCGATCCCGATGCGATTGCGCAGCAAAAGCCCTTATTTCAAGGGACTTTTTTGTCGAGCGCGCTGCCGTGACGGCCCGCGCCCGAGGCGAACGCGGCCGCGCCCGCCAGCCCTTGCGCGAACACGGCCTGATAACCGCCCGCGCCTTCGCGGCGCAGCGCTTCGGGAAGATTGTCGAGCGGCGAATTTTCGTAGACGGAGCGGCGGTCCGCGAGCAGCGCCGCCTGCGGAAATGCGGCCAGTTCGGCGGCCAGTTGCTCGGCGGCGGCGCGCGCCGCGCCCTTCGGCACCACCCGATTCGCGAGACCGAACGCGAGCGCTTCGTCCGCGGTGACGGCGCGGCCCGTGAGAATCAGATCGAGTGCGCGAGACTGGCCGATCAGACGCGGCAGCCGGATCGTGCCGCCGTCGATCAGCGGAATCCCCACGCGCCGGCAGAACACGCCCAGCACGGCGTCTTCCTCGACCACGCGCAGATCGCACATTGCGGCCAGCTCCAGACCGCCCGCCACCGCATGACCCGCGATCGCCGCGATCACGGGCTTCGTGAACATCATGCGCGTCGGTCCCATCGGTCCGGGGCCGCTGCCGTCGGCGTGCAATTCGTTGCGCCGCGCGTCGTCCTGTAGAGCAGTGAGGTCCGCGCCAGCGCAGAACGTGCCGCCCGCGCCCGTCAACACCGCGACCCGCCATGCGTCGTTGGCTTCGAAGTGTTGGAATGCGGCCGACAGGGCTTCCGCCGTCGGACGGTCGACGGCATTGCGGCGCGCGGGCCGGTCGATGACGATCGTTGCGACGGCATCGAGCGGGCGCGCACCTTGCTGATTCTGTGCAGTTGGGGGTTTTTGTGCAGTTTCGATTCGCACATGTTCGCCGAACTGTTCGCTAACCATCGCTCGCTCCGCTGAGAAGCTTTCGCAAAAACCTACACTGAATGAAAAGCATCATGCAAAAACGGCTGCGCGCACATCGACACCCTAAAGAAGCGCGCAAAACGACCGCTAAACGGGAAAGCAAAGCCTGAGCAACGATGCGTGGCGAACGGGCGGCGATGCAGCGCGAATTGCTTGTCCGCACGTCACGCTGTTTTAACAATCGACTCGTAGCTTAGGCGAATTTTGAACAGCCAGGGCGCGCGCACGCACCGGCGCAAGGAGTACGCCCTATGTCCACCCTGATGGAATTACCGACTACGTCACCCGCGAGTTCGCCGTCGTCCGGCAGCGAACCCGTCTGGATCGTGCCGCTGCACGATCACCCGCCCTATGGACATGTGCGCCTGAAGCGCGTCTTCACGACGGACGGCACCCGGCATCAGGTCGTGCTCGTCGATGCGCGCAAGCTGATCGCGTGCGCCGACCGCGACGACACCGATTACGTGCTGCGACCCGTGCAGGAATGGCATGGGGGGAAGCTGCGCGGCATCCGCGAATTTCTCGATCCTTCAAGTACGCGCATTCCGCAGATGCCCTATGTGACGATCACGACGCGCCGCGCGCCGGGTCTGCTCGGCGTGCTCAGGCTGGAACGCGAAGGCGTGGTTGCGTTCCGCAACGGGCAGCATCGTGCGCGCTACATGATGGCGGCGGGCGCCGTCTGGTTTCCGGTGGAAGTGCACGAGCGCGAGGCCGCGCTGCTGCGCCAGTACTGCGGCGCGTCCGACGACGCGCGCACGGCGTTGCGGCCCACTTCGGCCGAAGCGAGCGGCGCGCCGCGCGCCAGGCCGTGAGCATCTGGGGACTCGCCAGCGCGTTTGTCGAGCGGGCGCCGGCGCGATACTTCAGCCGCTCGCGGGCGGCGCCTCGACGACATTGCGCGGCGCGCCGTCGCGCCACGCTTCGACGTTGCCGAGCGTCGTCTGTGCGATCTCCGTCATCGCCTCGCGCGTGAAGAACGCCTGGTGCGCGGTGACGATCACGTTGGGAAACATCAGCAGGCGCGCGAGCACGTCGTCCTGCAGCGGCAGATTCGAGTGATCCTCGAAGAAGATGCCGCCTTCTTCCTCGTACACATCCAGTCCGAGATGTCCGAGCTGGCCGCTCTTGAGCGCGCCGACCAGCGCGTTGCTTTCAACCAGACCGCCGCGCCCCGTGTTGATCAGCATCGCGCCGCGCTTCATCTTCGCGAGCGCGTGGCTGTCGATCAGGTGGTACGTGGACGGCAGCAGCGGGCAATGCAGGCTGACGATGTCCGAATCCGCGAGCAGCGTATCGAGCGGCACATAGCGTCCGCCGAGCGCGAGCAGTTCGGTCGCGGGCGGCCCGGGATCGTGCGCGAGCACCTGCATGCCGAAGCCCGCCATGATGCGCGCGAAGCAGCGGCCGATGATGCCCGTGCCGATCACGCCGACCGTCTTGCCGTGCAGATCGAAACCGAGCAGACCGTTCAGCGAGAAATCGCCTTCGCGCGTGCGGGCGACGGCGCGCGCGAGCTTGCGGTTCAGCGCGAGGATCATGCCGACGGCGTGCTCGGCGACCGCATACGGCGAATAGGCGGGCACGCGCACGACGCCGATGCCAAGGCGCTGCGCGGCCGCCAGATCGACGTGGTTGAAGCCCGCCGAGCGCAGTGCGATGAGACGCGTGCCGCCCGCGTGCAGGCGTTCGAGCGTCGCGGCGTCGACGCTGTCGTTGACAAACGGACACACGACCTCATAGCCCTCGGCGAGAATCGCCGTGTCCGCTTCGAGATGCGACTCCTGAAAATGCAACTCGTAGCGGAACGCGGCATTCGCCTCGGTGAACGTGTCGATGTCGTACTGGCGGCTGCTGAACAGGATCATGCGCATGGCTCGGATCTCCTCATGTTCCTCCTGTGCGGAGTCGTCGGGGCGGGACGGCGATACGCGGCTTACGACGCGTGCCGCGCGAGATGCAGGTCGTGCGCGACGATGGCATGCGCGACGGCGGGCAGGACGGCTGCGGGACTGCCCGCATGCTCGACCGTGTAGTCGACGAATGCACGCGTTTTCGCAGGCAAATGACGGCGGCGCGGATACACGAGCGACACCTTCGCCTGCGATTCATCGACGGTATAACCCTGCATGATGCGCTTCAACGTGCCCGTTGCGAAGTCGTCGGCGACCAGCGACTCGGGCAGCACGGCGATGCCCATGCCCGCGATCGCCGCCAGCCGCACGAGCAGCGGACTGTTGACCGTGTACGACGGATCGAGCGCGACAGGGTGCGCGTCGCCGTCGCTGTCGACGAAATGCCAGACGGCGGGGGCACGCTGCTCGGAGGGCGTCGCGATGCACGAGTGCAGCGCCAGATGCTCGGGGTGGTGCGGCTCGTCGCGCGCGGCCAGGTAGGACGGCGCCGCGCACGCCACGAGGCGCTGCGCCGCGAACGACAACTCGATGCTGTCGACCTCGGCCGCCGCGCCCGCCGTCGCCAGCGGCCCCGCGATAAAGAGCCCGACGTCGTAGCCGTCTTCGATCAGGTGCGGCATGCGCTCGGCGAGCGTGAGGCGGATGTGCACCTTCGGATAATGCCGGCGGTAGCCGTCGAGCAACTGCGTGAGCGCCTGCGGCGACAGCGCGCCCGTCGCGACGACGCGCAGCGTCCCGCCCGGCTCGCGCTCGGTGCCCGCGACGGAACCTTCCAGATGATCCAGTTCCTCGAGCAGTCCGCGGCAGCCTTCCAGATAGTGCGTGCCGGCTTCCGTCAGCGACAGGTTGCGCGTGGTGCGGTTGATGAGGCGCGCGTGCAGATGCGCCTCGAGTGTGGCGATCGAACGGGTGACCAGCGCATTCGATACCTTCAGTTGCTGGGCCGCACGTCGGAAGCTCTGTGTTTCGGCGACCCGGACAAAGACCCGCATTGCGTAGATCTGATTCATGGTGGCGCCCTCTAAAGCGCGGTGCTGCCGCGCGTCGTTGACCCGGTGGTGGCGTGCGGCAGACATGTCTGCATCGGCCTTTTGTCGGGTGTAATACGGGCATATTGAATGCAATTTGCCCGTACAGGAATTTTGGAGATCCGGCTTAAAAATGATATTGACAGTCGCTGGCGATTACAATATCTATAAAAACGATGAGGCCGTTTCGCGATTATAAAAGGGCCGCCATCCCGTCATTTGGCGGAAATCGTCGATACGATTTCCGCGCGGTCGAAATGCGGACATAAAAATGCCATCAGGCGACAGAACGATGTTCCGGGTTGTTCGACAACTTTGCGAGGGAACGATGCCTGTCAAAGCAAGCAATACAAGCTGATTTCAGCTTTCTCATCGCCGCTCCATCCCGATCTGACGCATGCCCGTCAGTGCGGCGCATTTATTTTCCGTTTCGAATAAAACCGGTTTATTCCGGGACATATTTGCGCGCATTTTAATTTAACGCGGCTAAAGGCCGCGTGGATTATCGTGCACGCTACTTTTAAAAAGATTCATACAACGATCCGCTTTGCCGGGAAATCCGAACATGGTCGCCGAATTGCTTAAGTCTCCACCGGAGATTGCGCCGTTCGCGAGTCTTGCACTCGGATATCTGATTGGGTCGTTCAGATTTGGTCCGATCCAGCTGGGCGGCGTGTGCGGCACGCTGATCGTGTCGCTGCTGCTCGGGCAGACGGGCGCGCGCCTCGGGCCCGACCTCAAGAACATCGCGTTCGCGCTCTTCACGCGCTCTTCATCTTCGCGCTCGGCTTCACGGGCGGGTCGCAATCCTTCGCCAATGTCGGGCGCGGCTGGCGCTACGGGATGCTGTCCGTCGTCGAAATCGTCTCGGTGCTCGCGCTCGTGATGCTCGCCGTCGCGCTCCTGCATCTCGATCCGGGCACGGCGGCCGGGCTGCTGGCGGGTGCGGCGACGGAATCGGCGGTAATCGGCACGGCATCGGCAGCCGTCGCGAAGCTCGGCCTGTCCGAGGCCGACACGCTGCGCCTGCAAGCGAACATCGTCACCGCGTACAACGTACGTGCGCGATCAGCTGGGCCTGTCGGGCACCGACTTTCTCTACGAGATGTGCAAAGGGATTCTCGCGTCGAATTACCGGGTGCCCGACCGCATGCTGAAGCTGTCGGAGGTGATCGTAGGGCAGTATCTGCGGCGCGAGATGATCGGCAAGTATCCGTTCGTCGGCGAGTTCGACATCTTCGCTGTCGAAGGCGGCACGGCCGCGATGACGTACATTTTCAACACGATGAAGCAGAACCACCTGATCAAGGCGGGCGACACGATCGCGCTCGGGCGCCCGGTCTTCACGCCGTACATCGAGATTCCGACGCTCAACGACTACGAGCTGAACGTGGTCAATCTGGATGCCGACGTCGAGAACAACTGGCAGTACTCGAATGCCGAACTCGACAAGCTGCGCGATCCCAGGGTGAAGGCGTTCTTCCTCGTGAACCCGAGCAATCCGCCGTCCGTGCGGATCAGCGACGAGAGCCTCGAATACATCGCGTAGATCGTCAAGGAACGCCCGGATCTGATCCTGCTGACGGACGACGTGTACGGCACGTTCGCCGACGACTTCGTGTCGCTGTTCGCGCTCGCGCCGAAGAACACGATTCTCGTGTACTCGTACTCGAAGTATTTCGGTGCGACGGGCTGGCGGCTCGGCACGATCGCGACGCACAAGGACAACATTCTCGACCGGTTGATCGCCGAACTGCCGAAGGACACGAAGAAGATCCTGCACAAGCGTTATGAGTCGATCACGACGGAGCCGGACAAGCTCAAGTTCATCGACCGGCTGGTTGCCGACAGCCGCACCGTCGCGCTGAATCACACGGCGGGGCTGTCGACGCCGCAGCAGATGCAGATGGTGCTGTTCTCGCTGTTGGACACGCCCGACGCCTACAAGAACGCGCTCAAGCGGCTGATCCGCAGCCGCAAGCGCGCGCTGTACGAAGAGATCGGCATCGCCTTCGACGAGAAGGATGCGAACCAGGTCGATTACTACACGATCATCGATATGGAGTACTTCGGCGAGCGCGCGTATGGCCGCGAGTTCGTCGACTGGCTGCTGAAGAACGCCGAGGCGTCGGAGCTGCTGTTCCGTCCGGCACGCGAGGCGCGCGTCGTGTTGCTGCCGGGCATGGGATTCGGCACGAAGCATCCGTCGGGGCGCGTGTCGCTCGCGAATCTCAACGAATCGGACTACCGGAAGATCGGGCAGGCGATAGGCAAGCTGACGGAAGACTATGTCGAGCGTTATCGCAAGGAGACGGGCAAGAACTTCGTTCGCAAAGAGGTCAAGTGACAATCCGGCGCGCAAAGACCGGGATGCATCCCTTGCGCAAACGGACAGATGGGTGAATGATCGAACGATGGCCCGCCGCCCGCAGGTGCTGCTGCGCGCGGCGGGCCATTTTTCCTGCAACGTTCACTTCCGTTTCATGCGTACCGATCATGACCATTACAACGTCCAACGTCGTTCCCTGTCCTGAAGTCGAATCGCTCGATGCGATTCTTCCCGAAGAACCGCTGCTGATGATGGGCGCCGGCCCCGTGCCGATTCCCGCCGCCGTCGCGAAGGCGAATGCGATCGTCATCAACCATCTGGGCAACACGATGGCCAAGGTGGTCGGACAGGTGAAGACGATGGCCCGCTACGTGTTCCAGACGAACTCGAAGTGGGTGCTGGGCGTCGCGGGACCGGGTTCGGCCGCGATGGAAATGGCGATCTCCAATCTCGCGTGGCCGGGCACACGCGTGCTGAGCATCAGGAACGGCTTTTTCAGCGCGCGGATGGCGGAGATGGGGCGGCGCGTCGGCGCGGACGTGTCGCTGCTCGAAGTCGAGGACCGCGCGGTCGCGACACTCGAGCAGGTGGAAGAAGCGATCCGCCGCACGCGTCCCGAGATCGTGACGATCGTGCAGGGCGAGACGTCGAATACCGTCTGGAACTACCACCTGAAGGACATCGCGGCGCTGGCGAAACAGGCGGGCGCGCTGGTCGTCGTGGATGCCGTGTGCACGCTGTCGACGATGCCGCTTGACATGGACGCATGGGGCATCGATGCCGTGATCACGGGCGGGCAAAAGGGGTTGTCGTCGATTCCGGGCGTGTCGCTGATCGCGTTTTCCGATGCGGCGTGGGAACGTGTGAAGGGGCGCAAGGATGCGAGTCCGCACTGGTGCCTGGATGCGTCGCTGGCCGAGAACTTCTGGCACAACGCGGGGTATCACTACACGGCGCCCGTGTCGGGTGTGCTGGCGCTGCACGAGGCGCTGCGGCTCGTGTGCGCGGAGACGCTGGAGAAGCGATTCGCGCGGCATTTGAGATGTTCGCTTGCGTTGCAGGCGGGGATCAGCGCAATGGGATTGAAGCTGTATGCGCCTGCTGAGTGCCGGTTGAATTCCGTCGTGGGGATTGAGGTGCCTGTCGCTTCGGGTTCTGCGCTGACGCCTGCGGATATTTGCGGGCATATTTCGCGGTATCACCAGGTCGAGATTTCCGGATCGTTCGGGCTGCCGATCGTGCGCATCGGACAGATGGGCGAGCAGGCTCGCGCGCATAATCTTTTCCGCACGTTGCATGCGTTTGGGCAGACTATGTCCGAGCTTGGGGCGGGGGTGGATTTGCCAGCTGGCGTGGCGGCGTTGGAGCGGGCTTTGGCCGCTGGTAGGGATTAGGGTTTTTAGTCTGTCTGCGACGCTAGTCGCTGGATTGCTTTTTGCTGCGCTGGCATCCGCGATTTCGTATCGGTGCTTCAGGCATTGCCCCCGCACAGGGGCAACGCTAGCAAACCGACATGAAATCGCGGATGCCAGCGCAGCAAAAAACCTTAAGCCGCCGCAGGCGCATTAGGCGTCCGCGCATTGCGCAAATACAGCATGGTCGACAGAGCAACGGCAGCTGCGGCAGCGATAGCAGCGAACAGGAACACGGAACCGTAGCCAAACTCGCCAGCGATATAACCGGCGAGCGGCCCGGTAATCCCCAGCGAGAGATCGAGGAACACTGAATAAGCCGACAAAGCCGCGCCGCGGCTGGCAGGTGGCACAAGCCCGACGGCCTCGACGCCCAACGCCGGAAACACCAAAGCAAACCCGAAGCCGGTCAAGGCAGCGCCAGCAAGCGCCACATGAGGCTCAGGCGCAAGCCACAACAACAGCAACCCGACGCATTCGAACGAAAACGAAGCGATCGCGACCCGAAACCCGCCGTATGTCTTGATCGTATTGGCAAACAGCAGCCGCGCGCCGACAAACAGCGTACCAAACACCGTCAGCGACAATGCCGCATTCGGCCAATGCCGCGCCGCATAAAACAGCGTGATGAACGTCGCAATCGAGCCAAAGCCCGCCGACCCGAGCGCCAGTCCAATACCATGCGGCAGCACGCGCGTGAACACGCTGCGATAGGACATCCGCTCGCCATGCACGACAGGCACGGCTCCGATCCGCTGAGCAAGCGTGTAGCCCAGCGCCGCCAGCGCGATCACAACAACCCCCAGCGCGAAAAAGCCCACGCTATGCGAGATCCATACGCCGACGGGCGCACCGACCGCCAGCGCGCCGTACGTGGCGATGCCGTTCCACGAGATCACGCGCGCATTGTTCGACGTGCCGACGCGTCCGATGCCCCACAGGATCGCGCCCGTGCCGCACAGGCTCTCACCGAAGCCAAGCACCAGCCGGCTCAGCACCAGCAGCGTCAGGCTCAGCGTCGGCCAGCGGCCCAGCAGCAGGGCAAGCAGCAACAGCACGCCGCTCGCGCCGCAGCCGAGCAGGCCGATCGTCACCGTCTTCTTCGGCCCGAGTGTGTCGGCCGAACGGCCGGCGAGCGGACGCGACGCCAGCGTCGCGAAATACTGGACGCTGATCGCAAGGCCCGCGATCACGGCGCTGTAGCCCAGGTCGTCGTGGACGTAACCCGGCAGCACGGCTAGCGGAATGCCGATCGTCAGATAACAAAGAAACGTGAAGAAAACGACCGGAATGATCTGCAAAGTGGTCGCAAATTCGCTGCGCGGTGTAGCGGAGTCGACGGACATGGGGAAAACGAGACTTGAATTTGGCGGGGAGCCGTGATTTTCCCATGGAACCGATTCCCTTGCAGGCTTTGCTTAATAATTTTCTTGCCGGAAAAACGGTCTCATAGCGCAATCTGACGGCTTTCCATCAATTTTTCTGACGCTTCACCGCCGGCCAGTGCCAATGAAGTTGGCGTAAATCAGACAAAAATCGTAAAACATCTCAAACAAGACATTCAAACATAAGCCCAGCCGTCCGCGACGATCTCAATTTATCGCTCCAGCTGTATGTCCCCCATGCGATCGGGCCTATGGGTTGTGAATATTGATGATGCTACTTTTCGAACCATCAGCCGCACCGGCCGCACGCCCGACGCGGACGCGAACAACCGAAACGAGCACGAGACATGAGCCAGCCGATCCGCTTTTACCACCGCAACGCGATCCGTGAAATCACCGACGCGCCCGTCACCCGCACCGTTCTCCAATACCTGCGCGAGGACGCTCGCTGCACAGGCACCAAGGAAGGCTGCGCGGAAGGCGACTGCGGCGCGTGCACGGTGGTGGTCGGCGAGCGCAACGACGCGGGCGGCGTCAGCTTCAAGGCCGTCAACGCGTGCATCCAGTTTCTGCCGACGCTCGACGGCCGGGCGCTCTTCACCGTCGAAGACCTGCGCCAGCCGGACGGCAGCCTGCATCCGGTGCAGGAGGCGATGGTCGAGTGCCACGGCTCGCAATGCGGCTTCTGCACGCCGGGCTTCGTGATGTCGATGTGGTCGATGTACGAGAAGCACGGTCACGAGCACGCGTGCGCGAACAAAACGGTGCCGAACCGCGCCGATATCGCCAACGCGCTGACGGGCAACCTGTGCCGCTGCACAGGCTATCGGCCGATCATCGAGGCGGCCGAGCGCATGTTCCAGCTGCCCGCGCCGAAAGCGCCCGTCGACGTGAAAGTGCTCGCGCAGAAGCTGGCGACGCTCGAACGCGGCGCGACCTTCCACTACGAGCACAACGGCCAGCAGTTCGACGCGCCGCGCACCGTCGCCGCGCTTGCGCAGATCAAGGCCGCAGCGCCCGACACGCGGATTCTCGCGGGCAGCACCGACATCGGCCTGTGGGTCACGAAGATGATGCGGGACCTCGGCCATATCGTGTACGTTGGCCAGATCGCCGAGATGCAGAAGATCGACGTCACGCAAGACTGGATTTCCATCGGCGCCGGCGTGACCCTCGAGCGCGCGTACGCCGAGCTCGCGAAGCAGTATCCCGAACTGACCGAGATGTGGCAGCGCTTCGCGTCGCTGCCCATCCGCAATGCGGGCACGCTCGGCGGCAACGTGGCGAACGGCTCGCCCATCGGCGATTCGATGCCGGGCCTGATCGCATTGGGCGCGCGCGTCGTGCTGCGCGGCGGGGACGTCGAACGCGAACTGGCGCTCGAAGACCTGTACCTCGCGTATCAGAAGAAGGACATGGCCGCGCACGAGTTTGTCGTCGGCCTGAAGGTGCCCGCGCGTAATGCGGCCCGCAAGCACTTCCAGTTCCGTACTTACAAGATTTCGAAGCGCTTCGACTCGGATATTTCCGCTGTGTGCGCCGCGTTCTCGTTCATCGCCGACGGCGAAACGATCCGCGAGCCGCGCATCGCGTTCGGCGGGATGGCCGCGACGCCGAAGCGCGCGACGCACGCCGAAGCCGCGCTCGCCGACAACGACTGGCACGAAGCGACCGCGCAGAGCGCGATGCTCGCGCTCGCGAGGGACTATCAGCCGCTGTCCGACATGCGCGCCACCAGCGACTACCGCCTCGAAGCCGCGAAGAACACGCTGTACCGCTTCTGGCTCGAAACGCGCCCGAACAATCCGCTGCAAAAGAGCGCGCTCGACGTGCGCGCAGTGGTCGCCGCTGGCGCGGACGCCTGATAGCGAACGGATCGAATACGGAGAACCCGCAGAATGAACCAGCAAGCCGAACCGTTCCTGAAAGACGCGAAAGAACTCGCCGACTTTACGCAAGTGCACATATCGCGTCCGCACGAATCCGCGCATCTGCACGTGAGCGGCCGCGCCACCTACACCGACGACATCCCCGAGCTCGCCGGCACGCTGCACGCGGCGCTCGGGCTGTCGCCGAAAGCACACGCGAAGATCGTGTCGATGTCGTTCGACAAGGTGCGCGCGACGCCGGGCGTCGTTGCCGTCTTCACGGCGGACGACATCCCAGGCCACAACGACTGCGCGCCCATCGTCAAAGGCGACGATCCGATTCTCGCGGACGGCATCGTCCAGTATGTCGGCCAGCCGATGTTCATCGTCGTCGCGACGTCGCACGATGCAGCGCGTCTCGGCGCGCGTCGCGCAGACATCGGATTCGAGGAACTGCCCGCCGTGCTGACGGCGCAACAGGCGCGTGCCGCGAACCAGAGCGTGATTCCGCCGATGAAGCTCGCGCGTGGCGATGCCGCGTCGAAGCTGCAGCACGCGGCGCATCGGGAAGCGGGCGAAATGCTGCTCGGCGGCCAGGAGCAGTTCTATCTGGAAGGACAGATTTCGTACGCGGTACCGAAGGACGACGACGGCATGCACGTGTGGTGCTCGACGCAGCACCCGACGGAAATGCAGCATCTCGTCGCGCACGTGCTGGGCGTGCATTCGCACAACGTGCTGGTCGAGTGCCGACGGATGGGCGGCGGCTTCGGCGGCAAGGAATCGCAATCGGGCCTGTTCGCGTGCTGCGCGTCGCTTGCCGCATGGAAGCTGCTGTGTCCCGTGAAGCTGCGTCCGGACCGCGACGACGACATGATGGTCACGGGCAAGCGCCACGATTTCCACTATACGTACGACGTCGGTTACGACGACGAGGGTTTGATCGAAGGCGTGTCCGTCGGCATGACGTCGCGCTGCGGCTTTTCCGCCGACCTGTCCGGCCCCGTGATGACGCGCGCCGTGTGCCACTTCGATAACGCGTACTTCCTGTCGGACGTGGCGATCGACGGTTTCTGCGGCAAGACGAACACGCAGTCGAACACGGCGTTCCGTGGCTTCGGCGGCCCGCAGGGTGCGTTCGCGATCGAGTACATCATGGACGATGTCGCGCGTTCGCTCGGCAAGGATTCGCTCGACGTGCGCCGCCGCAACCTGTACGGCAAGACGGAGCGCAACGAGACGCCGTATGGGCAGATCGTCGAAGACAACGTGATTCACGAACTGATCGACGAGATCGAAGCGACGAGTGACTATCGCCGCCGCCGCGCCGAAGTGCTCGAATTCAACCGCAACAACGACGTGCTGAAAAAGGGCCTTGCGCTCACGCCCGTCAAGTTCGGCATCGCGTTCAACGTGACGCACTTCAACCAGGCGGGCGCGCTCGTTCATATCTATACGGATGGCTCGGTGCTCGTGAATCACGGCGGCACGGAAATGGGCCAGGGTTTGAACACGAAGGTCGCGCAGGTCGTCGCGCATGAACTCGGCGTGAGCTTTGGCCGCGTGCGCGTGACGGCCACGGATACATCGAAGGTCGCGAATACGTCGGCCACCGCTGCATCGACAGGTTCGGATCTGAACGGCAAGGCCGCGCAGGATGCCGCGCGCCAGTTGCGCGAGCGCCTCGCCGCATTCGCCGCGGAAAAGTTCGGCGCAGGCGAAGTGACGGCGGCACAGGTGCGCTTTGCGGGCGACTGCGTGCTGGTCGGCGATGCCGTCGTGCCGTTCGAGGAAGTGATCGCGAAGGCGTATCTCGCGCGTGTGCAACTGTGGTCCGACGGTTTTTACGCAACGCCGAAGCTGTACTGGGATCAGGCGAAGCTGCAGGGCCGGCCGTTCTTCTACTACTCGTATGGCGCGGCCGTGTCGGAAGTCGTGATCGACACGCTGACGGGCGAAATGCGCGTGCTGCGCGCCGATGCGCTGCATGACGTGGGCGCATCGCTGAATCCCGCCATCGACGTGGGCCAGGTCGAAGGCGGCTTCATTCAGGGCATGGGCTGGCTGACGACGGAAGAGCTGTGGTGGAACGCAGGCGGCAAGCTGATGACGCACGCGCCGTCCACGTACAAGATTCCGACCGTCAACGATACGCCGCCCGATTTCCGCGTGCGGCTTTTCAAGAACCGCAACGCGGAGGACAGCATCCATCGTTCGAAGGCAACGGGCGAGCCGCCGTTGCTGCTGCCGTTCTCCGTGTTCTTCGCGATCCGCGATGCCGTGGCTGCCGTCGGCGATTACAAGGTGAATCCGCCGCTGAACGCGCCCGCGACGGGCGAGGAAATTCTCAAGGCGATTCGTGCGGTGCGCGCTTCGCGTTCGGCCTGAACTTCACAAGAGGAGGCGCGCCATGCTGCACGTTCCGTCATTCGCCGACATGCCCGTTCAGATCGGCCGCCGCAGCGCTCATGCGACGAAGCTGCCGCCACCGATGCACGTCGTCCTGTTCGGCGCGGGCCACGTCGGTCATGCGCTGGTTTCGCTGCTCGGCCGGCTCCCGTGCGTGGTGCAATGGGTCGACGAACGCGACGAACTGTTTCCCGACGAGGTGCCGGCGAACGTGCAGGTGGAAGCGACCGATGCGCCCGACGCGATCGTCGACGAAGCGCCCGCAGGCGCGTACTTTCTCGTGATGACGCACAATCACGCGCTCGATTTCGCGCTCGCCGAGCGCATCATGCGGCGGCGCGATTTCACGTACTTCGGGATGATCGGCTCGAAGACGAAGCGGGTGAAGTTCGAACGCCGTCTGATCGATCGCGGGGTGGATCCGCAGCGTCTGTTCGAAATGACCTGCCCGATCGGCGTGCCGGGCATCGTCGACAAGGCGCCGCCGTCGATTGCCGTCGCGGTGTGCGCGGAGCTGCTGCAGGTGCGTTCGCAGCAGATCTCGCTCGCCGGTCTTGCGTCTGCTCAGGAGGCGGACTGCGTCGGCGTTTGATTCATTGACTGATTCCTCCAGCGGGCGCAGCGGGCACACTCGCGGCGCCTGTTTTTTTCTCCGCGCTTTCTTCCTTCGCCGCTAACCGCGCGCGCCTTGGCTTCTTCGCCACCAGCATGTCCGACACCTGTGCCATCAAGCCGCGCAACCAGGCGATGTCGCTTGGCCGATCCGGTTGCGGATGCCACATCTGATAGCACTTGATACGCGGAAACGGAATCGGCACGTCGACGACGGCAAGCGGCAGCATCTCCGCATAGTGCAGCGCGAAGCGGCGCGTCGTCGTGAAGATCAGATCCGATTGCAGCAGCACTTGCGGCACGAGACCGAAATACGGCAGCGTCGCGACAATACGGCGCGCCGCGTGTGCGCGTGCGAAGCCCGTGTCGATCGCGCCGCCGCGCGCGCCGCTGTAGTGCGCAGGCGCGAGATGCGGCGCGGCGAGATAGGCGTCGCGCGTAAGGGGCGCCTTCGCCAGCGGATGATCGGCGCGCATCATGCACACGACGGTATCGGAGAACAGGTCGCTGCGCTCGAAGCGCACATCGGGCTTCGGCCAGTTGCCGATCACGAGATCGAGTTCGCCCGCATCGAGCGCGGACGCGTGATCGAACAGCGGCCCGAGCGACTCGATCTCGAGCCGCGCATGCGGCGCCGCTTCGCGAAACTGCGCGATCACGGTCGGCATGAAGAAATCGTTCAGATAATCGGGCGCGGCGATGCGGAACGTGCGGCGCGAGCGCGCCGGATCGAAGTCGCCGTGAGGTGTCGCGACGAAATCGACGTCGCGCAGCACCTTCTGCGCGGATGCAAGCAGCGACTCGCCGTATTCCGTCGGCACCATGCCCGACTTGCCGCGCACCAGGATGGGATCGTTCAGCGTTTCGCGCAGCTTGCGCAGCGCGGTGCTGATGGCCGGCTGCGTCTGGTTCAGCCGCAGCGCCGTCTGCGTGACGCTGCGCTCGACGAGCAGCGTGCGCAGCACACGCACGAGCCAGATATCGAGTGAAGCGGCGGTGTCGTCATCCATGAATCGGCGGGGCGGGGGAGGCCCGTTGAAGGCATTTCGAATGCTTGTATCAGGCAATGCCCGCGCGGGCGGCGTCTCGCGATGGAGAACGTGCCGTACGCGCGTACGAAGCTATAACCTTATGTCCGTTTGCCCTGCGCGGGCCATAGTGCGTGCCCTATGCCGGGCATCACGGCCGCCGGGCCTGCATCATGGAGTGGCCGTTTGCCGAAGCAGGCTCAGGTATTCGCCAAGCCCTTCGGCAGCGACGTGATCCGCTTCACTTCCTTCGATTCGAGCCAGTTCGGCGTGCGCGCGCAATACAGCACCATCGGCAGCGCGTCTTCGCCCCAGAACAACTGCTTGTTCAGCCAGAACGTTGGCACGCCGAATACGCCGATCGCGATCGCATCGGCGCTGTTGCGCATCATTTGCGCGCGCGTCGCCTCGCGTTCGATCAATTCCTGTCCGTTCGACACGTGCAGGCGTTCGCACAGTGCGGCAAAGCCTTCTTCCGTCGACGGATCGCGCCCGTCGCGCCAGATGAAGCGGAAAATCTCGCGCACCGTTTGCAGGTCGGAGCCGAGCGCGACCGACAGCAACATCGGCTTCAGCGAATCGAACGGATGCGACGGCGGCATGCGGAACGGAATGCCGAGCTGCTCCGCGCGAAACAGCGCATACCGGTACGTGAAAATGCGTTTCGCGGGCACGTCGTAGGCGACGCGCTGGCCCCAGTGGCGATATAGCTCGTTCAGGAACACGGGCGTCAGCACGAACGGCAGTTCAGGCCATTTGTCGTGCTGTTCCAGCAGCAGATACGAGAACGGTGAGACAAAGTCGTAAAACCACAGTGGCTGCGTGGCGTCGATGCCATCGGTCATGATGTCTCCCGGTTGCCTGAATCGGCGGGCTGTCGGCGATGCCGCGCGTCAGCCCGTTCTGATTGTTTCGATCTTACGCGGAGCAAGCCCCGTGCGCATCATTTGACGAAATGCCGTTGCGGCGTTGTCCCGGCGCGGGTGTTGGCAATGCCTGTCGTGAGGCCCACGACCCTAGTCCTTCTCTGCGCCCTCGCCGCTGGGTGCGGCATGGCCCTCGTGCATGGCCGCACGCGCTTCGGCGCGGCCGACGGCGCCCGCACCGGACGAATCCGCTGCATCCGGCGTCCCTGCGGCGGCGCCCGCGTCGCGCGCCGCGGCCGCTTCCGAATCGCGCGTGAGGCGCGCCCGCACGAAGCCGATATGCTCGCGCAGCACGTAGAACTGGTCGGCATACGCGAGCGGCATCTTCAGCCCGTTGACGGATTCCTCGATCCTGTCGAGCCTTACGATGAGCGCCTCGCGCTCGGCCGCCGAGGTATCGTTGAGCGCCTCGCGTTCGATCGCGATCAGCGCGCCGTACCAGCGGTAGATGCGCGACTTCACGCGCCACGCATACAGCGACGGCACGAGCCGCAGCCCCGGAATCAGCACGACGATGATGGGGACGAGCACGACCAGCAGCCGGTCCGCGAGACTCGCGAGCCAGAACGGTAGCATCCGGTAGAGGAAGCCCTTGCCGGACTTGTAATAGCGGGCGGCGTCGTCGCTGATCGGGAAATCATGCGCGAGCGGGGCGGGGAATTCGCCCGCTTTCTGCAGCGCCGTCGCCTTGCCGTGCACCTCGCGTGCCGCTTCGATCAGCAGATCAGACAACGCGGGATGCAGCGAGTCGCGCGCAACCAGCTCCGCCGTCGGCGCGATCATGTGCAGCGTGGTCGATGGCAGGTTCTTGCCGAGGTCGAACGAGCCCATCGGCATGTCGAGCGTCGTCAGATACGGAAAGCGCTTCGCGTACGCGCCCGCCTGCGTGAAGTCGTAGAACTGCACGCCCGCCGTGCGATACAGCTTGCCCATGACGGGCGGCTGCGCGGAGTCGCCCGTCAGGATCGCTGCATCGATCTTGCCTTCCGTCAGCGCGCGGGCGGCGTCGTCGCCCGACAGGGGCAGCAGCTTCGTCGGGCCGTCGGGCGTGATGCCGTTCGCTTTCAGCAATTGCAACGCGAGTTCGCGCGTGCCGCTGCCTTCGATGCCGATCGCGATGCGCTTGCCCCTGAACTCGGACAGCAGCGTGACCATCGGGCCGCGATAGAAGATCGCCACGGGCACGTACGCGACGCTGCCAAGCGACATCAGGTCGTCCGTCGATTTCGACGGCGCGATGCCGTCCTGCACGAAGCCGACATCGACGTTCGCGTGCGGATCGGTCAGCCGCCGGTAGTTGTCGAGCGAGCCTTCCGTTTCCAGCACGTTGAGCGTGATGCGGTTGCGCGCGAGGACTTCCTTGTATTTCTGCGCGGCAACCCAGAAGGTGCTGCCTTTCGGGCCGGCCGCCATCGTCAGCGTATCGGGCGGGGCAGGCTGGATCAGGCGCACGGCGACGTAGATCGCAATGGCGCTGATGATCAGGATCGGGCCGAACGACACGGCGAGATCGCGCCACGAAATCGCCACGAAACGGGCGACGAGCTTGGGCGGCTTGCGATCGGCGGGGCGTTCCCGTCGACGTCCGTCGGAAGGCTTCATGGGAAGGCGAGGCGGTCGGATGAATGAATTCGCGCCGATGGTACATGAGATTGACGGCGCGGCGGCGCGTCCGACGGCCCTGCCGGACCGTAAACGCGTAACAAAAAGTGAGCTGCGAGTGACCTGCGAGTGAGCTGGAGTGACCTGCGAGTGACCTTCCTTGCGATCCGGAAAGGGTGGGGGGCGCTTTGCAGAATGTGGGAAGCCAACGCTTCGCGCGCCGCATGCGATCCGCAAAAGGGTGGCCGGAAGCCGTGCGCCACGCGCGATATCCTTTGCAGAACTTGCGCGGCTAGATTACATTGGCAACGCTGCCGCGAATCGACGTTGGCGCAGCGCGACCCGGCCGTACTCAAGAGCCCAGGGCACGCTGCCAACGGCGCGGCGCACGGCTGGCGTCATGCATCGTCGCGCAAGGTGGATCGCGCAGGCCGTCACCACTTCCAATGCCTCTCTCGCAGACCGTGACAACGCTCCAGGCTCGCCGTTGCCTCGTTGCGCCTTCGTGCGCGCATGCAACCGGGCCATCCGCAGTCGTAACCAAGCCGCAAGTGAAACGCGGTCCAAACCAAAGCAAAAAGGAGAAGTTATGAAATCGGTCGATTTTCTGAAGGCACTGGGTGGTGTTGTCGCAATGGTCGTCGCATGCCACACGTATGCCCAGGCAAGCGACTCCACGACAACTGGCACGACGGCGACGGCACCCGCCGCGAACCCGAAGGCCGTCAAGCAGCAAGACCGCGCGCTCGGCAAGAAGGTCCGTGCAGCGCTGGCCAAGGCGCAAGGCCTCGACGTGTCGGCGATCAACGTTCGCGCCCGTAGCGGCGCAGTCACGCTGACGGGCACGGCACCCGACAACGACCAGATCCAGAAGGCTGGCGACGTCGCGAAGGGCGTGGCAGGCGTGACGTCGGTGACGAACAAGATCAACGTCCAGCAGCAATAAGCGGCGCGGGCCGCGCCGGGGCGGGCCGCACGATCCGGCTCGCGCGGCGGCCAGTCGCACGCGAGACCGACGGCACGCGGCAGATTGCGGCGTGCTTACCGGTCAGAATGACAAGCGGGCTTCCGTTCGAAACGGAGGCCCGTTTTGTTTTGTGCGGCGTCGTGCGGCATGCGCGTCTCCTCTCAGCGTGAAAGCGATCGGCGAGCGTAGCCCGCCACCCGCGACGTGTTCCACCAAACGGGACGTGCCTTAGCGCCGTCTCTTCGCGTGGACATCGGTCGCATCCGGCGGGCGAGCCACGCCTGGCGGGCGTCGGCGCCCGATCGTGGCGTACGCCGCGAGCCCGGCTTGCCAGGCGTTGTCTCCCGTTCGGGACGGCGCGTGCGGACGCACGACGTGCTGGATCGTCCGCGAATCCGCGTCGCTGAAGGGCTGCGACGACGCTACCGCGAGGCGACGTCAACCGGCTCGAAACTTGCATTGGAGCAGCCGCCGCAGCCCGCCTCACGACAACTGCATGACGCCGCAACCAATGACGAAAGGCAGCGGGGCAAGACGCGGAATCGACAACAAGACAATGGAGACGACTATGACAGGGAAACTGTTGTTCAGACGTACTGCCACTGCACTCTGCTTCGCCACGACCTCGATCCTGCTCGCCGCGTGTGGCCACGGCGACGATCACCCCGACCCGACGACCAACGCGCTGCCTTCGTTCATCGTATCGGGCAGCGTCAGCACGACGAGCTACGACGGCAACAGCGATGACCTGCTGACGGCCGGTCTCGGCAAGACGGGCCTCGGTTCCGCGACGGCGCCCGTGTTCGCGAACGCCGCCAGCCCGAGCGCCGCGGAATTGCGCCGGCTCGCGATCTGGTCGAACTACCGCGCGCTCGTCGACATGTCGGCGAATGGCGGCTACGGGCGCTTCTGGGGACCCAACGTTGATCTGAACGGCAACGACACGCTCGGCGAAGGCAAGATCGCAGGCACCGAATATCTTGCCTACGCCGACGACGGCAGTGGCAAGCAGAACGTGACCTTGATGGTCCAGGTGCCCAATACCTTCGATCCGAACAATCCCTGCATCGTCACGGCGACGTCGTCGGGTTCGCGCGGTGTCTACGGCGCGATTTCGGCGGCGGGCGAGTGGGGCCTCAAACGCGGCTGCGCGGTCGCGTACACCGACAAGGGCAGCGGCAACGGCGCAGAAGAGATGGAGACGGGCCTCGTCACGCTGATGAACGGCACGCTGTCGACGGCCACGGGGGCGGGCACCAGGAGTCTCTTCACGGTGAATGTGACGTCGGGTGCTCTGGCGTCGTTCAACACCGGCTTTCCGAACCGCTACGCGTTCAAGCACGCGCACTCGCAGCAGAACCCCGAGCAGGACTGGGGCCGCGATACGCTCGAAGCGATCCAGTTCGCGTACTGGGCGCTCAACCAGCAGTTCGCGCCGACCGTCAACAACAACGCGCAGCAGCACGGCGTGCGCTACGGCGCAGGCAGCATCACGACGATCGCGGCGTCCGTCAGCAACGGCGGCGGCGCATCGCTTGCGGCCGCCGAGCAGGACACGCAAGGATGGATCACGGCCGTCGTGGTCGGCGAGCCGCAGATCAATCTGAACATGGCGTCGTCGGCGAAGGTGTTCGAAGGCGGCGTGGCGATTCCCGCAGCGGGCGCGCCGCTCGCCGACTACATGACCTATGCGAACCTGCTGCAGCCATGTGCGGCGGACGCCACGGCGGCGGCGGGCGCGCCGTATCTGACGGCGCTGCCCCTCGCGACGACTCAGGCGATCCGTGCGGCACGCTGCGCGTCGCTGGCGGCGGGCGGCTTCGTGAGCGGCGCGGACGAGCCGAGCCAGGCCAACGACGCGCTCGCGAAACTCCACGCCGCCGGCTACGAAGCCGACTCGGACGTGCTGCACGCGCCGATGTGGGATTCGCAGGCCGTGCCTGCCGTCGCCGTCACGTATGCGAACGCGTACACGAAGTCGAGCGTGACCGACAATCTGTGCGACTTCAGCTTCGGAACGACGAACGCAACGACGGGCGCCGCGGGGGCCACGCCTGCCGTGTCGCCGATGCTCTCCGTGTTCGGCCTCGGCAACGGCGTGCCGCCCACCAACGGCATTAGCCTCGTCTACAACGTCTCGCCCGCGGGCGGCGCGGATCATCGTCTCGCCACGGCCGATGCCAGTTTCACGGGCGTCTCGTGTCTGCGAGCGTTATGGACGTCGGGCGATACGCGCATGCAGCAAAGCGTCAATGCAATTCGCGTGAATGCGAACCTGCACGGCAAGCCGGCCATCATCGTGCAGGGACGCAGCGATGCGCTCGTGCCTGTGAATCACGCGTCGCGCGCGTACCTGGCAATGAACAGCATCACGGAAGGCTCGAAGAGCCAGCTGTCTTTCTATGAAGTAATGAACGGCCAGCACTTCGATGCGTTCCTGAGCGTGGCCGGCTTCGATACGCGCTTCATCCCCGTGCATTACTACAACGTGCAGGCATTGAACCTGATGTGGAATCACCTGAAGAGCGGTGCGCCGCTGCCGCCTTCGCAGGTGATCCGCACCGTGCCGCGCGGCGGCACGGCGGGCTCCGCACCCGCGCTTACGACTGCCAATCTGCCCACCATTTCGATGAGCCCGGGGTCGAACGCGATACAGGTCGCGGCGGGGGCAGTGAACGTGCCCAGGTGATTTGCGCCGACATGTGAGTGCGCACGGGTGTCCAGCTGAGGAGCAGCGCGTCGCGCGGTCCGCCGTTTCTGGCAGCAGAAAGGCGGCGGACTGTGCGACGCGCGCATGACACCCGCCGCGCGGAATGCGCCACGACGGGGCGTGCCACGTCCATACGCGACGGACCCAAGTTTTTGTGCGCCGTGACACACTCTTCACCCGTCGGGTACGGTACTGTGAAGCTATCGATGTTTGCCCGAGACGGCTATGAACACGACCCGCTTCACATACACCGATCTTCCCATCGGCGAACGCGCGGCGTTCGAATTGGTGTGCGCGCGTCACGGTTTCGCGCCCACGCATTTCGATATCAGCGCGATCGACGATCCCGACGACTGCTCGCATCAGTCGCGGCTTCTGACGATACGGCGCGGCGGCTGGGCGCAGTCATATCACGAGGATACGGCGGGACACTGGGTGCGCCAGTTCGAGACCGACCTGAACTGCCGCTTCTTCAAATGATCCGCTGCTCGCGGCCGGCTTAAGTGCCAGCCGTCGTCAGGCAATCACGAGCCTCACGCCGACGAGCGTCAGCGTGGCGGCGAGCAGATTGCGCAGCAGCTTTTCGGGCGCTTTCGACGAGAGATAGCTGCCGATCACGATGCCCGGCAGCGAGCCGACCAGAAGCGACAGCAGCATCGACCAGTCGATGGAGCCGAGCAGCCAGTGGCCTGCCCCCGCAAGGAGCGTGAGCGGCACGGCATGCGCGATATCGGAGCCGACGATGCGCATGGTCGGCAGCATCGGATAGAGCAGCAGAAGCACCGTGACGCCGATCGCGCCTGCGCCGACCGACGTCAGCGATACCAGCACACCGAGCACGGCGCCCGTCAGCATCGTCAGCGCGAGCGTGCTGCCCTGGCCCGTCGCGCGCTTGCGCGCAGCCGCGAATGCCGTCAGCTGCGGCCGGAACACCAGCGCAATGGCCGTGATGAGCAACGCCACGCCGAGCACGACGGAGATCAGATGCCCGCCGCGCGTCGAACTCATTCCGTAGCGGTGCAGCAGGATCAGCGTGAGCGTGGCGGCGGGGACGCTGCCCGCGGCGAGACGCAAGGTCACCTGCCAGTCGATCGACCCCTTCACTCCATGCACGAGCGTACCCGTCGCCTTGGTCGCGGCGGCATACAGCAAATCCGTGCCGACGGCCGTCGCGGGATGGACGTTGAAGAGCAGCACGAGGATCGGCGTCATCAGCGAGCCGCCGCCGACGCCCGTCAGCCCAACCAGAAAGCCGACGAAGAGACCGGACGCGGAATACAGGAGATCGATGTGGGGAAGTGCCATTGCGCGGACCGCGGACGGTCGTAAAAGGTTGCGGGCAAGCTTGCCGGTACTGTCGCCAGGGCGCCGCGCCCGGGCTTCATTCGTCAGTCGAGTCAGGCGGACGACGGTCGGCGGCGCGGCGAAAGACCGCTATTGTCGCAAAACCGGCGCTGCCGCGTACGATTGCAAGCCGATGCCCGGCATCCGGGTTGTCCCGACAGTCGGCTTACAATAGCTGTTTTGGGCGCCGCAGTGTGGTGCACGGTGCGCCGCGCAGTCAGTGGGATAGGGCGCCCGCAGGCTGTCAGCCGCGCTGCCCGCGTCTCGTCTCAGCCGCTTCGGCGGGTGCTGTTCCCGAATGTTTTCCTGCGCGCTTTCCCGCGTTTCTTCTTCCGCAGACCGATAAAAATGAATCCCGGCGTCGCCTACGCATTGCTCGCGTTCACTCTATGGGGATTGTTTCCCGTCTATTTCAAGTCGCTGCATCAGATCTCGCCGGTGGAGATGCTCGCGCACCGCATGGTGTGGTCGATGCTGTTTCTCTTCATCGTGCTCACGCTGCGGCAGCAGTGGCGGTGGATTGCGCCTGTGCTGCGCGATCGCCGGCTGCTCGCGCGCTTCGCCGCGAGTGCGCTGCTGCTGTCGACGAACTGGGGCATCTATATCTGGGCCGTCAACGCCGGGCACATCGTCGAGGCGAGCCTTGGGTATTTCATCAATCCGCTGATCAACGTGCTGTTTGGCCTCGCGTTTCTCGGCGAGCGTTTGCGGCGCGTGCAGTGGGTTTCCGTGGCGATCGCTGCGGGCGGCGTGCTGTACCTCACGTGGCAGAACGGCCATCCGCCGTGGATCAGCCTGGCACTCGCGTTCAGTTTCGCGGGCTATGGCCTGTTGCGCAAGACGGCGCAGCTGGGCGCACTTGAAGGGCTGACGCTCGAAACGGTGCTGCTGTTTCCTGTCGCCGTGCTGTATCTGTTCTTTGCGTCGTCGCACGGGGAGAGCGGGTTCGGCGCGGCGTCCGTCGGCGTGAAGGTGCTGCTGGCGCTCGCCGGGCCGATCACGGCTGTGCCGCTGCTGCTGTTTGCGGCGGGCGCGCGGCGCATTCCGCTATCGATGCTCGGGCTGATCCAGTACGTGACGCCTTCTTTGCAACTGCTGATTGGCGTGCTGATTTATCGCGAGCCGTTTGGGCAGACGCAGCTGATCGGCTATGGCGCGATCTGGATTGCACTTGCGCTGTATTCGCTCGACGGATTGTGGCGCGCGCGGTCTGCGCGCGCCTGATGGATGGCGGTCAGATCGCGCGTTTGATTTCGACGATGCCGAACGCTGCGAGCGCGAGGCCCGCGATGCGGTCGATGATCACGCGCAGCTTGTGACCGATCGCGTGGCGCGCGAGCGACACGGCTGTCACCAGGAAGCACCACCACGCGATCGATCCGCAGAACACGCCGAACACTGTCGTGAGTGCGACGCTCGACGAGAATGGTCCGCGCGGCGCGAGCGTCGTGAAGAGCGCGGCGAACATGATGACCGTCTGCGGATTAGTGAGGGTGAGCAGCAAAGCGCTGGCGAAGGCTTTTAATGCGCCTGCGTGGCCTATGTTTGCGAGTTTGCCGTTGCTCTCGTTGTTATTGGCGCTGTCTGCGGGGACTTTTTGCAGCATCGTGCGGATGCCGAGGTAGAGGAGGAAAAGTCCGGCGATGATATGCAGCGGTTTGTCGTAGGCCAGCATGAAGTGCGACACACTGACGAGGCCCAGCGCTGCTATCAGGCCGTAGAATGCGTCGCCGGCTGCGATGCCGAAGCCGATCGCTAGGCCCGCGCGGGAGCCGTCCGTGAGCGTACGGCGGATGCAGAGCATGCCCATCGGGCCGACAGGAGCCGCGACTGCAAGGCCGACTCCGGCGGCCGTTAAAAATAACGCGGTGCTGAACATGTGTGTGCTCCCTGGGGGTTTTTGTCTGCGACGCTTTGGCGGTATTTTGCCTCTTTATGATGGCATCCGCGATTTTGCATCTGTACTTCTTGCGTTGCCCCTGTGCGGGGCGGCACCTACTTTTCTTTGCAGCGGCAAAGAAAGCAAAGAAAGCGGGCTAACACCGCCAATCCTTGTGTTTGCCTGCGGGCCCCCAGCGGGTCCCGCACTCCACACGGCAACCCCACTGTCCTACGCCCGTTGCCAGCGCCTTCAACAGGCGCATCCCCCACTCCAGTCACCCGTAGCGCAGCCCGCGGCAGCGACTCGTCTGCGCCGCCCAGGTGGCAAACGGTGTGTAGCTTGTCGCACCTTACGCGTTCGCGCTTCTACGACACCGATCCCGCTTTTCAGTCCGGAGTGGTGCACTTGCGTCGCGACGGCCTACACACCGTTTGCCACCTGGGCGGCCGTGGACTTTCTGGTAATGCGGCCTGTGACGCGGGCATGCGAAGCGGGTGAGGCTGCAGTTAGCACGCTGGCAACGGGCATAAGACAGTGCGATGCCGTGTGGAGTGCGGGACCCGCTGGGGGCCCGCAGGCAAACACAAGGATTGGCGGTGTTAGCCCGCTTTCTTTGCTTTCTTTGCGGGGGCAAAGAAAGTAAGTGCCGCCCCGCACAGGGGCAACGCCTGAAGCACCGACGCGAATTCGCGGATGCCCGCCACGAAATCGCATATGCGAGCCACGAATTCGCGGATGCCACCCCAGCAACCACATCAAACCGTGACGGAAGAATGCCCACGATCCCGATGATGATCTGCAGCCAGAAACATATACATCGCTGGCACAACAAACAGAGTGAACAAAGTCCCAATAGAAAGCCCGGAAAAAATAACGAGCCCCATGGCATTACGTCCAGCTGCGCCGGCGCCGGAGGCGATGACCAAAGGCAGAACCCCGAGCACCATAGCAGCGGTAGTCATCAGAATAGGCCGCAAGCGCACGGCAGCCGCCTCTTCCAGCGCCTCGCGTTTACTACGCCCGGCCCGCTGCAATTCATTAGCAAACTGCACGATCAAGATACCGTGCTTGCTGACAAGCCCCATCAAGGTGACAAGCCCGACCTGCGTATAAATATTCAGCGTCGACAACCCCATATTGATGAAGATCAGCGCACCAAACAAAGCCATCGGCACAGACACAAGAATCACAACAGGATCACGAAAACTCTCGAACTGCGCGGCAAGCGCCAGAAACACAATGATCGTCGCGAACATCAGCGTGATGACGAAGCCGCCCGACTCCTGCACGAACTGCCGCGACAGGCCTGAATAGTCCGCGCTGTACCCCGTCGGTGCCGCATCGGTCGTGGCCTTGCGCAGGAAGTCGAGCACTTCGCCCTGCGAAATGCCCGGTGCGATCACGCCAGAAATGGTCGCCGAATTCAACTGCTGGAAGTGATTGATCGATTCAGGCACGACGTTCTGCTTCAGATGCGTTACCGTCGATGCAGGAATCACGCTGCCATCCGGCGTGCGCAAATAATAGTCGAGCACTTGCGACGGATTCAGCCGGTCCGTTTGCAACACCTGCGGAATCACCTTGTACGAGCGGCCCGCAATCGAAAAGTAATTCACGTAGTTGCCGCCAAGCGCCGCGCCCAGCGTCTGACCGACATCGCTTTGCGAGAGACCGAGCGACGCCACCTTGTCGCGATCCACCACCAGCACGCTCTCCGGCTTGTCGATCTTCAGGTCGCTATCGACGAAGAAGAACATCCCGCTTTCACGCGCTTTTTGCAGCACCGTCTGCGACACTTCGTTGAGGTTCTCGAATGGCTCCGTCGTGCTGATCACGAACTGCACGGGCAAGCCCTGAGCACCCGGCAACGGCGGAAACTGGAACGCCGCCACGCGCGCGCCCGCGATGCCGTTCCACTTCTGCTGCAACTCCTGCTGCAGCTGCGTCGCGTTTTTCTTGCGCTTGTCCCACGTCTTGAACAGCACGCCGCCGATGCCCTGATTCAGCGTCGGCGCGCCCGTCAACTGAAACATCTGCGAGTACTCAGGCAAGCCCTTCGAGATGTCGAACACCTGGTCCGCGTAGGTCTGCATCTGCTGGATCGTCGCATTGGGCGGCCCCTGGATCTGCGACAGCACGATGCCCTGGTCTTCCTGCGGCGCGAGTTCCGATTGCGACGTCATGAACAGATACACGGTGCCGCACAACAGCAGCGCGCCCATCACGATGAATACGGGCCACGTGTCGAGCATCGAATGCAACAGACGCGCATAGCCGCGGTGCACGCGCTCGAACTGCCGGTCGACGAAACGCGCAAAACGCCCGGACTCCTGATCCATGCGGAAAAAGCGCGAGCACATCATGGGCGACAGGCTCAGCGCAATCACGCCCGAAACGGCCACGGCACCCGCGAGCGTGAACGCGAACTCGGTGAAGAGAGCACCCGTCAGTCCGCCCTGGAAGCCGATGGGCAGATACACGGCGATCAGCACGACCGTCATCGCGAGAATCGGTCCGCCGAGTTCGCGCGCGGCGATCAGCGCCGCTTCGAATGGCTGCTTGCCTTCCTCTTTCATATGCCGGTCGACGTTCTCGACGACGATGATCGCATCGTCCACGACCAGCCCGATCGCGAGCACGAGCGCGAGCAGCGTCAGCAAATTGATCGAGTAGCCGAGCAGCTGCATGACGAAGAATGTGCCGATCAGCGACAGCGGCATCGCGATCACGGGCACGATCACCGCGCGGAAGCTGCCGAGAAACAGAAAGATCACGACGGTCACGATCAGCAGCGCTTCGACGAGCGTCTTGACCACTTCCTCGATGGCCGTATTGATGAAGTCCGTCGCATCGTAGACGATGTCGCCCGTCATGCCCGTCGGAAACTGCTTCTGCAGATCGGGAAAGATCGCTTTCACGCGCTTCGCGACATCGAGCACGTTCGCGTCCGGCGCGACCTTGATACCGATGAACACCGAGCGCTTGCCGCTGAACGCGACGTTAAAGTCGTAGCTGTCCGCGCCGAGGACGACATTGCCGACATCTTCGAGGCGCACGATCGCGCCGTTCTTCTGCTTGACGACCAGCTTCCTGAAGTCTTCGACGGAGTGCAGATCGGTGCCCGCATTCAGGTCGACACTGATCATCTGGCCTTTGGTCGTGCCCAGTGTGGCCAGATAGTTGTTATTGCCGAGGGCAGTGAAGACATCGGAGGCCGTGACGTTGTGCGCGGCGAGCTTCGCGGAATCGAGCCACGCGCGCAACGCGAACTGACGTCCGCCGAGAATCTCCGCCGTCTGCACGCCCTGTACCGAGTCGAGCCTGGGCTTCACGACGCGCAGCAGATAGTCGGTGACGTTGTTGCTCGGCAGCACGTCGCTGTAGAAGCCCATGTACATCGCGTCGGTGGTCTGGCCGACCTGCACGGTCAGCACGGGTTGCTGCGCCTGCGGCGGCAACTGGTTGCGCACCGACGCGATCTGCGTGTTGATCTCCGTCAGCGCGCGGTTCGAGTCGTAGTTCAGGCGCAGCGTCGCCGTGATCGTCGAGACGCCCGTCGTACTCGTCGACGACATGTAGTCGATACCCTGCGCCTGTGCAATCGCCGATTCGAGCGGCTGCGTGATGAAGCCCGCCATCGTGTCGGCGCTCGCGCCGTAGTAGGACGTCATGATCGTGACGACGCCGTTTTCCGTCTGCGGATACTCGCTGACCTTGAGCGTCGACAGCGCACGCAGGCCGAGCACGAGAATCAGCAGGCTCACAACGGATGCGAGCACGGGCCGTTCGATGAAGATGTCGGTGAATTTCATCGGCGGCCCCTTATTGTTCCTGAGGCGTCGGGTTCGGGCTGTCCGCGGGCTGCACGCGGTTGTCGATCACGAGCGGCGTGCCGTTCTTCAGTTTCAGCTGCCCGCTCGTCACGACCTGCGTGCCTTCCGCGATGCCCTTCAGAATTGCGACCTGATCGCCGCGCGTCGGTCCCGGCGTGACGAACACCTGCTGCGCGATGGGCATGATCTTGCCTTGCGCGTCCTTATGTTCGCCCGGCTTGACGACGAACACGGTCGCGCCGTACGGGTTGTACGTGATGGCGGTTTGCGGCAGCGTCAGATAGCGCTCCTGGTTGCCCGCGTCGATCTTTACGTTCGCATACATGCCGGGCAGCAGCTTGCGCTCGCGGTTGTCGACGCTCGCTTCGATCTGCACGTTGCGCGTGGTGTTGTCGACGCGCGGATTGATCGAGCGGATCTTGCCGTCGAACGTGCGGCCGCTATACGCATTCGTATCCACGACGATGCTTTGTCCCACCTGCAATTGCCCGAGCTGCTGCTGCGGCAGATAGAAGTCGGCGTAGATCGGGTCGATGGCCTGCAGCGTGACGATGGCGTCGCCGGGATTGATGTACTGGCCGGGATTGACCGTCGTGATGCCGACGCGTCCCGCGAACGGCGCGCGGATCGTTTTCTTGTCGACCAGCGCGGCCTGTTGATCGACCTGCGCGCGCTTGCTCTTGAGGTCGGCGGCGTCGGCATCGAGCTGTGCCTTTGCAATGGCCTGAATGTCGAACTGCGCCTTGTCGCGTTTGTAGACGGTTTGCGCGAGTTCCGCGGCCGCTTGCAGCGAGGCGAGCTGTGCGCGGTCCGAGTCGTCGTTCAGGCGCACGAGCACCTGTCCTGCTTTCACTTCCTGTCCCGAACTGAATGGAATCTCGCGCACGAGCCCGGCCACCTCCGTCGTCACGTCGACGCCGCGCACCGCGCGCAGGCTGCCGACGGCCGACAGTTGCGGTTGCCACTGCTGATACCGCGCGACGGCGGACGTGACCGTCGCGGCGGGCACGGCATTGCTCGCCATGAACTTCCTGATCATGTGCGCCTTGAAGAGGTTGAAGCCGACCAGCCCGCCGAGCAGCACGCCCACGCAGATCAGCATGATGATCATCCGCTTTGCCATCGGTCTTTTCGTCGTCATCGTCATGTCCTTGCACGGCAAACTGATGCACAAACCTGTCCGGTTGCGCTGCGTCTCATCGCATGCGCGATACCGTTATTGCAGAAAGAATCACTGCGGCGTGGCGACGGGCGCAGCCTGGCCTGTCGTCGTGTTGTTCCACCAGCCGCCGCCGAGCGCCTGGAACAGCGCCGCGGTATCCGCATAGCGCGCGGCCTGCGCCTGCGCGAGGTTCACGACGGTCTGCTGGTACTGGCGCTGCGCGTCGAGCAGCGCCAGATAGCTGACGCCGCCGACGCGAAACTGGCCGCGCGTCAGATCGAGCGAAGCGCTGGCCGCGCGCCATGCGTCCGTTTGCGCGGCGAGGCCCGTCGCATCGTGTTCGAGCGCGCGCAGCGTATCGGCGACGTTCTGGAACGCGAGCAATACGGTTTGCCGGTATTGCGCGTTGGCCTGATCGAAGGCGGCTTCGGCCGCGCGCTTTTGCGCGCTCAACTGGCCGCCGTGAAAGATCGGTTGCGTGATGCCCGCGCCGATGCTCCAGATCATGTCGGCGTACTTGAGCAGGCCTGCGGGCGTCAGCGCTTGCGGGCCATAGCTCGCGGAGAGCGTGATCTGCGGATACATGTTCGCCGTCGCCACGCCGACCTGGGCGCTTGCCTGATGCAAGGTGGCGTCGGCGGCGAGTATGTCGGGGCGCTGCTTCACGAGCGACGAAGGCAGGCTCACGGGCAGACTCTGCGGCAGCGTGAACATCGACAGCCTGAATTCCGGCACGCCCGTGTCGCCCGGCGGCTTGCCCGCGAGCACGGCGAGCTGATGCCGCGTCTGATCGAGCGACTGGCGCAGCGGCGGCAGTGTCGCGCGTGTTTGCGCGAGCAACGTTTCCTGCGAGAGCACGGCCGTGCGGCCCACGCCGCCCAGATCGAACTGCTTGCGCAACACGTTGAGCTGCGAGGCTTCGTCGGCGGCAATGCGCTCGGTGGCGTCGATCTGCTCGCGCAGCGACGCCTGCTTGACTGCCGCCGTCACGATGTTTGCCGACAGCGCGAGATACGCAGCCTGCAACTGATAGCTCTGGTAATCGATCTGCGAGCGCAGCGATTCGAGTTCGCGCCGCGAGCCGCCGAACACATCGAGGTTGTACGAGACGTTCACCGACGCGTTATACAGATTCAGTTCTTCCGTGAGTCCGGGCTGGCCGAACGTGACGCCGTTGAACTTCTCGCGTGTGGCGTTGAGCTTCGCGTCGACGGACGGATACAGCGCGCTGCCCACTTCCGCGCGGTAGTTCTCGCTCGCCTGCCGCAATGCGGCCTGCGCCGCAGCGACATTCGGACTGTTGGCGAGCGCTTCGCGGATCAGCGCGTCGAGCGGCTCGCAATGAAAGAGCGTCCACCATTGCGCAGGAATATCCTGCCCGGCGACGAACTGCTGGGGCACACCCGATGCGCCCGGCGACGCTGCCGTCTGATCGGGTAACGGCGTGGGCGTATAGGTTTCGGTGGCGGGCGGGGCAGGCGTGCGGTAATCGGGGCCGACCATGCAGCCGGACAGCGACACTAACGCCGCGCTCAGAATGGCGACAGAAGAGGTGATCGAAAGACAATGCGCGCCGGACTCACGGACGGAAGAGCGGCATAACGCCAGGCATGAAAGTCTGTGCGAGCGACTGCAACTGAAACTGGCATTGACGTCATCGATCATCTATCCACCCTGTGTTGCCTGCGCGGACTACGAACGAAACAGCGGATGCAGAATTCAACAGCCTGATGCCGCGCATAGCCTAGCATGGGTCGTTGCAAACGCGATCATGCTTGCGGAAGCTTTGGGGATTTAACGCGCGTCGCGATCGGCAAACGTTAAATGCGGCGCGCGTGCTGCATGAAGCAAGCGCCGCATGCATCACGTTCTGATACATGCAGCGCTTGTCGTCAGATAGAGAAGCAGCAGATAGACGAACGATTCGGTGAGCGAGCGAATATCGCTGCGGGGAAGGATTTGACAATTGAGCGCGTCGCGTCGGCGTGCGATCGCGCCCTTACAGCAACGGCGTATCTAATGCGCGGCGCCGCGCTCGCCCGATGTCGCAACTGTGCCTGGCTTGCGCAGCATCTTGTCGACTTCGCCCGCATGCATCTCTTCGGTGGCGATCATCTGCCGTGCATATTCTTCGAGCGCAACGGAGCGGTCCTTCACCAGTGCGAGCAGATCGCGATAGAGACCGAGCGCGACTTCTTCCGCCGTCAGCGATTCGCGCAGGATGGACGCGATATCCGTCGTATGCGAATCGAGCAGTTGCCCGATGCCGAGCGACGGATACTCGCCGAGCGTCGTGATCCATTCGCCCGCCAGATGCGCATGCGCGAGCGATTCGTCAGCCTGCTGGCGCAGCCACGACACGATGGGAATACGGCCAAAGCCAAACACGAGAAAAGAGTAGTGCGTATAGCGAACCACGCCTGCCAGCTCGGATTCGAGTATCTGGTTCAGCACGGCGATGACCTTGTCCTTTTCGATCTCCGGCATGGGGCCCTCCGTGATGCGAGTCGAAAGTCGGTGAATGTTGCGACGACAGAGGTTTCATTGTTGGACGCACCTCTGCAAAGATCAAGTGAATCGCCGCACGAAGGGCGTCATGACTGTGCTCAGCGCGCGATGACGACGGGAGCGGCTGCAACGGGTTGCGCATACACGACGTTCCGCGCCGGCACGACGGCGTAGGCGGGCGCCGCGACGACAGGCACGGCGACCGTCGCGTAGGGCAAGGGCTTCGCGGGCCCGGGTGGCGGCACGACGGCGACATACGGTACGACAGGCGCGGCGGGCACGACGGGCACCGCGTAATGCGGTTGCGGCGGCACGTAGTAGAGCGTGCGCGCAGGCACATACAGCGCGGCGGGCACATAGGCGGCATGAACGAAGACCGTGCCCGCGAAGGCGCTGGTCGAACAGGCGATCCCCATGGCGGCGATCGCAGACGTATAGGCAGAGCGAATGTTCACATGAAACTCCTGAAGCGGACATCGGCGGATGCGGGTGAAGTCCGGAACGTTGCCGCCGACGTGCAAACGATACGCAGCGCTCATGCCGAAGGACAGCGATAACCTGTTTCATTCGATGTCGGAAAAAGCACGCTCATACTTGAAGCGCATGCTGCGGAACCTGCGATGCATCGTCCTCGAACGTGCGGCGAATAACGCGCAAAGCACTGACATATCGCGACATAACTTTGAAATTGCCATCTCTGCGCCGGGCAACCAGAATTCGCTTCGCCAACGACGAATCGCAACAACACGTAGCGAAGAAGTTGAATGAAACGATGGAGATGGGAAATGAAAAAGCTGATCGCTATTCTTGCTTTGTGCATTGCATCGACGGGCGCGATGGCCCAGACGGCGCCGCAACCGATGTCCGCGTCGCCGCGCATGGAGCGCATGATGTCGCAACTGCAGGAGCGCTTTGCGGCTGCCAATACGACGCACGACGGCAAGCTGACGCTGGCTCAGGCGCAGACGGGCATGCCACGCGTCGCGCAGTATTTCGCCGAGATCGACACGCAGAAGCAGGGCTATGTGACGCTCGCGCAGATCGAGGCATTCATGGCGCAGCGAGCGGGTTCGCACTGACATTAAAACGGGTCGGCATGAAGCTACACTGTTTGCAGTATGGCCAGTCGCATGAGCGACGAAGGAGTCTTGCATGGACCGACCCGCCCGCATCATCGTGCTCGACGACGAAGCGGAACTTCGCAACATGCTGCAGCGCTTCCTGAGCGGACATGGCTTTGAAGTGCGCGCCGTCGAGAACAGCAAGCGGCTCGAGCGCTATCTGCAGCGCGAGCCCTACGACCTGCTCGTGCTCGATCTGATGATCGGCGAAGAAGACGGCCTGCAGATCTGCGCGAAACTGCGGGCGGAAGGGCATACGCTGCCCATCCTGATGCTCACGGCCAAGGGCGATCCGCTCGATCGCGTGATCGGATTGGAAACGGGCGCCGACGATTACCTCGCGAAGCCCTTCCTGCCGCGTGAACTGGTCGCGCGTATCAATTCGCTGCTGCGCCGCCAGAAAATCGCGTCGAACGATCCGACCATCACGACACAGTCGCTGCGTTTCGGCGATTTCCGGCTCGATGTCGGCAAACAGTGCCTGTATCGTCAGGACGATCCCATCGAACTGCATTCGGCGCAGATGTTGCTGCTCACCGCGCTTGCTGCGTCGCCGAATCGCGCGGTAAGCCGCGACAACCTGATCGCGCGTGCGCGGGGGCGCGACCACGATGCGCTCGACCGCAGCATCGACGTGCAGATTCTGCGTCTGCGGCAGGCAATCGAACACGATCCGTCGAAGCCGCGTTTCATCAAGACCGTGTGGGGCGTCGGCTATATGCTCGTTGCCGACGTCGAAGCATGAGCGCGCGCGTGTTGCGGTATGTGCTGCCGCGCAGCGTGCTTGGGCGCAACATCGCGCTGCTGATCGTGCTGGTGGCGTTCAGTCAGGTCTGTGCATTGAGCGTGCTGGTTCACTACGTGCAGAAGCCGCGCGTCGAACGGGCGGCAGCCGTGTTCGGCACGTACATCAAGACGCTGGACAACGCGCTGACGGCCTCGCCCGAGAACGCTCGCGAGACACTCGTCGCACGGCTCGACGCGCGCAGCGAGCCGCCCGCCGAGGCCGTCCTGGAGCCGCATATTCGCGTGCTCGCGTTCTACCGCACATCTCAGCTGGTGACGTTTCTGGAAACGCTGCATCGCTATCTGCCGCCTGGCACGGAAGTGCGCTGGCAAGGCTCGCCGCATCCGCGCATGTGGATACGCATGCACGTAGCCGCCACGCCCTATTGGATCGGCTTGGAGGTGCCCGAGGAAGCACAGGGCGGCGGCATGCTGACGGCCGTGCTGCTGTCGATCGGACTCGGCGTGCTCGCCGCGCTGACGGGTTTCGCGCTGCAGGCTTACCTGAACCGTCCGCTGCGCGAGCTGGCGCAGGCGGCGCGGCGCGTGAGCGCGGGCGAGACGCCGCCGCCGCTGCCCGTCGACGGCCCGACGGAAATCGCGCAGGTGAGCGGCGCATTCAACCAGATGACGCAGGCGCTGCAGCAGGCGGAAGCGACGCGTGCGCTGATGCTCGCGGGCATTTCGCACGACATCCGCACGCCGTTGACGAAGCTGCGTCTCGCCATGGCGATGGCGAGCGACACCAACGGCGACGAAGCATTTGTCGGCGCGGCGGAGTCCTATCTGGATCAGATCGATACGATCCTGCAGCAGTTCATGGACTATGCGGGCAGCGGCGAGCGCGAAACGCCGCAACGGGGCGATCTGAACGGATTGATCAGCCAGTTGGCCGCGGACTTTGCAGGGCTCGGGCATGAATTCGATTTGCAGTTGGGCGAGTTGCCCGAGCACGCGTTCAGGCCGATCACGATGATGCGGCTCGTGATGAACCTGATGCAGAACGCCGTCGTCTATGGGCAAACGGGACTCGCCGTCCGAACATGGGCGGATACAAACGCGATTGTTGTGGCCGTCGGCGATCGCGGCAAAGGCCTGAGCGCGGAAGAACTCGAGCGGCTCAAGGCGCCGTTCCAGCGCGGCAAGAATGCGCATGGAAAGACGGGCGGCACGGGGCTGGGACTTGCTATCGTCGAGCGCATCGCGCGCTTGCACGGCGGCACGCTGGAGTTTCATGCGCGCGAGGGCGGGGGCCTGGAAGTGCGGGCCGTGCTGCCCATTCAGATCGATGCACGGGCAACGGGCGCGCCGTCGGCTTCCGATGAGCCATCCGCGGCGCAGCCTGCGCTATGAATCGTATTGGCGCGCAAGACATTTCATGCGCGAGCCGCTAATCTGTCGGCTGTCCTGATCCCGGCCGCCGGCGTACGGCGGCACCAGCGATGACACGCGTCGACTCTCCCTTCGATATCGAACGTCTGGAAGACGAGTGGCTCGAAGCCGATGGCTTTGGCGGCTTCGCGTCGGGCACGGTGGGCATGCTGCGCACGCGCCGCTATCACGCGCTGCTGCTGACGGCAACGCGGCCTCCGTCGGGCCGCGTGGTGCTCGTCAACGGGATCGAGGCGTGGCTCGAAGCGAACGGCGCACGATATCCGCTGACGATGCAGCGCTATGCGCCCGATATCGTCTATCCGGACATCGCTGCAAGTCTGACGTCGTTCGACACGGCGCGTTGGCCGACATGGCGATTCCGGATCGACGACGACACGAGCGTGGTTGCGGAACTGTTCGTCGCGAAGCAAACATGCGAAACGGTGCTGCGCTGGCGCATCGAATTCGTTGACGGCGCGCAACGCGCCGGCGCTTTCACATTGCATGTTCGTCCGTTGCTGTCGGGTCGCGACTATCACGCGCTGCATCACGAGAACGGTGCTTTCGATTTCTCCGCTGCGATCGATGGCGCATGCGTGCAATGGCGGCCGTATCGCGATCTGCCTGCCGTTCGCGTCTTGATGAACGGCACATACGAACATGCGCCCGACTGGTATCGCAACTTCTGTTACCTGCGCGAACGTGAGCGCGGCCTCGACTTTACGGAAGACCTCGCGACGCCTGGCGTCTTCACGTTCGATCTGCTTGCCGGCGCAGCTGTGACGGTATGGAGCGCGGGTATGTCGAATGACACTTCGCGAGCGGCACTCGATCATGCGAACGCGCTGGCAGAAACGGAAGCCGCGCGCAGAGCGAGCTTCGCTTCCCGTTTGCATCGTTCCGCCGATGCGTATGTCGTCGCGCGCTCGTCGGGCCGCACGATCCTCGCGGGCTTTCCGTGGTTCACCGATTGGGGCCGCGATACGTTCATCGCGATACGCGGTCTGCTGATCGCGACGGGGCGGCATGCGGAAGCCGAATCGATTCTGCTCGCATGGGCGGGCACGATCTCGCAGGGCATGTGTCCCAACCGCTTTCCCGATTACGGCGACGAGCCGGAGTACAACTCGGTCGATGCGTCGCTGTGGTTTGTCATCGCTGTGCATGACTATCTGGCGACGGGGCACGCGTCGAACACGACGCAAGAACGGCTGCATGAGGCCGTCGAAACGATTCTGTCCGGCTATACGCAAGGCACGCGTTACGGCATACGCGTCGACGACGATGGTTTGCTGCGCGCCGGCGTGCCGGGCGTGCAACTGACGTGGATGGATGCGAAGGTCGGCGACTGGGTCGTGACGCCGCGTATCGGCAAGCCCGTCGAAGTGCAGGCACTGTGGTTCAACGCGTTGCGCATCGCTGCGCAGTGGAATGCGCGCTGGGACGAAGCGGCCATGCGTGCGGCGGCATCGTTTGCGCAGCGCTTTGTCGATCCGCAAACAGGCGCGTTGTTCGATAACGTCGATGTCGATCATGTGCAAGGTGCCGTCGATCGTTCGATACGGCCCAATCAGATCTTCGCCGTGGGCGGTTTGCCGTTTGCGCTCGTCGAAGGCGCGACGGCGCGGGATGTCGTTGCGCAGGTCGAAGCGCATTTGCTGACGCCGCTCGGGTTGCGCACGCTGTCGCCGGAAGATCGCGCGTATCGCGGGCGTTATGCGGGCGGGCCACTCGAGCGCGATGGTGCGTATCACCAGGGACCGTGTGGCCCTGGCTGCTCGGGCCGTTCGTCGAAGCATGGCTGCGCGTGCAACGTCCCGACAGTGAGGCGCGCAGCGCGGCGCGTACGCGTTTTCTCGCGCCGCTCGATGCGCATCTGGATCGCGCGGGCCTCGACCATCTGCCCGAAGTCGCGGATGGCGATGCGCCACATGCGCCGGGCGGTACGCCGTTTCAGGCGTGGTCGCTGGGTGAGCGGTTGCGGATGGGGGTGTTGCTGGGCGAAGCGGACCCGGTGGAACTGCCCGCTGCCCGACGCGACTGATCCATTCCGCGCTACGATGTGACACCCACCGTCACCCGAGAGACGAGGACGCTGCCATGCCTCCGCTGCGCGCTGGAAATCTGCTTGCCACGGTCGAAGGGATTCGCCTGCATTCCGGCGAATGCTCGCGATGGCAGCGTTGGGGTCCGTATCTGAGCGAGCGTCAGTGGGGCACGGTGCGCGAAGACTACAGTCCCAACGGCACCGCGTGGGACTACTTCCCGCACGATCACGCGCGCAGCCGCGCCTACCGCTGGGGCGAAGACGGCATCGCAGGCTTCGGCGACGACACATTGAACTGGTGCGTGTCGATCGCGATGTGGAATCGCGCCGATCCCATCCTCAAGGAACGTCTGTTCGGTCTCACGAACCAGGAAGGCAACCACGGCGAAGACGTCAAGGAACTGTACTTCTATCTCGACGGTACGCCCACGCATTCGTATATGCGGATGCTCTACAAGTACCCGCATGCCGCGTTTCCGTATCAGGATCTCGTCGAAGAGAACGGGCGGCGCGGCGCGGACCTGCCCGAATACGAAGTGCTCGATACGGGCGTGTTCGACGACCTCTGTTATTTCGACGTGACCGTCGAGTACGCGAAGAACACGCCGGAAGACATCGTGATGCGCGTCACTGTCGAGAATCGCGCAGACGAGTCGGCATCGCTCGATCTGCTGCCGCAAATCTGGGCGCGCAACAAATGGTCATGGAAAGAGACGGACGAGCGTCCCAGGCTCACGAAGGAAACCGTGCATGACGTCACGCGTCTGCTCGGCACGCATCCGGGACATGAACCGATCATCGTGACGGCATGGTCGCCGGATACGACCGTGCTCGAATGGCTGTTCTGCGAGAACGATACGAACGTCAGGCGCCATTTCAACACGGACGCCGACGGCCCATTCAAGGACGGCTTCAACGATTACCTCGTGCACGGCGATGGCGACGCGATCCGGCGCGACGGCGGCACGAAAGCAGCCGCGCACGTGCCGCTGAATCTGCCGCCGCATGGCAGGGCTGTCGTCTATCTGCGCTGGCGGCCCGAGTTCGCTGTCGACGAAACGCCGCTTTGCGCAGAGGATCTGTTCGCGCAACGCATCGCCGAAGCGGACGCCTTCTATGCGGCGTTGCAGCACGATATCGAAGGCGACGACGAGCGGCTCGTGCAGCGTCAGGCATTGGCGGGCATGCTGTGGTCGAAGCAGTACTACCAGTTCGACGTGCAGCGCTGGATGGACGGCGATCCCGCGCAACCGACGCCGCCTGAGTCGCGCAAGAACGGACGCAATCGCGACTGGCGGCATCTGTGCAATGCGGACATCGTGTCGATGCCCGACAAGTGGGAGTATCCGTGGTACGCGTCGTGGGATCTCGCGTTTCACGCGGCGGCGTTCGCGTTGATCGATCCCGCGTTCGCGAAGCGTCAGTTGCTGTTGCTCGTCAAGGATCGCTACATGCATCCGAACGGGCAGATCCCCGCGTACGAATGGGCCTTCGGCGATGCGAATCCGCCCGTGCATGCGTGGGCGGCATGGCGTGTCTACGAGATCGATCGCGCGCTGACGGGCAAGGGCGACCGCGATTTTCTCGAACTCGTCTTTCACAAGCTGCTGCTCAATTTCTCGTGGTGGGTGAATCGCAAGGACGCGGACGGCCGCAACATTTTCCAGGGGGGCTTTCTCGGACTCGACAACGTCGGCATTTTCGACCGCTCGTCGCCGCTGCCGACAGGCGGCCATATCGATCAGGCCGATGGCACCGCATGGATGGCCGCGTATGCGCTGGATCTGATGCGCATTGCGCTGGAACTCGCGTTTGCAAATCACGTGTTCGTCGATATCGGCGTGAAGTTCTTCGAGCACTTTCTGTACATTGCCCAGGCCGTGAGTTGCGAAGACGGCTGCGAAACGGGCCTATGGGACTCGGAAGACGAGTTCTTCTATGACAAGCTGCGCCTGCCCGATGGCACGAGCGTGCCGATGCGCGTGCGCTCGATTGTCGGCTTGATACCGCTGCTTGCCGTTCATGTGCTCGAAGAGCGTCTGCATGGCTCGCTGCCGGGGCTGCGCGACCGGCTCGTCTGGTTCCTGCGCAACCGGCCCGACCTTGCGAGACTGGTATCGCGCTGGAATGAGCCGGGGCGCGGCAACGCGCTGCTGCTGTCGCTGCTGCGCGGGCATCGGATGAAAGCACTGCTCAAACGCGCACTTGATGAAGCCGAGTTTCTGTCCGATCACGGCGTGCGCGCGCTGTCGCGTGTACATCGCGATCAGCCTTACGTCTACAGGCACAACGGGCAGAGCTTCTGTGTGAAGTATCTGCCCGCCGAATCGGATTCGCGCGTGTTCGGCGGCAATTCGAACTGGCGCGGGCCGGTATGGATGCCCGTGAACTATCTGCTGATCGAATCGCTGTACGAATTTCATCGCTATTACGGCGACGATTTTCGGGTCGAGTATCCGACAGGTTCGGGCAACAAGCTCTCGCTGTCCGAAATCGCCGATGCGCTCGCGCGTCGCACCACCACGCTCTTCCTGAAGGACAAGAACAACGAGCGTCCCGTGATGGCCGCGTATCCGCTGTTGCAGGCAGACCCGCGTTCGCAGGATCTCGTGCTCTTTCATGAATACTTTCATGGCGATAACGGACGCGGCGTGGGCGCCTCGCATCAGACGGGATGGACGGGCCTCGTCGCGTTGCTGCTGCAGCCGCGCGAGCTGACGAGTTCGGGAATGTTGCCCGCCACGGGCGACGTGCCTGAGCCCGAGCGTGTGCCGGCTGCTGTGAAGTAGAACGCACTGCATGCCGCTGATGCTGCTGTTCGATTGAACCACGCGGCATCGCGGCAGGTCTTTCAGATATCGCCACTCGTGGCTCATCGACGGAAAGCGTGCCATGTCCAACGACGCGAAACATACGGATTCTTCATCCCACCAGCCCGCAAGCTGCAAGATCGGCGCAGGGCCGCACGCACAGGCGGCCAGTCCCGCCGGCAAACGCCCTGCGCCGCCGTGCACGCTGGTCATTTTCGGCGCGGGCGGCGATCTGACCAAACGGCTGTTGACGCCGTCGCTCTATAACCTCACCGTCGACGGCCTGCTCGACGACGGAATGCACATCATCGGCGTCAATCACGGCGAATGCGAAACGAAGGCGTGGCTCGACGATCTGGGCCAGTCGCTGCAGCAGTTCGCCGCCGACAAGGCGAGCGAATCCCACACCGGCAAGGTCGACGAGAAAGCCTGGAAGTGGCTGTCGTCGCGCATGGAGTATATGGCTGGCGAATTCGAAGCCGACGATGTATTCGAAGCGCTCAAACAGCGCATCGAGAAAACGCCGCACGGCAATGCGATTTTCTATCTCGCCGTGGGCGCGCGCTTTTTCAAGCCGATCGTCGAGCGGCTCGGCAAGCATGGCCTGCTCAAGGAAGACGCGCACAGCGACGGCCGCTTCCGAAGGCTCGTGATCGAGAAACCGTTCGGCACTGACCTCGCGTCCGCGCGCGATTTGAATGCGCACATTCTGCAATACGCAAAGGAATCGCAGGTATATCGCATCGATCACTTTCTCGGCAAGGACACCGTGCAGAGCATTCTCGCCGTACGCTTCGCGAATGCGATGTTCGAGCCGGTGTGGCGGCGCGAGTACATCGACAGCGTGCAGATCACGGCGGCCGAAACGCTCGGCGTGGAAGGGCGCGGCAAGTTCTACGAGCAGACGGGCGCGTTCCGCGACATGGTGCCGAACCATCTGTTTCAGTTGCTGGCGATGGTCGCGCTGGAGCCGCCCAATTCGTTCGATGCCGAAGCCGTGCGCGGCAAGAAAGCCGAACTGTTCGATGCAATCGAGCCGCTCAAACCGAAGGACGTCGTGTTCGGCCAGTACGAGAAAGGCGATGCGGGCGTGGCCTATCACGACGAACCGGACGTCGCACGGGACAGCACGACGGAGACCTATGCAGCCGCGCGCGTTTTCATCGACAACTGGCGCTGGGCAGGCGTGCCGTTCTATCTGCGCACGGGCAAACGCATGGCCGCGCGGCGCACGGAAATCGCCGTGCAACTGAAGCGCGTGCCGTTCCTGATGTTCCGCGGCACGCCTGTCGAATCGTTGACACCGAACGTCTTTACGCTGCGCATCGATCCCGCTCACGGCACGCGTTTCGACTTCAACGTGAAGATACCCGGACCGACGATGCAGATGGGCGCGGTGCGCTCCACCTTCAACTACAACGACTTCTTCGACGAGCGCGCGAACGTCGGCTATGAGACGCTGTTGTACGACTGCATGCTCGGCGACGAGACGCTCTTTCAGCGTGCCGACAGTATCGAGTCGAGCTGGTGTGCAGTGGACCGCGTGCTGCATCCCGAAGGCGGCGCGATGCAAGTGCACGGCTATCCTGCGGGCGGTAACGGGCCGGTGCAAGCCGACGAACTGCTTGCACGCGATGGCCGCGCATGGCGGCCGTTGCAAGGCGCAGAGTAAATCTCGGAGCAGACCTCAGAGTTGACCTGCTAACACAAAGAAGCACAAGGCAGCACAAAGACGAACGGAGAGGACGACTTGGCCAACGATAAAGCAGCGAAGCAACGCAAAGCGGCAAGCGGCGACGAACGGATACTCGCCATCGACGTCGGCGGCACGGGGTTGAAGGCAGCTGTGATCAACGCGGGCGGCGAGATGAAGAGCGAGCGCGTGCGCGTGGCGACACCGCATCCGTGCAAGCCGGAACAACTGGTCGATACGCTCGCGACGCTCGTGCAGCCGCTCGTCGACGCGCATCATCCGACGCTGATGTCGATCGGTTTCCCGGGCGTCGTGCGCGACAACCGCGTGCTCACGGCACCCAACATCGGCGATGCGAGCTGGCGTGGCTTTGCGCTCGCGGATCAGCTGGCGGCGCGTGTGGGCGGCTTGCCTGTGCGTATGATCAACGACGCCGAAATGCAGGGCTTCGCCGCGATCGAAGGGCACGGCATCGAATTCGTGCTGACGCTGGGCACGGGTGCGGGCACCGCGCTCTTTCGCGACGGCGAGCTGATGCCGCATCTCGAGCTTGCGCATCATCCCGTCAGCAAGGGGCGCACGTATGACGAGTACATCGGCAATGCGGCGCGCGAGAAGGCGGGCGCCAAACGCTGGAACCGGCGGGTCGAGAAGGTGATCGGCATCCTGGCTACGCTCGTCAATTACGACAAGCTGTGGATCGGCGGCGGCAATGCCGGGCGCCTGACGTTCGACTTGCCCTCCGATGCAGCCATCGTGTCGAACGCGGCAGGCATCGAAGGCGGCGCGAAGCTGTGGCATCCGAAGTCGGTACGCGAGACACGTCAATTGCCGGAAGCGAATCAGAAGGCGGGGGAGTTCCGCTGACGGCGGATGCGGAATAAAACGGCATGCCCGTCCGTTTCGTCAAACGCAGCCGCGAACAGGCGGAGTAGGCGGCTGCACATCTCTCGACGGAGCCGCCTCATGAAAACCATTCCACACTGCATCCGGCTCGCCGCTGTTGCGTTACCGATTGCGTTATCGATTGCGTGTTCGACAGGTCTCACGCAGGCCGTCGCGGCAGAAGCGTTCGAAGTCACGTCGCCCGGCACGCCTGATGGCGGCACCATCGATGCGAGCCACGCCGCGAGCGCAAACAGTTGCGGCGGCGGCAACCAGTCGCCCGCCGTGCAGTGGCGCAACGTCCCATCGGGCACACACAGCTTCGCGGTGACGCTATTCGACCCCGACGGCGCAAAAGGTCTCGGTGTGATTCATTGGGTGTTGTACGGCATACCCGCGTCGATGAACGCGATGGCGCATGGCGCGCCGGTGCCCGCGGGCAGCGTGAGCGGCATCAATCGCACGGGGCAGCCCGGCTATTACGGACCGTGTCCGCCCATCGGCGACGTGCCGCATCACTACGTATTGCAGGTCTACGCGCTCGATCTCGCGCCCGATGCGCTTCCGGCCAACCTCAATCACGATGCATTTCTCGCGGCCGTCACGAATCACGTGCTGGCCGCGAGCAGCACGGTGCTGCGCTATGGACGTTAGCGCAGCACGGGGCGCTCAGCGCGGCGCATCGCCCCAGCGATACTCGACTGTGGCCTCATCGAGCTCCTTCTTGATCTCGGGATCGAGCGCATAGTCGACGGCGGCTAGCGAGTCGTTCAACTGCTCGACACGGCTCGCACCGATGATCGCCGACGTGACGGTGGGATTCGCGAGCACCCATGCGATGGCCGTCTTCGTCATCGGCTCGCCCGTTTTCGCATTGATGTCGCGCAGCGTGTCGATGGTCTTGAACTCGCGTTCATGCCAGTAACGCTCCGAGTACATCGCACCTGCCTTGCCGACCGTTTCGGTGAAGCGTCCGTCCGTCGGCTTCGCGTCGTGTCGATGCTTGCCCGTCAGCAATCCGCCCGCGAGCGGGTTATATGGAATGACGGCCAGGCCTTCTTCGTCGGCGAGCGGCAGCAGTTCGCGTTCGATCTGCCGGAACAGCAGGTTGTAGCGCGGCTGAACCGACACGAAACGCGCGGCGCGCAGCACGTCCGCGCGCCCTAGCATGCGCGCAAGTCGGTAGGCCAGATAGTTCGATACGCCGATATAGCGGGCCTTACCCGAGCGCACGATCACGTCGAGGGCTTCGAGCGTTTCGTCGAGCGGCGTGTCGCGGTCGTCGGAGTGCAGCTGGTAGAGGTCGACGTAATCGGTGTTGAGGCGGCGCAGCGAATCGTCGATCGCGTCGAGCAGATGCTTGCGCGATGCGCCCTGATTCCATGGATGCGGACCGACCTTGCCGACGGCTTTCGTCGCGAGGATGAAACGCTCGCGCTTGCCTTTGAGCCAGCGTCCGATGATCTCCTCGGTGCGGCCCGCAAGATTTTCGCCGCCGCCTAGCGGATAGACGTCGGCGGTATCGATGAAATTGATGCCGGCATCCGTTGCCTTGTCGAGAATGCCACGCGATACGTCTTCTTCCGTTTGCAAGCCGAACGTCATGGTTCCGAGACACAAACGCGAGACAGTCAGGCCTGTATGGCCGAATTTGCGGTATTGCATGATCGACTCCGCGAGAAGGGATAATGTGAGGTTGAGTGGAGCGGGTTGAAAAGCAGAAGAGAGAGCATAGCGGCTATTGCGAATCGGCGTCGGTACGCTGGCGCGACGCATACATTGTGCTGACAGCGTAGTGCGCCGTGCAGCGAAAACTTTTTCAGGGCGTCAGGTCAAAACGGTTTTGTCGCCTGTCGAGGCTTCATCTCTGATGCGTGTCGAAAGAAGCGAAAACGCACAACACGCACACGGCCGTATGCATGCACGCGCAGTGCTTGCGGGCGCGGCCGTTGCCACCGCAGCTGATCGCGTGCGCCATCGTCATCAAAAGAAAAAGAGGCAATGCGCGTGTGGCCGACCCGGCCAGGCACGTCGATCTGGACCTCTACGCGGGGCGCTGGTATGAGTTCGCGCGCTATGACAATCGTTTCGAACGCGGCCGCGATTACGTCACGGCCGACTATGCGAAGCGCGACGATGGCCTTATCAGCGTGATCAACATCGGTCACGAAGGTGGCGCGGACGGACTGCGACGGATCGCGCGCGGCAAGGCGCGCGTGACGCACGATTCGAACAACGCCAAGCTGAAGCTGTCGTTCTTCGGACCGTTCTATGTCGGCGACTGCTGGGTGCTCGATCACGGCGACGACTATCGGTGGTCGATCGTCGGTGAGCCGTGCGGAACGTATCTGTGGATACTCACGCGTGACGCGAAACCCGCGGTCGAACTGCAACGTGCGCTGCTCGAACGCGTGCGTGAGTTGGGATATGACGTGTCGATGTTGCGGCGAACGCAGCAGTGAAGCGCGCTTGGAAGCCCGTTGAAAATTTTTCTATCGCCCTTTCCTTTTTGTGTAAACGTGCGCCGTACGTCCCTCAATTGAGGTCAGCGAAGCATGCCGAACGCGGTAACACTTCCCTTCGATTAACGAGTCATCGCGCAATAACTTCCGCTTTCCCGCATCGGCACGGATTTCGCATCGAAGGCGATATTGCGACTCCGTACCGATCTGCGCAGATCGGTACGGTTTTTCCAACCGGAGTGCGCCATGCCCACGTAAAGCATCGAGTGGAAGGGAACCGTGGCTTGCCGCACCACACTGCGTCAATTGCCATGGATACCAACCGTACTGTCACGACCATCCGGAGCGGCGCGCACCGAATCAGCGATCATCGGGACGATATCTTCTTCGCCGCCGTATCGACGACACGCATGCCGATGATCGTCACCGATCCGCATCTGCCCGACAACCCCGTGATCTTCGCGAACCATGCGTTCCTGCGCATGACGGGCTATGAACTGACGGAGATCATTGGCAGCAACTGCCGCTTTCTGCAAGGGCCGGAGACCGACCGCGCGACCATCGACGAAGTGCGCGCCGCCGTCGCGGATCGCCGCGAACTGGCGACGGAAATACTCAACTATCGCAAGGACGGGTCGACGTTCTGGAACGCGCTGTTCATCTCGCCCGTGTTTAACGAGCAGGGCGATCTCGTCTATTTCTTCGGCTCGCAGCTGGACGTCAGCCGCCGGCGCGACGCCGAAGATGCGCTTCATCAGGCGCAGAAGATGGAAGCGCTCGGTCAGTTGACGGGCGGTATCGCACACGACTTCAACAACCTGCTGCAGGTGATGGCCGGTTATGTCGACGTGCTGCAGATGGGTATCGAAGGCAATGCGCAAAGCGCGGCGATGTTGCAGAGCCTCGACCGCATACGCGGCGCGGTCGCCAAAGCGACGACGCTGACGCAGCAGCTTCTCGCGTTCGCGCGCAAGCAGAAACTCGTGGGACGCACGGTCAATCTGAACACGCTGGCCGACAGCATGGTTGAACTTGCGCGGCGCACGCTGGGCGAGAACATATCGTTGAGGACGGAATACGAAGAAGGACTGGGCAATTGCCGCGTCGACTCGACCCAGCTCGAAGTCGCGTTGCTCAACGTGCTGCTCAACGCACGCGATGCGCTCACGTCGCGCCGCGATGGCGTGGTGACGGTGCGCACCGAGACAGTCGAACTGGAACAGCAGGAGATGGTCGGATTCGCCGATCTGCGTTCGGGTTTCTATGTGACCATCGCCATCTCCGACAACGGGTGCGGCATCGCGCCTGAAATACTCGACCGTGTGATGGACCCGTTCTTCACGACGAAGGACGAAGGCAAGGGAACGGGGCTGGGCCTGTCGATGGTCTATGGCTTCGCAAAGCAGTCGGGCGGTGCGGTAAACCTTTATTCGGAGCCCGGCGTCGGCACGACGCTGCGGCTTTATTTCCCGGCTGTCCAAGGCAATGCGCAACGCCGTCCATCCGCGCCGAAGGCAATCGAAAAGGCGGGCAACGAAACGATCCTGATCGTCGACGATCGCGTGGAAGTCGCGGAGGTCGCGCAGGCGATGCTCGAACAGATCGGGTATCGCACGCGTGTCGTGCTGAACACGAAGGAGGCGATGGACATCCTGGAGGACGGCACGGTCGTCGACCTGCTGTTCACCGACCTCATCATGCCCGGCAACATGAACGGCGTGATGCTCGCCCGCGAGGCGCGACGGCTGTATCCGAAGATCAAGGTGCTGCTCACGACGGGCTATGCCGATGCGTCGCTTGAACGGACGGACGCAAACGGCAGCGAGTTCGACATCATTCACAAGCCGTATCGGCGCGCCGAACTGGCGCGCAAGGTGAGGATCGTTCTCAACGGGCCGACAGGGGTCGGATAGCTTTCAGAAGGCTCGCGGGAGCGGCGCGCATAGCGGAAGAAGCACGGCCATGCTTTCCATTTGTCGCCAACCCCGGATAAAATTTATATTCGGTTCCGTTCAACCTGCGGCGACTTGCGTGGTGCTAAACCTGTATCGCGCATTCGTGTTTTAACCGGATCTCGAATGTTGCGACCTCCGATACCAGAAAACGAAAGCGAACGCGTGGAGACATTGCGTTCACTGCATATCCTCGATACACCGCCCGAAGAGCGCTTCGACCGTCTTACGCGCCTCGCGCGACGCCTGTTCGGCGTGCCGATTGCGGCCGTCACGCTGGTCGACAGCCACCGCCAGTGGTTCAAATCGCATCCCGGCCTCGACGCTTCCGAAACGCCGCGCGACGTGTCGTTCTGCGGTCACGCCATTCTCGACGACGACCTGTTTCTCGTGAACGACGCATCCGCCGATGTGCGCTTTGCAGACAACCCGCTTGTCACGGGCGATCCGAACATCCGCTTCTACGCGGGCTATCCGCTCACCGTCGACAACGGCAGCCGGCTCGGCACGCTCTGCCTGATCGATTCGAAGCCGCGTGCGCTCGACGATGAAGAGCGTGTGCTGTTGCGCGATCTCGCACGCATGGCCGAGCAGGAAATCGCCGCCGTGCAGCTTGCGACCACCGACGAACTGACGGGCCTGTCGAACCGCCGCGGCTTCGAAGCGCTCGCGCATCATGCAATCAAGCTTTGCAAGCGCGCGCAAAAGCCTGCCTCGCTGCTGTTCTTCGATCTCAACGGTTTCAAGCAGATCAACGACGTGTACGGTCATGCGGAAGGCGATCGCGCATTGATTGCATTTGCAACGGTGCTGCGGACGGCACTGCGCGACAGCGATGTAATCGGCCGGTTAGGCGGGGACGAGTTCGTCGTGCTGCTGACCGAATCGGATCAGGAAGGCACGCTGCAGACCATCGAGCGGCTCAGGCATCAGCTGGAACTGCAGAACCAGTCGGCGCGAACGCCTTATCAACTGCATTGCAGCGTGGGCACGGCGACGTACACGCCCGACAGTCCGCAGACAATCGACGATCTGCTCGCTCAAGCCGACGTTGCGATGTACGCGAACAAACGCGCACAACGCTAGGAGCCGAACGGCTGCGCAAACGTTTAGCGCAGCCGTTCAATTGCTATGTACGCGCTCAGCGGTTTTCCAATACCCACCTTTCTTCGCGCTCGAGCCTGAGCAGCGCGTGCTCGAACATCGCGCGCGCACGGCCCGAGATGTTCGCCAGATAGACATGCAGCAGGGCATCGGCGGGCGTGCGCGAAGCGCAGCTCACGCTGTACTGCTCGAACGCGCTCAGCTGCATGATGATGTTCGCCAGATGCTTCGGGCACTCGCAGGCGATGGTGGTCGACGCATGCGCCATCGCCATCAACGCGTCATCGGTGTAGTGTCGTTGCGGCGCGGGTTCGCGCATGTCGGGCTGCGCGGCCGTCGTGCCCGTCTTGCGCTGGAAATCGCCGAGCATCTGTGCGATCGATGGCTGGTCGAGCGGCTCGCGTATCGTGCGCACGCCGACGCGCTCGAGCAGGTTGATCGTATTCGCGGCGGCGAACGAATACACGACGACGATATTCTCCGCGTGCGTCGACGCGCTCAACGCTAGCACGCGTTCGACGTCGTCGGTGTGCAGCGACGGCAGATGAATGATGAGCACGTCAGCGGGCTGGTTCATACGTTCGGTGAACGCGGCCGTCATGTTTTCGAAGACCTTCGGCTCGCTCGCAAGCTCAGCCTGCATCGCATGCAGATGCTGGCGGATCGTGCTGGCGAGCGCCGTGCCGACGATGCGCAGCCGCAGGCCCGGCCGTCCTTCCGTGAGCGGCGACACAGGCGTCTTGTCGACATGCATGAACGCGAGGCGTTCGAGTTCGCCCGTCTGCAGGGTGGCGATCGAGCCGATCGAATAGCCGCGATCGACGAGCGCTTTGATCATCGCCACGCGCCGCACGTCGGCTTCGCTATAGAGACGATGACCGGACTGCGTGGTGGGCGGCGCGACGACGCCGTAGCGGCGCTCCCAGATGCGCAGCGTGCCAACGGGGAGATTCGCCATGCGAGCGACGGCCCCGATGCGATAGCGCGGAACGACTTCTGGATCATCCACTGTGTTGTTCATGAGAGTCGGCCAGCAACTCCAGCATTTTTGCTGGGAAGGGATAGCGCGACGTGCGAAGGATGACCGTCTCCCGCGTCTTCTTGCCGAAAGCTATTCCTGGGTTTAAGGGAGTACGCGTAGCCGTCACCGCGTTGGACTAGCGTGCAGTAGCGATAGCTGATGCCCTGAACAACAGTCGTGGCTGTTTGGATGTTGAACGAGCCAGTCGCACGCACCGCGACGCGACCGATATGGATACCCGCTTTTCTACCGCAGGGTACGTCCGCGCGCACGTGGTCGCCGGTCTGGAAACACTGCACCTGCTTTTGCCGCATCAGGTAGCCACGAGGAAAGCCGTAGCGCGTCAGACGCGTGCGCTGATAGCTCCCGCGCCCCGTCGCTCTGATGGTCAGTGATGGCCGCTGCCAGCCGCGCACCACGTTGACCTGCCCCACACATACCGCATCGAGCGCATGGGTTTTCGGGATGTTACGCGTAACCCGGTTGAACTTCGTTTGTCCGCCGGAGGCGAGTTCGAGCGGCAGGCCGGTGATCTGCAGTGCGCTGGCAAGTGCCCGGCGCGTTGCATTGACAGCGGCAGCGTCGTTCAACGGCCGAGAAGCGGTGGCGAGAATGCGCGCAAGGCGCTTCGGATCCTTGACGTACTCGCGCACGTCGAGTGCGCCCTTGTCCTGGTTGCACTGGCCACACGCGAGCCCTAGATTGCCGATGCGGTTACTGCCATTGCGCGCCTTGGCAGTGAGGTGCTCGATCTGTAGCGGGCGACCAGTGGCATCACAATAGATGCAGGTATGGCTCCATTTCCCGAGCAAATATTCGCGTACTTCGTAGCCTGCAAGCGTGCCCTGCTGATACATGATGCCAGAGATCTCAGGATTGGCGAGCGCCTGCATGTCAAAGCGGACCAGTTCCGAAGATAGCGCTGTGACGGGTGCCCAGCGGCGCACGCGATTCACACATGCGATCGTAATGTGCACGCGATGCATGAGACTCGGCGCAAGCCAGCCGGACGGCCTCGTACGATTGAGGAAACGCGGGGGGCGGTAACGCAGGTTGGCGCCGCGACGACGGCGGCGAAATCCCCGCCGTGCTGTCAGCGCCTCGCTGATCTTGCGACCGCGGTGAACCAGTTCGAACAGGTTGAGCACAGCGATGCCGTCATCGGTCTCGCGCACAAGCGCCATTCCGGTGACTCTGCTCCCGGGATCGATCTTGAGGCGCAGCGGCTGGAACGAGCAGGCTCCGGTCTGACGATCCACAAGGCGGATAACGAGCGGCATGACGCGATGCACGCGGGCGCGGCCGCGGGCCAGCAACAGTCGCGCCCGCTTTTCATTGCACGGCATTAGCGGCTTGCCTCTTCGATCAAGCACAAACACAGCCACGACGACTCCTTCAAAAAACGATGCCCTTACGGGCCTTGTGACGCTTCCGTTGCGGGAAGTCTCCCCTCGACGATGTTGCACAGCAGGTGTCAGCGCGCTGGCTGACGAGAACGATCCGTTTCGTGCTTACCCGATCGCGTGTCTGCAACCGTTCCTTCCAGAGCCTGGCACTGAGGAAGCATGCCAAGGTGGGTCTGCCGTCTTCTGTGCAACGTAGTGCCTTGCGGCACTGGGTCTGGTCAACCCGAGCCTGAGTGACAGTCTCAAGCTCCACCCTTTAAGGTGGGGTAGTTGACGAATCGAAAACCCCTGAGAAGTCGATTCGAGTCTAACAAGCGCGACGACATTTTGACGCGGATTTTTTGGTTCAATGACGGTGCACAGTCCTGTATTCAAACGCTCCGCGCGACGCGACCCTTTGAATTGCAAGCGTTTCGAGGGTTCTTGCATGCATTCTGTTCAGTGTCGCGAGCGCGTGTGCCAAACAGGCGTTTGTACGGGTTTTGACCAGGATCGATCGAGGCGTTGCTGGTTCTGCGGATTTATCCGACGTAGCGAAGCTCTCGCTTCGGACGCATCTAACGCGTGAGTTTGAGCGTGGAGCCGCGCACGATCAGCTTCGGCTCCGACGTCACGCAGATGCACGGCGCCTTCTGATGCGAGCCCTGTGCACGCGCGGGCCGCTCGATCAGCTCGCGTAGCAGCGAGACGGCGAGTTCGGCCGCCTCGACAGTCGGCACCGCGACGGTGGTGAGGGGCGGGCGCGATTGCCGCGCGAGCTGAATGTCGGTGATGCCGATCACGGACAGATCGTTCGGCACGTCGCGGCCGAGATCGGCGGCGGCGTGAATCGCGCCGAGTGCGGGCAGGTCGTTGGACGCGAAGATCGCTGTCATCTTCGCGTCGCGCTCCAGCAGATCGCGTGCCGCCGAGTAGCCGCCTTCCATCGTATCGGGTGCATAACGCACGTTTTTTGCAGGCACTTTCAGGCCCGCCTCGCGTATTGCATCGACGAAGCCTTCGTAGCGCGATGCATGAATGCCCGACTGCTTGCTGCCGACCACCGCGCCGATCCGCGTGTGCCCCAGGTCGATCAGATGCTGCGCGGCGAGCCGGCCCGCCAGCCTGAAGTCGACGGCGACGCACGGCAGGCCGGGCGGATCGTCGGGACGTTCCCACATGCACAGCACCACTGGCGTGCCGCGCGCTTCGGCTTTACGCAGATCGTCGAAGTCGAGATTGGCGTTCATCACGAGGACGCCTTCGGAGAGCGAGCCTGCCAGCTGATCGAGATAGGTTCGGCCCGCATGCGGGTCTTCGTTCGTGTTGCAGATGATGACGAAGTGCCCACTGGTGCGTGCCGCGCGTTCGGCGGCGAGCGCGAACTCTGGATAGAACGGATTCGCGATGCTCGACACCATCAGCGCAATGGTCGGCGCGCGGCCTTCGGCGAGCGCGCGTGCCGCGAGATGCGGACGATAGTTGAGCGCCTCGACGGCTTCGAGCACGCGCAGGCGCGTCTGTTCGCCGACGCGTCCGCGATTGCGCAGCACGTTCGAAACGGTGGCCGACGTGACGCCGGCACGCCGCGCGACTTCGTTCAAGGTGGACATGATTTGCGACGTCTATTCAATATATGGGACATGCGTTCAACATTTGCATTGGCCGCGAAGGCGCGGCACCATGCGCAAAACACCAGAACGATTATCGGAGACAAGCCTTGCTGCCTTGCAGAAGGCATTCAGAACGACCAGCGATCGCCCGGCGATCGTTTTTTCGGTCATTCAGATTAAGCGCTTAATCTCCGCTTCGAGCTGATTAAATCACGGAGTCGAAGCGATGGCGAGCATTTCCTTGAAGGGCGTGCAAAAAGCGTATGGAGACAACGCGCCCGTAATCCGCAACGTCGATCTTGAGATCGGCGAAAACGAGTTTTGCGTATTCCTCGGCCCGTCGGGCTGCGGCAAGTCCACGCTGCTGCGCATGATCGCGGGGCTGGAAGATGTGACGGACGGCGACCTGTCGATCGGTGGGCGCATCGTCAACGACGTGCCCGCTGCGGAGCGCGGTGTGGCGATGGTGTTCCAGAGCTACGCGCTGTTTCCGCACATGAGCGTGTACGAGAACATGGCCTTCGGCCTCAAGCTGGCGAAGAAGCCGAAGGCGGAAATCGATCGCAAGGTGCAGGAAGCCGCGCGCATCCTGCAACTCGAAGCGCTGCTCGATCGCAAGCCGCGTGCATTGTCGGGCGGCCAGCGGCAGCGCGTCGCGATTGGCCGGGCGATCGTGCGCGAGCCCGGTGTGTTTCTGTTCGACGAACCTTTGTCCAATCTCGATGCGACGCTGCGCGGTCAGACGCGTATTGAGATCGCGCGTCTGCACAAGCAGTTCGCCACCGCGAGTGTCGTCTACGTGACGCACGATCAGACGGAAGCGATGACGCTCGCCGACAAGATCGTGCTGCTGCATTCGGGTAAGGACACCGAGCGCTACGGCAGCATCGCGCAGATCGGCGCGCCGCTCGAACTGTATCACCGGCCCAATAGCCGTTTCGTTGCGGGCTTCATCGGCTCGCCGCGCATGAACTTTCTGCCTGGGCGCGTCACGGCGCTTGATGCGCAAGGCGTCGACGTTACGCTCGATCATACGAATGAAACGATGCGTATTGCCGTCGACGGCAGCACGCTGCAAGGCGGGCAGCCCGTCACGCTCGGCGTGCGCCCCGAGCATCTCGAACTCGTTACGAGCGATGTATCACGACATGATGCAACGCTCACGCGCACCATCTCGCTGATCGAGCATCTTGGCGAGCACAGCTACGTGCATCTCGACCAGCCGGGCGGCGGCGTGCTGATCGCCAAGGTGCCCGGCAACGCCCGCATCGAACAGGGCGAGCGCGCGGTGTTCGCCGCGCCCGTCCGTGCCTGCCATCTTTTCACCGAAGACGGATTCGCCGTGAAGGCGCTCGATACCGTCGAACACTACATTTGAGGGACACGCGCATGCGCCTAGGAGTCTGCTATTACCCGGAGCACTGGCCGGAATCGATGTGGGAAGACGACGCGCGCCGCATGAAGGCGCTCGGCATCGAGCAGGTGCGAATCGCGGAGTTTGCATGGAGCCGCATGGAGCCGACGCCCGGCGAATACGACTGGGGCTGGCTCGACCGTTCGATCGACGTGCTCGGCAAAGCGGGTCTGCAAGTGGTGATGTGCACACCGACGGCGACACCGCCGAAGTGGCTGATCGACCGTCACCCCGACATTCTGCCCGTCGGCGCCGATGGGCGTCCGCGTGCGTTCGGCTCGCGCCGACACTACGATTTCTCGTCGCCGTCGTACTTCGAAGCGTCGCGCAAGATCTGCACGGCGGTGGCCGAGCGCTACGGCAAGCATCCTGCCGTCGCTTACTGGCAGACCGACAACGAATTCGGCTGCCACAACACGGTGGTCAGCTATTCGCCTGCTGCCGTCGCGCGTTTTCGCGTCTGGCTCAAGGAGCGCTATCAGACCATCGACGCGTTGAACCGCGCATGGGGCACCGTGTTCTGGAGCATGGAATACCGCAGTTTCGACGAAATCGACGCCCCCATTGCGACCGTGACGGAAGCGCATCCTTCGCACCGGCTCGACTATCGCCGCTTTGCGTCCGATGAAGTGGCGCGCTACAACCGCATGCAGGTCGAGATCATTCGCGCGCATTCGCCGGGCCGTCCTGTCGCGCACAACTTCATGCAGCTTTTCACGGAGTTCGATCACTACAAGGTCGCGCGCGATCTCGATGTGGCGACGTGGGACAGCTATCCGCTCGGCGCGCTCGAAGAGCAGTGGTACGCGCCCGAGATCAAGGCGAAGTTCCTGCGTATGGGGCATCCCGACTTCGCGTCGTTCAATCACGACGTGTATCGCGGCATGTCGAAGCTGCCGTTCTGGGTGATGGAGCAGCAGCCTGGTCCCGTGAACTGGGCGCACTGGAATCCGTCGCCCCTGCCGGGCATGGTGCGTCTGTGGAGCTGGGAAGCGTTCGCGCACGGCGCGGGCTGCGTATCGTATTTCCGGTGGCGTCAGGCGCCGTTCGCGCAGGAACAGATGCATGCGGGCCTGAACACGCCCGACAATCGCCTCGATATCGGCGGCAGCGAAGCGGAGCACGTTGCGCGCGAAATCGCGCAGGTGTCGTCGGCGAATGCCGATGCGGACGCGACTATCCGCAGCAAGATTGCGCTGATCTACGACTACGAAGCGAAGTGGCTCTTCGAGATCCATCCGCAGGGCGCCGACTTCCACTATCCGCGCTTCGCGTTCGAGTACTACTCGGCGCTGCGTGCGCTCGGCTTCGACGTTGATGTGATTTGCGCCGATGCGCCGCTCGACGGCTACAAGATGATCGTCGTGCCGCCGCTGCCCGTCGTGCCCGGCGATTTTGCCGTGCGGCTCGCGGCATCGGGCGCGCATGTGGTGCTCGGTCCGCGCACGGGTTCGAAGACGCCTGATCTGCAGATTCCCGCGAATCTGCCGCCCGGCGCGCTCGCGTCGCTGCTGCCGATCCGCGTGTGGCGCGTCGAATCGATGCGGCCGAACGTGACGGAGCCCGTCCATATCAACGGCGCGGGCGACGGACTGCGCGAAGGCCAGGCGCGTCACTGGCGCGATCTGATCGATGCAGCGGATGAGCGCAGCTTCGGCGTGCGCGCGCGTTTCGCCGACGGGCATCCCGCGTACGTGCAGCATGGTTCCGTTCATTATTTCGCGAGCCTGTTCGACGATGCGCTCACGCAGTCGCTGTTCGCGCGCATCGCGACGGAAGCCGGCCTCACGCCGACGCCGCTCGGCGACAGCCTGCGTATCAGCCGGCGCGGCAAGCTCACGTATGTATTCAACTATGCGAATGCGCGGCATGTGATCGAAGGCGTCGATGCGTCGCGCTTCGTGATCGGCACGCGTGACGTCGAGCCGCAAGGCGTGTCGGCTTATCGAACGGAGTAATACCGTTAGCAGCGCAGTTATCGGCGAAAACAGCCGTGATCCAGCATGTAAGAACCAGGACGTAAAGGAGACAGGAGAATGACAGCACGACAACTCAATGCGCGCACCGCGATTGCTGCCGCCGCCCTCGCGGTCGCCGCAGCCGTTGCGCCGTTCGCGGCGAGCACGGCGGAAGCAGGCACGCTCACGATGAACATCGCGTTCAAGGGCGCAAGCCAGCGCGCAGTGTGGCAATCGGTGATCGACGACTTCAGGAAAGCGCATCCCGACATCGACGTGAAGGCGTCGTTCGTCGATGAAGAAGCGTACAAGGTGCAGTTGCCGGGCTGGCTGTCGACGGTCCCGCCCGATGTGCTCAACTGGCACAACGGCGAGCGCATGGCGTACTACGCGCGCCGCGGCCTGTTCGAAGACCTGAGCGGCGACTGGAAGAAGAACGGCTGGGACAGCATGTATGCATCGACGAAGGAATCGTCGACGTACAACGGCAAGCAGTACGCGGCGCCGACCGTGTACTACTCGTGGGGCCTGTTCTATCGCAAGGATCTGTTCCAGAAGGCAGGCATCGCGTCGGAGCCGAAGACGTGGGATCAGCTGATGGATGCGTGCAAGAAGCTGAAGGCAGCGGGCATCACGCCGTTCGCTGTCGGCGGCCGCGATGCGTGGACGCTGGCGGGCTGGTTCGACTATCTCGACCTGCGCGTCAACGGCAACGCGTTCCACCAGAAGCTGATGGCGGGTGAAGTGCCGTACACCGATCCGCGCGTGAAGAAGGTCTACACGACGTGGAAGCAGTTGCTCGACGACAAGGACTTCATCGACAACCCGCTCTCGTACGATCTCGACGCGGCGCAGCCGTTCCTGTTCCAGGGCAAGGCCGCGATGATGCTGATGGGCACGTTCATCACGGGCGGCTTCCCGCCGAACGTGAAGCCGAACATGAGCTACTTCCAGTTCCCGATCATCGACTCGAATGTGCCGACGGCGGAAGATGGCCCCGTCGAATCGCTGCATATTCCCGCGAAGGCGAAGAACAAGACGGACGCGCACACGTTCCTCGCGTTCGTCGAAACGCCGGAGCAGGGCGCGAAGCTCGCGACGGGTCTCGGCTCGCTGTCGGCGAACAGCAGGTCGCCGGAGCCGGAAGATCCCATTTCGAGGATCGGCTTCCAGATCCTGTCGAATACGAAGGGCGGCATTGCGCAGTTCTACGATCGCGACATGACGAAGGAAATGGCCGACGAAGGGATGAAGGGCATGCAGCAGTTCATCGCCGATCCGACGAAGCTCGATGCGATCCTCGCGCAACTCGAGCAGACGCGTAAGCGCATTTACAAGAAGTAAGTTTGTGAAGCAACGGCGCCGGACCGTCTCAGTTTCGGTCCGGCGCACAGCACCACTTGGAGAATCGTCGTGTCGCACTCCGTCACACGTCAGGACATCAACGGCACGCCGCCGTCGCAGCCGCAGGCGTCGCCGCTGCCGCGCGCAGCGGGCGGCAAGCGCGGGCCGTCGCCTACCGCGCGGCGTCAGCGCAAGGCCGCGCTGCTGTTTCTCGCGCCCGCATGCTTTATGGTCGCGGTGTATGTGGTCTGGCCGATCCTGTCGTCGATCTGGCTGAGCTTCTACAACTGGGACGGCATGACCGACAAGGTCTTCGTCGGTCTCGCGAATTACGTCGAACTGTTTCAGGCGCCGACCTTTTACACTGCGCTGAAAAACAACCTCATCTGGCTCGTGCTGTTCCTGCTCGCACCGCCGATGGGCCTCGCCGTCGCGCTCTATCTGAACCAGGCGGTGGCGGGCATCCGCGTGGTGAAGTCGCTGTTCTTCGCGCCGTTCGTGTTGTCGGGCGTCGTGGTCGGCCTGATCTTTTCATGGTTCTACGATCCGACCTTCGGCCTGTTCGCGGTGCTGCTCGGCCACGGCGTGCCCGTGCTCGGCGATGCGCACTATGCGACCTTCGGCATCATCTTCGCCGCACTCTGGCCGCAGACCGCGTACTGCATGATTCTTTATCTGACGGGTCTGACATCGCTCAACAGCGAGCAGCTTGAAGCCGCACGCATGGAAGGCGCGAAGGGCTGGTCGATGCTGTGGCATGTGGTGCTGCCGCAGTTGCGGCCCGTCACGTTCATGGCGATCGTCGTGACGGTGATCGGCGCGCTGCGCAGCTTCGATCTGATTTCGGTGATGACAGGCGGTGGTCCGTTCGAAAGCTCGACGGTGCTCGCGTATTACATGTACGACCAGGCGATCAAGTATTACCGCATCGGCTATTCGGCGTCGATTGCCGTCGTGCTGTTCGCGATCATGCTCGTCTATATCGTCTATCACCTGCGCCGCATGCTGCGCAACGAACAGTAAGGAGCGGACGATCATGTATCCGATGCCTGTTGCCAAATGGAAGCCGGTCAACCGGCGGCTGTACAAACTGTCATTGCCCGTTGCGCTGCTGATCTGGCTGCTGCCGATGATCGCCGTACTGGTCACCTCGGTACGCTCGACGGAAGAGCTGAGCGAAGGCAATTACTGGGGCTGGCCGAAGCACATCGCGTTCATCGACAACTACCGCGAAGCGCTCACCACGTCGCCGATGCTGCATTACTTCTGGAACAGCGTGCTGATTACGGTGCCGTCGGTGATCGGTTCGATTGCGCTTGCGGCAATGGCGGGCTTCGCGCTTGCCATCTACAAGTTCCGCGGCAACACGACGCTCTTTGCGACTTTCGTCGCCGGCAACTTCGTGCCGATCCAGATCCTGATGATTCCCGTGCGCGATCTGTCGCTGAGCCTCGGCATCTTCAATACGCTCAGCGCGCTGATCCTCTTTCACGTGTCGTTTCAGACGGGCTTTTGCGCGCTCTTTCTGCGCAACTTCATCAAGCAGCTGCCGTATGAACTCGTGGAGGCGGCGCGTATTGAAGGGGCGGGCGAGTGGACCGTGTTCTTCAAGATCGTGTTGCCGCTGATTCGCCCGGCGCTTGCCGCGCTCGCTATTCTCGTCTTTACGTTCGTGTGGAACGATTACTTCTGGGCGCTGTGTCTGACGCAGGGTGACGAGGCCGCGCCGATCACGGTCGGTGTCGCGGCGCTCAAGGGACAATGGACGACGGCGTGGAATCTCGTGTCGGCGGGCTCCATTCTTGCCGCGCTGCCGTCCGTCGCGATGTTCTTCGCGATGCAAAAGCACTTCGTTGCAGGGCTGACCTTTGGCGCAACGAAAGGCTGATTACGTTTTATCGATGTCTCCTCGGAGAAGGTTGCCCGCGTAAGCGGGCTTTTTTCCTTGTGCGATCCGCTCGGCTCATTGACCGGGCTGGACGGCTGAATGCACGCCCGCTAGCGGCGACCCATAGCCTCCCGACTGCGCATTGTTCGGCGTGCCGTTGACGAGTTGCGCACGCGGATCGGTCGGGTTCAAGTTGAGTTCGCCCGCCTGCTGGTTGCCGTGCGTCGGATATTCGCTGCCGCGCGCCGCATTGGGCATCAGACGCGTGCTGTTGGCGGGCGCGTTCACGTCGTCGTACGCGGAAAGCCCTTGCGCGTGGGTCAGCGCCGCGCTCATCGACAGCGCGAGGGCAGTGGTCAGTTGCAAAGAAACGAAGATCTTGCGCACGATGCACTCCTTGTTCGAAGAAATGGCGCGCCCTTCACGAGTCGGTGCAGGGCGCAGTCCGCTCTAACGCTTCAACTATTGGCCATCGCTTTCGCGAGTTCAAGGCGCGGTGCGTGCGGGTGAGCGCTGCGCGCCATGTGCGTCGAGCTTTTGTTGCAGTTCTTCGTCAAACCGGTTCAGCGCCCGGCTTATTCCCCGCGCTTATTCCTCACGCTCATTCCCCCGCTATTTCGCCAACCGTGCGCCGCACCGCGCGCAGAATTTCGTTCGCGAGTTCCGGCTGCGCTTTGAGCACGGCGCGCGACGCGGCGATCGCGCCGATCAGCGCGACCGCTATCGCCATCGCCTTTTCGCGGTGGTTGCCTTTCACCTTGTGCGCGTGCAGGTGCTTCTCGAACACGGCTGCCATCTTCTCCAGGCCGTCGCTGTAGCGCGCGCTGATCGTCTCATCCAGGCGGCCGATGTCGCTCGCCGACGCGGCCAGCGCGCAGCCGTTCGCGATGTCGTCGCGCTTTTCTTCCGACAAATAGCTGTCGAGCAGCTCGCTCAGGCTCGGCAGACGGCCCTCGCGCGCCGCCGTCATTCGAGCGTGGCTGATTTGCAGCCCATGTTCGAGCGCCTCGGCGGCGAGCGCTTCCTTCGACGGGAAGTGCGCGTACAGCGCGCCATGCGTGAGTCCTGCCGCCTTGCCGATTTCGGCCACGCCCACACCGTCGATGCCGCGCTCCCGGAAAAGGCGCGCGGCCGTTTCGACGAGGGCCGCGCGGTTTTGCGCCGCCTTTTCCTTGCTGACTTTCATTAGATTGCATCTCCTTGTCGGAGGCGATTCTTGGGCTCAAAGCAGTACGCATAGCCGTCACCACGCTGAATGAGCGCGCAGAAGCGATGGCCAATGCCCTGAACGACAGCCGTGCCTGTGTGGATGTTGAACGAGCCCGTCGCACGAACCGCAACGCGACCGGTATGGACACCGGCTTTCTTGCCGTGGGGTACGTTGGCGCACACATGGTCGCCGGTCTGGAACCCATGCACCTGCTTTTGCCGCATTAGATAGCCACGAGGGAAGCCGTGGCGCGTGAGACGCGTTCGCTGGTAGCTGCCGCGCCCCGTCGCGCGGATGGTCAGTGACGGGCGCTGCCAGTCGCGCAGCGCGTCGACCTGGCCGACACACACGGCATCCAGGGCATGGGTTTTGGGTATATTGTGCGTGACCCGGTTGAATTTCGTACGCCCACCTGAATCGAGTTCGAGCGGCAGGCCTGTGGCTCTCAGCGCACTGGCGAGCGCACAGCGTGTCGCATTGACGGCAGCGGCGTCTTGCAACGGACGCGAGGCAGTGGCGAGAATGCGCGCAAGCCGCTTCGGATCCCTGACATACTCGCGCACGTCCAGCGCGCCCTTGTCCTGGTTGCAGTCGCCACACGCAAGGCCGAGATTGCCGATGCGGTTGCTGCCATTGCGCGCCCTGGCCGTGAGGTGGTCGATCTGCAGCCGGTGATCCGTGGCGTCACAGTAGATGCAGGTACGATTCCACTTCTCGAGAAGATAGTTACGAACTTCGTAGCCCGCAAGCGTGCCCTGCTGATACCCGATGCCCGCGATCTCGGGATTCGCGAGCGCCTGCATGTCGAAGCGGACCAGTTCCGAAGAGAGTGCGGCGACCGGTGCCCAGCGGCGCACGCGATTCACCCAGGCGATCATGGTGTGCACGCGATGCATAAGGCTCGGCGCAAGCCAGCCCTTGGCTTTGCCGCGGTTGAGAAAGCGGGGCGCGCGGTAGCGCAGGTCGGCGCCGCGACGACGGCGACGAAAGGCCCGCCGTGCTGTCAGTGCCTCGCTGATCTGGCGACCACGGTGAACCAACTCGAACAGGTTGAGCACAGCAATGCCGTCATCAGCCTCGCGCACGAGGGCAATGCCGGTGACCCTGCTACCGGGATCGAGCTTGACGCGCAGTGGCTGGAGCGAGCAGCCGCTGGCCCTGCGCCCGGTGAGCCTGATCACGAAAGGGATGATGCGATGCACGCGCGCGCGGCCACGGGCGAGCAATAGCCTCGCCCGCTTTTCGGTGCACGGCATTAGCGGTTTACCACTTCGATCCAGCACAAATACAGCCACGGCTTGCTCCTTCCTGCAAAAGCGGTGCCCTTACGGGCCTTGTGACGCTCCCCTTGCGGGAAGTCTCCCCTCGACGATGTTGCACAGCAGGTGCCAGCCGATGGCTGACGGAGACGGTCCGTTTCGTGCTTACCCGGTCGCGTGTCTGCAACCGTCCCTTCCAGAGCCTGACACTGAGGAAGCATGCCGGGGTGGGTCTGCTGTCTTCTGTGCAACGTAGTGCCTTGCAGCACTGGGTCTGGTCAACCCGAGCCTGATTTACAGCCTCAAGCTCCGCCCTTTTGGGGTGGGGTAGTTGACCGCTGATCCACCTCGTTCGACCTGCTCAATGAAACGCGATCGCGAAAAACGCTTGACATGTATTGATTGTGATCACTATCATTAATTTAAGATTGCAGTTGCAATTATAAAGCAGCTGCCGGCGGATGTCCGCCTCTAACCTTAACTTTTGGAGTGATCATGTCATTCGCAAACAAGACGGCCCTCATCACAGGCGGTAACGGCGGCATCGGCTTCGCGGCGGCGCGCATCCTGATTGCGCAGGGCGCGCGGGTCGCCATCACGGGCCGCGACCAGAAAAAGCTCGACGAAGCGGTGGCCGAACTCGGCCCGAACGCGCTCGCGATCCGCGCGGACATCAACGACCCCGCAGCCATCGACGACGTGATGAAAGTGATCGCCGACAAGTTCGGCAAGCTCGACATCGTGTTCGCGAACGCGGGCGTGAGCGGCGCGACGCCCGTCGGCGGCACGACCGCGGAGAAGTTCGAGGCGATCATGCGCACCAATGTGACGTCCGTGTTCCTGACCGTGCAGGCGGCCGCGCCGCTGATGGGCGAGGGCGGCGCGATCGTGCTGAACGGCTCGGTGATGCGTCAGCTGGGCGCGCCGGGATCGTCGGCGTATTCGGCGTCGAAGGCGGCCATCTCCGGCATGGCGCGCGTGCTCGCATCGGAACTCGTCACGCGCGGCATCCGCGTGAACACGGTGATTCCTGGCGGCACGCGCACGTCGATCTGGACGCGCGGCGACCGCGAAGGCGCGACGCTCGACGCGACGGAAGCGGCGCTCAAGCCGATGATCCCGATGAACCGCTTCGCGCTCGCCGACGAAGTCGCGCAGGCGGCCGTGTTCCTTGCATCGGATGCGGCGTCGGGCATGACGGCGGCTGAGATCGTCGTCGACGGCGGCAATACGGGCGCGCCCATGGGCGCACCGGCTTTCCGCCGCTAAGCGTCAAGAGCATGTGTTGAAAAAGGGCGATGCGCGGTTGCGCGTCGCCCTTTAGTACTTTCTAGTACTTTCTAGTACTTTCTAGTGCTTTCCGGCACTTTGCGGAGCCGTGCGGCGTCAGGCCATTCCGGCAATGATCGCCGCGACGATCGAACCCAGCACCAGCACTGCGCCGATCGTGCGGCGCTTGTTCAGCTGCGTCCACAGCAGCACGCCCGTCAGCGACAGCAGGATCACACCGCCCGCGAACGTGTCGATCAGCAGCACCCAGCCGACGCTCAAACCCACGCCCTTGTGCAGATTCGTCAGCGCCGCGAGGAACGTGTTCGCGCTGCGCCTGACGGTCACATAGTCATTGCCGACCCAGTATTCCGCCTGCGTGTTTTCATTCGGCGTCGCGAACGAGACCTGCCAGTGTTCCGGCTGCACCGCCGTGCGGTCGCCCCATGCCACAGGATGCGACGGCTCCTTCTGCATGCGTCCTGGCTTGCCTTGCACCTTGAGTTCCTGCTTCAGCCATTTGGCGAGATCGCGCGGCGATTCGGGCGCGGGCTGCGGCAGCTTCACCTGCAGCGACTCGACTTGCGGCTCGCCCGTCGATACGCGCAGCGGTCCGCCGCGATGGTTCAGCAGAAAGCCGCTCGTGCCCATCAGCAGACCGAGCGCGGCGCCCCACAGCCCGATCCAGCTGTGCACCTTGCGCAGCCAGCGGATGAACGTGATGCGGCGCGAGCCCGCGGACGGTGCGCCATTACCGGCGCTCTTGTTCCTGGCGTCGACGCGCGAGGTGCGATCGACGGCAATGGTTTCGGGTGTGTTCACGGGTTGCTCCAGGGGGCAAGACAGCGTCGGGTTTTACAACTGACCCCGACCGTCGTCGACATGCAGGCGCATGCGTCATTGCGCGAAGGTTTGCGACGCGCGTGATGCTTCGAGACGGAAGACCATCGGCCAGGGGAGGCGATGGCGTTGGCTGGCGGGCCGCTACGCCCTCGAATGGGGCGCGCAGTGGGCTGGCTTGGCGATCAGATAAGGCCGCCTATGATTTCACGGCGCAGTGAATGCCGCAATCGCCGGGCGCGATTTACAACAATGACAATGTTTCGACAGATTACGTAAGGGGTATGCAAACTGCGCTCAACGAACGCCGAGCCGGTAGACCGTCGTGTGGCGATAGCGCGCACCGGGCCGCAGCACGACTTCGTCTGCATCCGGCATGTTGACCTGATTGGGAAACGCGCCCGTTTCGAGGCACAACGCCGCGTGCTTGCCGTATGTCTTGCCGTTGCGTCCGTTGACGCCCGCGAGAAAGTTACCGGTGTAGAACTGCATGCCCTTCGCGTCTGTCGACACCGTCAGTTCGCGTCCGCTCGCGGGATCGTAGAGCGTCGCGGCCGTGCGCAGCGCAGCAGCGCCGTCGCGCAGCACGTAGCAATGATCGAAGCCGCCCGCGCGTGCGAGTTGCGCATCCGGCCAGTCGAGACGCGCGCCGATGGGTGCACCCGTGCGAAAGTCGAACACGCTGCCAGCGACGTCTCTGCGTTCGATGGGGATCATCGTTGCGTCGACGGCAAAGAATGCGTCGGCATCGATTGAAATGACGTGGCCGCGAATCTCCGGCGCCTCGGCGAGTGCATCGCCCGACAGGTTGAAGTACGCGTGGTTTGTCAGGCTGACGGGGGTCGGTGCGTCGGCGGTTGCGTCGTAGTCGATCGTGAGCGCGCCGTCGTCGTCGAGCGCGTAGCGAACGGTCGCCGTCACCGCACCGGGAAAGCCGGCGTCGCCTTCCGGCGATTCATGCGACAGCACGAGTGCGCCATCCACTTCGCGCGCCTGCCACAACGCCTTGTGAAAACCGCTCGAGCCGCCGTGCAGCAGATTGTCGCCATCGTTGCGATCGAGCTGATAGACGACGCCGTCGAGCGTGAAGCGCGCCTGAGCAATGCGGTTCGCCCAGCGGCCGATCGTCGAGCCGAAGAACCAGCGGCTCGCCAGATAGTCTGCAGGCGTGTCGTGACCGAGCAGCACATCGGCGACGCGTCCCGCGCGGTCGGGCGCATGCCACGAGACGAGCGTCGCGCCGAGATCGCTGATGGCCGCGCGCATGCCGTGCGCGTTGCGCAGCGTGAACAGACGAATGTCGCCGAGCCCGGGCAACGTGCCCCAGTGTTCTGCCTGGACGCTGGACGAGAGAGAAGTGTCGGTGCTGTGCATGTCGGCGAAATTCATAGCGGTCGCGGATCGAACCAGATTAAGCCATTTAGGCGGATGGCGCAGCGGGCGCCTGAGTGAGCTGCGTTGCTTGCATGCGCTCCTGATACTCGCGCGGCGTGCAATCGAGTTCGCGCCGGAACACGGCATACATGTACTGCAACGAAGTGAACCCGCAGCGTATGGCGACTTCCGCGCTCGACATGTCCTGCTGCGCGAGCAGTTGCTTCGCGACATCGAGCTTGTGCTTGAGGATCTCCTGATGCACGGTGCAGCCGAGTTCGCGACGGAAGTAATCTTCGAGCGACGAACGCGATACGCCCACATAATCGGCGACCTGTTCCGTCTTGATGCCCTGACACGCGTACTGGCGAATGTAGTGACGCGCGCGCATGACATACGGGCTGGCAAGCGGCTCGTGCTTCGTCGATTCGCACACGTTGATGCCGACGGGCGGCACGAGAATGCGGCGGCCCGCAAAACGTGCACCGCCGAGCATCTGATGCAGCAGGTGCGCGGCCGTGCGGCCCATTTCCTCCGTGCCCTGAATCACCGACGAAAGCGGAATGCGCGTGAGCGAGCGCGTCAACGGATCGTTGTCGATGCCGATGATGGCCACCTGCTCGGGCACGGGTATGCCGCTGATCAGGCACGCCTGCAGTACCTGACGTGCACGCGCATCCGTCACCGCGATAATGCCGACGGGTTTCGGCAGGCTTTGCAGCCATTCGGTGAGCTGCACGCTGGCTTGATGCCACACGGGCGCGCTGGTCGGCAGCCCGCGATGCACGTCGCCTTCGAGTCCATCCGCCTTCAGCAGCGCGTTGAATGCGAGTTCGCGCTCCTGCGCCCAGCGGTTGGTCGGCGATTCGGGCAGGCTGTACAGGGCGAAGCGTTGCAGCCCCGCGCCGATCAGGTGCTTGTACGCAAGCGACACGAGCTGCATGTTGTCCGTCGCGATGTACGGCAGATTCGGCGGATAAGCGCAGGCGTCTTCGTACGAACTGCCCACGGCGACCACGGGCAGAGGCGAATCGGCCAGTGCTTCGCAGACAGCGGGATCGTCGAAGTCGGCGATAAAGCCATCGCCTTCAAAGCGCTCGATGCCGTTGAGCCGAGCGCGGAAATCTTCTTCGAGAAACAGATCCCACGCGACGCGCGTCGACAGCAGGTAATTGCCGATACCCGTGATGATCTCGCGGTCGTACACCTTGTTCGCATTGAAGAGCAGTGCGATCCGATGCGTGCGTTGAGCAGTATGCTGTCGTGTCATCGACTCTCAGGGCGCGGCGCTGAAGCGCCGCGTTGTCTCCGTTGTATCTGCGTAGGCTGCGTGCAAGTGCTGCGCCGCAATGCAGCCGCACATTTAAGTGTTCTGCTTATTCTAGGCGTCACTCGACCTCGCCCGCCAATGGATTTTGCCGGGTAGCAAGAATCACCAGGCGCGCTGGCGGATTTCGCAATTGCCGCGCAAACCCGCAAGCGGCAGCATGGCGTCACATCACGAACGGTTCGATGCGCGTGCATCGGCCGACATCTACAGGAGACGCGCATGTCTTACTTCGAACACTTGCCCGCTGTGCGCTACGAAGGCCCGCAGACGGACAACCCGTTCGCCTATCGCCATTACGACAAGGACAAGCTGGTGCTCGGCAAGCGCATGGAAGACCATCTGCGCATTGCCGTGTGCTATTGGCACACGTTCGTGTGGCCGGGTGCGGACATGTTCGGAGCGGGCACGTTCGAGCGTCCGTGGCATCGTTCCGGCGATGCGCTCGAAATGGCGCATGCAAAGGCCGATCACGCGTTCGAACTGTTCTCGAAGCTGGGCACGCCGTTCTATACGTTCCATGACACGGACGTCGCGCCTGAAGGCGACAGCATCAAGAGCTACGTGAACAATTTCAAGGCGATGACAGACGTGCTCGCGCGCAAGCAGGAGCAGACGGGCATCAAGCTGCTGTGGGGCACGGCGAATCTGTTCTCGCATTCGCGCTATGCGGCGGGCGCGGCGACCAATCCGAATCCCGACGTGTTTGCCTTCGCCGCCACGCAGGTTCTCCACGCGCTGGAAGCCACGCAGCGCCTGGGCGGTGCGAACTACGTGCTGTGGGGCGGCCGCGAAGGCTACGACACACTCCTCAATACCGACCTGAAGCGCGAACGCGAGCAGCTCGCCCGTTTCCTGAGCATGGTCGTCGAGCACAAGCACAAAACCGGCTTCAAGGGCGCGCTGCTGATCGAGCCGAAGCCGCAGGAACCGACCAAGCATCAGTACGACTACGACGTCGCGACGGTGCATGGCTTTCTGACGCAATTCGACTTGCAGGATGACATTCGCGTGAACATCGAAGCGAATCACGCGACGCTTGCCGGTCACTCGTTTCACCATGAAATAGCCAATGCGTTTGCGCTCGGCGTGTTCGGCAGCGTCGACGCGAATCGCGGCGACGCGCAGAACGGCTGGGACACGGACCAGTTCCCAAATAGTGTGGAAGAACTGACGCTCGCGTTCTACGAGATCTTGCGCAACGGCGGCTTCACGACGGGCGGCATGAACTTCGATGCGAAGGTACGGCGTCAGAGCATCGATGCCGAAGATATCGTGCACGGTCATATCGGTGCGATCGATGTGCTTGCCGTCGCGCTGGAGCGCGCCGCGCATCTGATCGCGAACGACCGGCTCGCGGCGTTCAAGCAGCAGCGCTATGCAGGCTGGGACAGCGATTTCGGCCGCAAGGTGCTCACGGGCGGCTACTCGCTCGAGTCGCTCGCCAGCGACGCCGTGCAGCGGAACATCGCGCCGCGTCATGTGAGCGGACAGCAGGAGCGTCTCGAGAACATCGTCAACCAGGCGATCTACTCATCCGCGAGATAGCGCACGGCAGCGCCACGAAAAATCGTTAGCAGCGCCGGTAGATTTCGCAATTGCTCCGCCGGCGCGCACGGCACACGCTGTCGTGCACATAAAAATGGGGCAGCTTTCGACAATCGACGCTCGCGAACAGGTATTCGCAGCGCATCCTGAGGTTAAGACGGCGGTTCGATTTCTCGCATTCGAAACTGCACGCAACCCTAAATGGAGTGAGACATGAAATCTGCAATGCGTCGTTCCGTATTGAGTTCCCTCGTTTGCGCCGCGATGGCCGCCGGCCTGACGATGGTCGCGCCGCTCGCGCATGCGAGCAAGGACAAGCCCGAAATCGGTTTCTGCATCGACGATCTGCGCGTCGAGCGCTGGTCGCGCGATCGCGACTATTTCGTTGCCGCAGCGAACAAGCTCGGCGCGAAGGTTTCCGTGCAATCGGCCGATGCCAGCGAAGCACGGCAGATCTCGCAGATCGAGAATCTGATTTCGCGCGGCGTCGATGTGATCGTGATCGTGCCGTTCAATTCGAAGACGCTCGGCAATGTCGTCGCCGAAGCGCACAAGGCGGGCATCAAGGTCGTGTCGTATGACCGCCTGATTCTCGATGCCGACGTCGACGCCTATATTTCGTTCGACAACGAGAAGGTCGGCGAACTGCAGGCACAAGGCGTCTATAACGCGCAGCCGAAGGGCAACTACTTCCTGCTCGGCGGCGCGCCGACCGACAACAACGCGAAGATGCTGCGCGAAGGGCAGATGAAGGTGCTCAAGCCTGCCATCGATCGCGGCGACGTGAAGATCGTCGGCCAGCAGTGGGTGCCCGAATGGAGCGCGGCAACGGCGCTGCGCATCACGGAAGATGCGCTGACGGCGAACAACAACAAGATCGATGCGATCGTCGCCTCGAACGACGGCACGGCAGGCGGCGCGATCCAGGCGCTCGCCGCACAGAAGATGGCGGGCAAGGTGCCCGTGTCCGGCCAGGACGCGGACCTTGCCGCCGTCAAACGCGTGATCGCGGGCACGCAGACGATGACCGTCTACAAGCCGCTCAAGCTGATCGCAGGCGAAGCGGCGAAACTGGCCGTCGATCTCGCCAAGGGCGACAAGCCCGCGTACAACGCGAAGTACGACAACGGCAAGAAGCAGGTCGATACCGTGCTGCTGCAACCGACGCTGCTCACCAGGAGCAACGTCGACATCGTGATCAAGGACGGCTTCTACACGCAGTCGCAGCTGGCTGGCAACTGATAGCGGGCGCGGACGCTTTCCCGTCCTGATCACGGTCTCGATGACCGTCAGCACGACGGGATGCGCCCGCGCATCTTTCATCCATCCAGGACACTACGCATGGCACAAGCGCTTCTGGAGCTGCGCGGCATCGCCAAATCCTTTGCCGGGGTGAAGGCGCTCGACGGCATCGACCTCGTCGTTGCGCCCGGCGAATGCGTCGGCCTGTGCGGCGAAAACGGCGCAGGCAAATCGACGCTGATGAAGATCGTCTCCGGCGTCTATCCGCACGGCGACTGGTCGGGCGAAATCCTTTGGGACGGCAAGCCCCTCGTCGCGCAGAACATCCGCGATACCGAACGCGCGGGCATCGTCATCATTCACCAGGAATTGATGCTGGTGCCCCAACTGTCGGTGGCCGAGAACATCTTTCTCGGCAATGAAATCACGCTGCCCGGCGGCCGAATGAACTACGCGGCGATGTATCAGCGCGCCGACGAACTGCTGCGCGAACTGAATATCACGGGCATCAACGTCGCGCAGCCGGTGATGAACTATGGCGGCGGGCATCAGCAACTGATCGAAATCGCCAAGGCGCTGAACAAGCAGGCACGACTGCTGATACTCGACGAGCCTTCTTCATCGCTGACAGCAGCCGAAACGAAGATCCTGCTCGATATCGTGCGTGATCTGAAGAAGCGTGGCGTCGCGTGCGTGTACATCTCGCACAAGCTGGACGAAGTCGAAGCCGTGTGCGACACGATCACCGTGATTCGCGACGGCAAGCATGTCGGCACGCAGCCGATGCAGCAGCTCAACACCGACCGCATCATCGCGATGATGGTCGGGCGCGAGATCGCGAATCTCTTTCCGCGCGAGCCGCATGACATCGGCGACGTGATCTTCGAGGCGCGCAACGTCACCTGCTACGACGTGACGAATACGAACCGCAAACGCGTCGACAACGTGTCGTTCGCGTTGCGCAAGGGCGAGATACTCGGCGTGGCGGGTCTCGTCGGCGCGGGTCGCACGGAGCTGATGCAGGCGATCTTCGGCGCGTACCCGGGCATGAGCGAAGCCGAAGTGTGGATGGACGGCAAGCGCCTGAAAATCCGCGCGCCCGCGGATGCGATTTCGGCGGGCATCGCGATGGTGCCCGAAGATCGCAAGCGCCACGGCATCGTGCCGCAACTGGGCGTGGGTCACAACATCACGCTCGCGGTGCTGCAACGCTTCGCGAAGGGCGGGCGCATCGACACGGCGTCGGAACTCGATACGATCCATTCGGAGATGAAGCGCCTGTCGGTGCGCGCGGCCTCGCCGATGCTGTCGATCGCGAGTCTGTCGGGCGGCAACCAGCAGAAGGCGGTGCTCACGCGCATGCTGCTTACCAATCCGTCCGTGCTGATACTCGACGAGCCGACACGCGGCGTCGATGTCGGCGCGAAGTACGAAATCTACAAGCTGATGTACGCGCTCGCGAAGCGCGGCGTGTCGATCATCATGGTGTCGTCGGAATTGCCGGAAGTGCTCGGCGTGAGCGATCGCGTGCTCGTGATCGGCGAAGGCGAACTGCGCGGCGATTTCGTCAACGACGGGCTCACGCAGGAACACATTCTCACGGCTGCCATCACGGCGAACGCCACAATCGCCGGCGTCAACGGCATCGACACGAAAGGCAACGGCCCCACTCAACTGGCGAGCGTCGCATGACTCCTGATCTCACTTCTTCCGATAGCCACGGCAAGCACGGCACTTCGCTGGCATCCGGGCAACGCATCAAGCTGCTGTTCGCGCGCTACAAGCTGCTCGCGCTGCTGCTGGCCGTGGCCGTCATCTGGGTGTTCTTCTCGTTCCTCACGGAAGGCGCTTTCGTCACGCCGCGCAACCTGTCGAACCTGCTGCGCCAGATGTCGATCACGGGGATGCTCGCGTGCGGGATGGTGTTCGTCATCATCTCGGGCGAAATCGATCTGTCCGTCGGCTCGCTGCTCGGTCTGTTAGGCGGCGTCGCGGCGATACTCGACGTCACGTTTCACTGGCCGCTCGCGGCGACGCTGCCCGTCGTGATGCTGCTCGGCGTGGCCGTCGGTCTCTTCAACGGCTGGTGGTCGACGTATCTGCGCGTGCCGTCGTTCATCGTCGGGTTGGGCGGCATGCTCGCGTATCGCGGCGTGCTGCTGGGCATTACGGGCGGCTCGACGATTGCGCCCGTGTCCGACAACTTCGTTTTTATCGGCCAGGGCTACTTGCCGCGCATTGCGGGCGACACGGTTGCCGTCGTGCTGTTCGTGTTGCTTGCGGCCTTGACGGTGCGGCAACGGCAGAAGCGCCAGCATTACAACCTGAGCGTCGTGCCGATGTGGCAGGACGCAGTGAAGATCGTCGCGTCCGGGCTGATCCTGCTCGCGTTCGTCGCGACGCTCAACCGCTACGGCGGCATCCCCGTGCCCGTGCTGCTGCTGCTCGCGCTGCTCGGCATCTTCACTTACATCGCGACGCAGACGGTGTTCGGACGGCGCATCTATGCAGTGGGTTCGAATCTGGAAGCGACGCGTCTGTCGGGCGTCAATACAAACCGCGTGAAGCTCGCGATCTTCGCGCTGATGGGGCTGATGTGCGCGTTCGGCGGCCTCATCAACACGGCGCGGCTGGCGGCGGGCTCGCCGTCGGCGGGATCGATGGGCGAACTCGACGCGATCGCGGCGTGCTTCATCGGCGGAACGTCGATGCGCGGCGGCTCGGGCACGGTGTACGGCGCGCTGATCGGCGCGCTCGTGATGGCGAGCCTCGACAACGGCATGTCGATGCTGGACGTCGACTCATACTGGCAGATGATCGTGAAGGGCGGCATTCTCGTGCTGGCGGTGTGGATCGACGTGATCTCGGGGTCCGACCGGCGCTAGCGAAGGGCGCACGGACGTGGTGCGCTGCACCACGTCATAGCATCGGCGCGCTTCGTTGAGGCGCGCGCAGGCGCCCGGATAAGGGCGCTTTTTATTGGCCGTTTACGCTCGCCAAACGTGTCGCGCGAAAAAAATATGAGCGTCGCGCGAGTCCCGTCCATCAAGCGATTGGGCGAATTTCCTACGCGCGCTGAGCGCGATTTCGACACGCATCCAGCGGCCCAAAACAGGCCGATGGCATACCTATTGCGTTAGTCCGCCGCGAAGCCAACGGCGGCTTCGACGTATCGACGAATTTCCAGGCACGCTCGCGATGCGAGCGGACCGATGGGGCAACGGCGTCCCGAAACGCAACGTGCGACGAGCGTTCGATCCATGCGATCGGGCGGCGCGCGAGCGTTTCGGGACGTTTTTTTTTTTGCGCAACCGAAACACGCGCATCGACGCGACACAGCGCCATGAACGAGCAGACCACCACGCAACGCATCGGAGTCTCCGGCCAGACGATCGGCGAACTGATCAATCTGTCGGGCCGTCAGCGGATGCTGTCGCAACGCATCGTGCTGCATGTACTGCTCGCATCGCATGGCGATGCGGCAGCGCTTGCCGTTGCGCGCGAATGCCTCGCGACGTTTGCGTCGACGCATCGCGTGCTCGTGAGTGGTGACGATCATTTGCCTGGCGTGTTTTCGGAGGCGTTGCAACAGCTTTATTACGGCACGCGCAAGGCGGACGAGCGTGTGCAGCGCTTTATCGCGCTGACGGACGAGACGGTTGCCCGTGTCGAGGCGCGTGACGACGCAGCAGGCACGCACGTCGACACCCTCGTTTCGCAAGCGACGCCGCTACTCGAACTGCTGCAGGAGATCACGCTCGCGTACCAGCACGAGATGCGCGGCATCGAAGCAGCGACGCAGCGCCGTCAGGCCGCGATTGCGGAGCAACTGTCGGGCATTTCGATGCAGGCGAATATCGTCGCCCTGAATGCGCGCATTTCGGCGGCGCGCGCGGGTTCTTACGGCCGCGAGTTCGCCGTCATCACGCAAGTGCTCGCCGACATCATCAAGGAGATGGACGCGCTGATTTATAGCGTCGTCGATCGCGATGCGGATGAGCTTTCGTCGAGGCGTAACGCGCCGCATGGAGCAGCGCAACTGTCTGCGCGTCCTCGTCTCGCCGCACGCAGCAGTCAACGAATTTCCACCTAGTTCCTTGCTCGACCCACGCACCAGCCCTGCTTTCGTTCAATGAGAGAGACCTATGAAAAACCTGTTGAATTCGCTTGCGAGCGGTAACTGGCGCGCGCTGCTCGCGTGCTTCCTCTACTTCGATACCGGCTTCACGGTCTGGGTCATGTTCGGTCCGCTGGCGCCGTTCATCAACAAGAGCATCGCGATGTCGCCCGCTGAACTGGGCTTTCTCGTCGCGGTGCCTGTGCTCGGCGCGGCGATTCTGCGCGTGACGCTCGGCAATCTCTATCAGGCTTGCGACGGACGGCGTGTTGCGTTGATGGGCGTCGCGCTGTCGGCGATTCCCTCTGTCGTCCTGCTGCTGATGCCGGGCGCGCCGTCCTACACGCTGCTGCTGATTCTCGGCGTGTTTCTCGGCGTAGGCGGCGCGAGCTTCGCCGTCGCGCTGCCGATGGCGGGCAGCAACTATCCGCCGAAAGTGCAGGGCCTCGTGCTCGGGCTCGCGGCTGCCGGCAACATCGGCGCGGTGCTCGACGGCTTCCTGTTCCCCGCACTCGCCGATCACTTCGGCTGGGCGAAGGCCGCGGGCGCCGCATTGCCGCTGCTGGGCCTCGCCGCCGTCGCGCTGTTCTTCTGGGCGAAGGATCTCGGACAAAAAACGGGCAGCGGTGTGCAGGCGCTGCGCAGCTTCATCGTGACACTCGTGGGTCTTGTGGCGCTGGTCGTCGCGGTGCATGCCGGCGTGTTCGGCGCGGGCAAGACGGGCGTGCTGCTGCTGCCCGTGCTCGGCGCGCTGCTCGCGATCGCCGTGCTGCCGAAGCACTATCGCAGCGTGCTCGTCGAGGGCGATACGTGGGTCGTGATGCTCGTCTATAGCATCACGTTCGGTGGCTTTGTCGGCATGTCGTCGTATGTGACGACGCTGCTGATTTCGCTGTATCAGATGCCGCGTCTCGAAGCAGGGCTCTTCATGTCGCTGCTGGCGTGCATCGGTGCGCTGGTGCGTCCCGTCGGCGGGCTGGTGGCGGATCGCATTTCGGGCGTGCGTGCGCTGGTGAGCCTGCTGGCCGCGATCTCGCTGTGCGATTTCCTGTTCGCTGCGTGGATGCCGCCGGTGTCGGCGGGCATTGCGCTGCTGATCGCGATGTATGTGTGCTTCGGTCTTGGCAACGGTGCGACGTTCCAGCTCGTGCCGCAGCGCTGGAAGGGCAAGACGGGTCTGATGTCGGGTATCGTCGGCGCGGCGGGCGGGATCGGCGGGTTCTATCTGCCTGTGATCATGGGCATCGCGAAGGAAGGCACGGGCAGCTACCAGATGGGCTTCGCGACGTTCGGCGTGCTGTCGGCGCTGGCGTTCGGTCTGGTGGTGCTGCATCGCGCGCGGTGGCTCGAATGGGCGCTGCCCCGCGAGAGCGCAGTCGTCGTCGAGCCGATTCGCGCAGGCGTGAGGATCGACAGCGGAGTGTGACGCCGCTCGGTCGTGCGATTGTCGATCTTCGCCAGCACCTCGTGTGCTGGCGATTTTTTTTGGATTGGGGGCTGAAGGAAAGTTGCCGCCCGTGTTGTCCAGCGCACGGTGATCTGCCGCGCCGATGCTCGTCGTCGTCAATTTTCCGACGAAATCGCGACGCATGTGTGCGACAGGCAACACACGCGCATATGGGCGGCGTGCGAAAAATCCTATATTGCACTCACTGCGGCCCACGACGAAAGGACTGGGCGAACCGCTTGCCAGCGGGTTTGGATCGCGAGTTCCGCCGACTCGTACGTTTGCATCAACTTCGATCCTGAGCATGTGGATGGCACTACACCCAACAGCTTGGGGTTCTGGCATGTCTGCTGAGATGAGATCCGTTCAACGGTTCCCGACACCGTGCACCCGCTGCGGTGGTGTTTTATACCACCACGTAGCGTTCTGTCCGTATTGCGGCGTGAGCCAACCGATCGGCGGCGATCAGGGCAAGCGTGCCGACGCGCCGTTACGGGCCGTCGCGAAGCAGGCGCTGCGTCCCGCCGTAGCTGCCAACGACGCGGACGAATCGCCTTCGCCCGAAATTGTCTGGTCGAGTCTCGCCGCTTCGACGGCCGCTTCGGGGAAACGCTTCTTCCAATGGTCATTGCAGCGAGTGGTCACGGGCGGTGCGATCGCATTGGTGCTGATAGCGACGCTGGGCAGCGCCGCCTATTTGCGCCTCAGCGCGAGTCACCGCAACGCCGACGTCATCGAGCCGAAGGCAACAGGGACGCAGCACGCGGACACGGCGCTGATGTCCAGCGTGCGGCCCGGCGCAAACGCCCAGCCTTCGGGTGCTGGCGGGTATGCACCTGCCACCAGCCCGCCCATTGCCGCGAGCGCGAGCGCTGCCCCGGCGCAGTACGGTACGGGCGTTCCTGCCGCGCTGAACGGCGCGCGTGCAAGTCTCGCCCAAAAGAACCTGACGGCGGCAAGGGCGGCAGTTTCGGAAGTCCTGTCGGTTGCACCCCGAAATGCCGAGGCGCTGCATCTGCAGGACGATATCGCGGATCGCGAGAGCGAGCGCGATGTGGCGTTGCGTGTGGCAGCGGCCTGCGCGAACGATGGACTGTGGAGTTGCGTGGTTAAACAGGCGAATCAGGCGCTGGCCATCGATTCAGGCAGCAAGGACGCGCAGATGCTGCTGGAGCGCGCGATCGTGTCCGCAGGCTGGCGGCCGCTTTCAACCCATACCGTCGCCGCGGCGCCCAAGCCCGCGAGGCGCGATGCGCCACGGCCGGTCGCGAAGAGCGTGCCGCCCATCCCGACCCTCCCGACGCTCGCGCCCCCACTGCCGCCGGGCATACCGGTGGACAACACGACAGCCGGCAACGGGTGATGCCGTTCGTCGCGAACGGCCTCCCGTCTTCAACTGTCCCTGCGGCGGCACGGGGACACGCACGCGTCAGATATCCCAATCCCACTGGTCATTCCGTTGCTGCTCCGCGGACAGACGCCGGCTTGCTTCCTGCGAAATGACCACATGGCTCGATGGCTCAATCGGCATGAGAACCGCTTTCTCGATACGCGGATTCGGATGAGGCGCGTGCTTTTCTTCTTTCACGTAGTCCGAGAAAGGTTGAAACTGGCGGACGGCATGGATGGCGTTGGTCATGGCGCAAATCCGGAATCTGCATGATAGACACATCGCCGCGATCGACGACGTTGTGGGCAGTCTATTTGCGTGCAGGCCATCGGGCTGTACGCCGTCGCACAGAACGCGACGAAGCGCCTGATGACATACAAGGCAGGGATGGCGCAGACGTCTGGATTGTTGCCGCTATCGCTGCAGCTCGCTCGACACTTCATAGTCGCGGGGAAACGATTCGTCGATCGCGTAGGGAAGCACTTCGCTGTCTTGCGTGTTGTTGATCTCGACGCGATGGTGACGTGAATTCTTATGTTTGCGTACGCTATTGCTCAGTTCGGAAATGATCTCCGACGCCGCGTGAATGATCTGATTGAAGTTGAATCCGGCGTTGGTCATTTCACGATAAAACGACTTCGCGAGGATTCGGGCGATCTGATTCGTATTCTGGGCCGACCCTGCAATGATCTCCTTGACAGTCCTTTCGGACGAGCGTGTGAGCGCCGCCTGTGTGAAGCGTGATTTCATCAGGTACTGGATCTGGTTCGCCTGAATCGCCTTGACGATCAGAGGGGCGAGGTTGTCGAGCAGCCTGAGATCTTCCTTTTCGAAGTACGGCTTTTCCAGTGGATGATGCGCATGGACGAGACCTATCGTCTTTCCTTGCAACACCAGCGCCGAGGACATGCTGCTCCTGATGTGAACTTCAGAGTCTGTCTCACTCTGGCCGGTCACGACGAGAGCGCCGGCGCCTTCTGAACTCATTGTGTAGAGGTCGCGCGTTTCGCATCGGCGCATGCTCACCATTTCATAGCGGGAAATGGCGGGGCTGCCGAATTCAGCCCGCTGATGAGGCCCGATCTCAGCGACCTGCCGTTCGTTGAGCAGATGAATCGTGCAGCGTCTCGCGTTGAGCACTTTTGCGACCATCGAAGAGAGCGCGGAAAGCAGTTCTTCCGGGCTGCGCGTGTACTCGATGTCGCTGGCGCAACCGCCGATCTTCCCCTTGTCTGCCTGATGCATCGCTCTTCTCCAGGGTTCCAATCGGACCGCCACGGGTGAAAGCCGGGACCTGGAAAACGCGTTCGCGCTCCGTTTGATTCCGGTTGTCAGTGGTTTGTGATCGATGCTATCCGCTGCGATTCGATGTGCGTGTTCGTCATCGCACAGTATCGAATACCCGAAGAAGCCGTCTTCGTCCGCCCCCTGGTTTGCTCGCCGCGGTGCTCGAACGGGGTGGATTCGGGATTTCCCTGGATACCGAAAGGGTATAGGAAAGCGCTGTGGGATAGCCCGGCCGTGATATGTTCACTTCCCCGCCTCGCGGGCTAAATGCTTGATTCGCAAGGGGTGGGCGGCAGCGCGGGCGGCCTTTTTCGCTGGTTTTCGCGTCCGTGCAGCGAATCGTCGACGCGCAACACGCTCCCTTCTTGAATTTGTAATTCCCCGTCCATATAATTAGCACTCACCGCACGAGAGTGCTAACAACTTCGCCGGTTGGCGTCGCCAGCCGGTATATCTCAGCGTTCTTCAGTCCCAATCAAGAGAGGATCTATCCATGAACCTTCGTCCTTTGCATGATCGCGTGATCGTCAAGCGTCTGGATCAGGAAACCAAGACCGCATCGGGCATCGTGATCCCCGACGCAGCCGCAGAAAAGCCGGATCAAGGCGAAGTGCTGGCTGTCGGCCCGGGCAAGCGTGACGACAAGGGCGCTCCCATTGCGCTCGACGTGAAGGTCGGCGACCGCGTCCTGTTCGGCAAGTATGCTGGCCAGACCGTCAAGGTCGACGGCAACGAACTGCTGGTGATGCGCGAAGAAGACATCATGGCCGTCGTCAACAAGTAAGCACTTGTCCCGGTTCATTCTCAAGAATTCAAGGAGTTAGAAGATGGCAGCTAAAGAGGTCGTGTTCGGCGATTCCGCCCGTGCCAAGATGGTTGAAGGCGTGAACATTCTCGCCAATGCAGTGAAGGTCACGCTGGGTCCGAAGGGCCGCAACGTGGTCCTTGAGCGCTCGTTCGGCGGCCCGACGGTCACCAAGGACGGTGTCTCGGTCGCGAAGGAAATCGAGCTGAAGGACAAGCTCCAGAACATGGGCGCGCAGATGGTCAAGGAAGTTGCTTCCAAGACCAGCGACAACGCCGGTGACGGCACGACGACGGCAACGGTTCTGGCCCAGTCGATCGTTCGCGAAGGCATGAAGTACGTCGCATCGGGCATGAACCCGATGGACCTGAAGCGCGGCATCGACAAGGCCGTCGCAGCAGCAATCGAAGAGCTGCGCAAGATCAGCAAGCCCTGCACGACCAACAAGGAAATCGCGCAAGTCGGCTCGATCTCGGCGAACAGCGATTCGTCGATCGGCGACCGCATCGCTGAAGCGATGGACAAGGTCGGCAAGGAAGGCGTCATCACCGTCGAAGACGGCAAGTCGCTGCAAGACGAGCTGGACGTCGTCGAAGGCATGCAATTCGACCGCGGCTACCTATCGCCGTACTTCATCAACAACCCCGACAAGCAAGTCGCCGTTCTCGACAACCCGTTCGTGCTGCTGCACGACAAGAAGGTGTCGAACATCCGTGATCTGCTGCCGGTTCTCGAGCAGGTCGCCAAGGCTGGCCGTCCGCTGCTGATCATCGCTGAAGACGTCGAAGGCGAAGCGCTGGCTACGCTGGTCGTCAACAACATCCGCGGCATCCTGAAGACGGTTGCTGTCAAGGCTCCGGGCTTCGGCGACCGTCGCAAGGCGATGCTTGAAGACATCGCTATCCTGACGGGTGGCCAGGTCATCGCCGAAGAAACCGGCCTGACGCTGGAAAAGGCGACGCTGCAAGAGCTGGGTCAAGCCAAGCGTATCGAAGTGGGCAAGGAAAACACGACGATCATCGACGGCGCTGGCGAAGCAGCAAGCATCGAAGCGCGCGTGAAGCAAGTGCGCACGCAGATCGAAGAAGCGACGTCGGACTACGACCGTGAAAAGCTGCAAGAGCGCGTGGCCAAGCTGGCTGGCGGTGTTGCAGTGATCAAGGTCGGTGCTGCGACCGAAGTCGAAATGAAGGAAAAGAAGGCACGTGTCGAAGACGCACTGCACGCAACGCGCGCAGCTGTGGAAGAAGGCATCGTGGCTGGCGGCGGCGTCGCGCTGATCCGCGCTCGTACGGCAATCGCCGGCGTCAAGGGCGATAACGCCGACCAGGACGCAGGTATCAAGATCGTCCTGCGCGCAATGGAAGAGCCGCTGCGCCAGATCGTCACGAACGGCGGCGAAGAAGCCAGCGTCGTGGTGGCAGCAGTTGCTGGCGGCACGGGCAACTACGGCTACAACGCAGCAACGGGCGAGTACGGTGACCTGGTTGAAGCCGGTGTCGTCGACCCGACCAAGGTGACGCGCACGGCGCTGCAAAACGCAGCTTCCGTCGCTGGCCTGCTGCTGACGACGGACGCAGCTGTCTGCGAACTGCCGAAGGAAGATGCACCGATGCCTGGCGGCATGCCCGGCGGCATGGGCGGCATGGGCATGGACATGTAATTCCAGGTCACTGGAATGCATGAGGGAGGCGCGCTGCGAGGCGTGCTTCCCGTGCCAAAAGAAAAACCCGCAGCGATGCGGGTTTTTCTTTTGGTGTTTCGGGTTCAGCGAAGTGCGCTGAATGTGTCTGGTGTCGTCAGCGCGGCAATACCAGGAAGCGTTCGCGCAAATGATCGAACACGCATGACACGCTCGATTCCTCCGTCTGCGCCGCTGTGTCGATGAGCAATTCGGGATTCACAGGCGCTTCATACGGCGCGGAAACGCCCGTGAACGACGTGATGACTCCCGCCTGCGCCTTCGCATAAAGCCCTTTGGGGTCACGCCTCGCGCAATCGTTTGCTGAAGCGGACACATAAGTCTCGACAAGACTGTCGTTTCCAATGATGGCGCGCGCCATGTCCCGGTCTTCGCGCATCGGCGAAATGAGGGCTGCGATCACGATCAGGCCGGCGTCGTTCATCAGCCGCGCGACGTGCGCGACGCGGCGGATGTTTTCCCGGCGGTCTTCCTTTGAAAAGCCGAGGTCGCTCGTCAACCCGTGACGCACGTTGTCGCCGTCGAGCACATAGCACGCGTGTCCCATCGACATCAGTTCGCGCTCCAGGCGAAACGCGATCGTGGATTTGCCCGCTCCCGACAAGCCGGTGAGCCAGACAGTGACGGGCTTGTGGCCGAGCATCGCGGCGCGGTCGCGGTCGCGGTCGCGGCCCGTGATCGTGCCGTTAAAGCGTTGGATAGAAGGCTGGACGCGTTCGATTGGCGCGCGCCTTTCGGGCTCGTCGCGGGCCACGCGGCTATTCGGCGCGCTGGCTTGCGCGCAGCGTGCGCGCGCCTCGGAAGCGACGGCGACAGCAACGGCGGCGCTGGGAGGGATATCTTCCAATTCGGTTTCTGTTCGTTTTCCGCCGTAGAAACCGGCGGTCTGCCGTTGGCTTTGCCTAAACGTGGTGCGGGGTGCGTTGTGGTCGTACGCACGGCGCGGGCGTCAAACGAGGTGTCAACCGGACAGCAGGGCGGGGAATATTACAAGTCGCAAATATACTATTTAAGCAAACGCCCTGCTGTAACAAATAATTACCGCTGTAATGCGCTGTTTGCGAATTCGCGCTTGACAGGAATCATTCTCGTTAGTCAGCGGAGCGCCGCGCAGCTGCGGAAGTCAGTGGCGTGCCTCGCCCGGCGACGTATCCGTTCCGCCCGCAAGCGGCACTTCGTCATCGCTGCTGCGCGCCCAGAAGAAACGATCCGGAAGGTAAGCACCCATGCCAGGTCGGAACGCGGCCTGCGTCGCCTGAAACAGATACTCCTGCGCTTCGCGCACGGCCTCGGCGGGTTCCTGGCCATTGGCCAGCAGCGCGGCGATGGCGGCGCCGAGCGTATCGGTGACGCCCATGATCCGCTGCTGCGTGCGATCCCACATGTCTTGCCTGAGCTGGCCGTCTTCGCTGAACAGCGTATTGACGAGCCGATGCGTGCCCGTTTCCGTCGACAGGATGTATTCGCAACCTTGCGACAGCAAATGCGAGATCGCGGCATCGAGGGTCGGCGCTTCGGCGTCGCCGTCCGGTTGCGCGAGCGCGAGCAGGGCAGCCGTGTCCGCGACCAGCAACGTGGTTTGCGGCGCGAGCAGGTCCGCGATCGCTTCGCGCAGTTCGTCGGCGGCGAGCACGTGTTCGTCGTCGAGCGTGAAGTCGGGCGCGAGAATGAGCGGGATGTCGTCGTAATCGGCGACCACTTCGGCGATTGCGCTGACCACTTCCGCGCGCGTTGCCGCGCCGACCTTGAAGGCGGCGATCGGCATGTCTTCCAGCAGCATCCGCGCTTGTGTCGCGACGACTTCCGGGTCCAGCGCCGTCACTTCGTCGCAGCTCGCCGAGTCGCGCACCGTGTAACCCGTCAGCACGGAAACGCCGTGGCATCCCATGCTGGCAAGCGTCATCAGGTCGGCTTGCAGCCCGGCGCCGCCCGTCGGGTCGGACAGGCCGAAGGTGAGTACGATCGGAGGGGTGTCGCTGGCCATGAAATTGTGGTGGGATCGTTGAGCGGAACATTCGCAGGCCGTGTCGCGCGCACGCGCGCCCGTGCGGCCCACACAGACGGCTCAATTATGCGGCCTTATCCGCCAGCGGGGCACTTTTTCGCATCTGTCCGCGCGCCGCGTCACACATAACGCCGCAAAATGTCGCGTCCGGTCGCTCGGACCCCGCATCCGCTAGGCATGGGGACGGCAACACGGTACCATCATGGCTCCCGTTTCCACGGACTTTTCGACGCGACTCAAGAATGGAATATAAGAGCTGGATGTGCCTGATCTGCGGCTGGATCTACGACGAAGAAGCCGGTCTGCCAGAGGAAGGAATCGCGCCGGGCACGCGCTGGGAAGATGTTCCCATCAATTGGACCTGTCCCGAGTGCGGCGCGCGCAAGGAAGACTTCGAGATGGTGCAGATCTGATCGATCCACCTTGCTGGTGGCGGGCTGTCCTTGCCTGCCACGCAAGGTCGATTGATTCGAAATGAATTGATTGAGCGCGCGATGGAACATCGGCGCGCACGCGCTGTCGCAAGATGACCTGTCACAGCGCTTTGTTTGCGATGTATCACGGTGGTCGTCGTGAGCGTCGCGCTGTCAGCATCGCGATGTTGCGAACTTTAGCGGTGCCGTCTGCGTCATGTCGTAAGCTGAGAAAGCGGCACCGTTTCGGGGCTATGCGGTCGGTGGCCCGGCAATTGCACTACTTTCGCCATAGCGGCAGTTCCGGTGGCGCAGTATCGGTGCCGCCTGACCACGCCGACGTTCCTGCAGCCTGCTCATGACCCTTCGATCCGCATCGCCCGATACGCTCGACGCTTTACCGAATCCCCGCGGCGGCGCCGTCCGTCCTGCGGAGCAGGCCATTGCCGACGCGCTCGACGCGTTCGAGCAGCGGCGCGACATGACCGCGCATTTGCTGATCGCCGGGCGTGCGTTGCGCGAGGCAGGCTGGCTCGCCGCCCATCGTTTCACCGATGCATTGCTGCTCGTCTCGCCGATGGCGGCAAGCAGCCTCGCCGAAGAGGCGGCTGCGTGCGCTACGTTCGGCGCGGCGTTGCGCGCGTTTCGTGCGGCGCTCGAACGGCGAAATCTGCGCGAGCTGGGCTGCTCGGGCGCGCTTTTCGAGCATTACCGCGCGCTCAGCACGCACATCGCGCAGCACACGCCCGGCTACAGCATCGCGTTCGAAGACGTCGCGCTCGCCGGCCGGCCCGTTCCGCCCGTTTCGCTGCGTTCGCAATCGGCTGCGCGCCTGGCGCATCTGCGGGCGCGCTACGAGCAGGCGCTGCTGCCCGTGCTGCGCTCGAAGGGCCATGTCAGCACGAGCGCGGTGGCGGGTGCCGTCAATGCGGCGCTCGACGATCTCGACGCCTGCCTCGTCGATCTGTCCGGTCCCGATCCCTACGATTTCTGGCGTCTCGCATTGGCGTGTTCGCGCGCGTTGCGCGTGACCGGCCGCTCCGTCGAAGACGTCGACACGCGGCGCTTCTACGCGCGTTGCAACATCGCGCTCGCCGATGAAGAGCGCGGCATTCCGCTCGCGCCGCGCTCGCTGGTGCGCGCGACGCTCGCGCTGTTGTGGCGCGACTATGCGCTATTCGGCGCAGCCGCCGAAGATACCGAGCACGTCGAGCTGCTGCGCGACTACGGCCTCACGGTCGACTGGCATATCGCGGGCACGCAGGCATCGGAATCGCTGTGGGAAGCGGGCGCACACCAGGCGGAGACGCTGGCCGCGCACGTCGCGATGACGCGCGAACTCGGCGTGCTGACGGTCAATGCCAACGCGTATGAAGACTTTTTGCAAACCGCCGACGCCGCGATCGCCGCACTCGCGGATTACGCACGCGCCGCCGACAATCCGCAGAAAGCCGACCCCAGCGCCGCGCTGCAAGCGGGCGATGCGGCCTATCGACTGGGCGCGGCAGCATCGGCGCTCGGGCTCGGCCAGATCGCGCTGCTCGCCGATGCGTTGGGTCTTGCGTGGCGCCGCCGGGCGCACGCCGGCGTGTCGACACCGGCCGTGCGCGCCCATATCGTGGTCGAAGCGCCCGACGCGCGTTCGCTCGAAGCCGCCGCCGAAGCGTTGCGCGCGATGCTGCACAAGGTCGCGGCGGGCGTCGCGCCGCAGTCGGCGACGAACGTGCTGGCTACGCTCACCCGGGCAATCGAACAGGGCGGCGCTTGAGTCACGGGCGTAACACGGGCGTAAGCGTAATCTGGCAAACCCGCGCCGGGTCCACGCGATGAAGGACGGTCCCGCGCCTATGCCATTTGCCGCGCGATAGCGCACGCGCGTCGCTCCCGGCAAGGTGGAAGCGCATGATAGAGTGCAGTTTCATGGACTGCGATTTTCCGTGCGGCGCCATTGCAAACTGCCTGCCAGCACGGGGGGCGACGCGCCTCGCGCACGATTCCGGCGAAAGGCGCGGGCCCGCAGTCGCGCATCGTCTTTGCTAAACTTCGACCTATGCCCAAGAGTAACGATCGCATCAATCTGACCAACCAGTTCCTGATCGCCATGCCGAACATGGCGGACCCTACGTTTTCAGGAACGGTGGTCTACCTTTGCGATCACAGCGAGCGCGGCGCGCTCGGCCTCGTCATCAACCGGCCGACGGATATCGACCTTCAGGCGCTCTTCAATCGCATCGATCTCAAGCTCGAGATCGAGCCTCTGCTGCATGTCCCCGTGTACTTCGGCGGCCCGGTGCAAACCGAGCGCGGCTTCGTGCTACATGACGCATCGGAAAGCAGCTACACGTCGTCGATGCAGGTGCCCGGCGGGCTTGAAATGACCACGTCGAAAGATGTGCTCGAAGCCGTCGCGAGCGGCAAGGGCCCCGAGCGCTTTCTGCTGACGCTCGGTCACGCCGGCTGGGGCGCGGGCCAGCTGGAAGACGAGATCTCGAAGAACGGCTGGCTCACAGTTCAGGCCGACCCGAAAATCGTCTTCGATGTTCCCGCCGAAGACCGCTTCGAAGCGGCGCTCGCGCTGCTCGGCATCTCGTCTTCGATGCTCTCCGGCGAAGCAGGGCACGCATGACCGGTATGGCCGGACGTGAAGCGACGCTGCTTGCGTTCGACTACGGCGAAAAGCGTATCGGTGTGGCCGTCGGCAATTCGCTCACCCGCAGCGCGCGGCCGCTTGTCGTTGTGCAGAACCGCAATCGCGAATATCGCTTCGAAGCCGTCGGCAAGCTGATCGACGAATGGAAGCCCGACATGCTCGTCGTCGGCCTGCCCATGCATCCCGACGGTACGCCGCACGAAAGAACCCAACTCGCCAAACGCTTCGGCAACCAGCTGAACGGACGCTTCAATCTGCCCGTGTCCTGGGTCGACGAACGTTATACGTCGGTCGAAGCCGAGGCGGGCATCCGCAGCGGAGCGCGGCAGGCGGGCATGCTCGACGCCGAAGCCGCGAGCATCATTCTTCAGCAATATCTGGACGGATTAAGTCTGGATGGACCCAGCGACGATCATGAGTTCCATTGACGCCGAGGCGCTCTATCGCGCCGTGCTCGAACAGGTTCGCGACGCATACGGCGGCGCGCTGGGTGGCGCCGACGGCGCCGTGCTCGCCGGCATTTATAGCGGCGGCGCGTGGCTCGCCGAGCGCCTCGCGAAAGATCTGAACGTGCCGACTTTCGGCGTCGTCAACGTCGCGCTGCATCGCGACGACTACGCGAAAAAGGGCTTGCACACGCAGGCCAGTCCCACTTCATTACCGTTCGAAGTCGAAGGCCGCCGCATCGTGCTCGTCGACGACGTGCTGTACACAGGCCGCACCGTGCGCGCCGCACTCAACGAACTGTACGACTACGGACGTCCCGCATCGGTCGAACTCGCAGTGCTGGCCGATCGCGGCGGACGCGAACTGCCGGTGGCGGCGCGCTTCGTGGGTGGCACGATCGACGTGCCGGCCGATGCGACGCTCGTTCTGTCGCGCGACGGCGAGCGCTTCACGTTTCACACCGAACCGCGTGCGGATTGAGCGTGGCGCGTCGGCATCGAAAGTAATACGGGCAGCACACGCAGTCCCCAGTCTGATTCAGGAACGTCATGAACACGCCCAACCCGGTTTCCCAAGGTTCCACCGATTCGAACGGCGATGCCGCGTCAGCGGACCGTTTTCGTTACGGTTTCCTGAAGGGCAATCCGCAGCTCACGAAGAACGGCGAGCTGAAGCATCTGCTGACCATCGAAGGCCTGCCGCGCGCGATCGTCACACACATTCTCGACACGGCCGAACAGTTCGTCAGCGTGACGGACCGCGAGGTGAAGAAGGTGCCGCTGCTGCGCGGCAAATCGGTGTTCAACCTGTTCTTCGAAAACTCGACGCGCACGCGCACCACGTTCGAAATCGCCGCGAAGCGGCTGTCGGCGGACGTGATCAACCTGAACATCAACGCATCGTCGACGAGCAAGGGCGAGTCGCTGCTCGACACGATCAACAATCTGTCCGCGATGCATGCCGATATGTTCGTCGTGCGTCACGCGTCGAGCGGCGCGCCGTATCTGATCGCCGAGCACTGCGCGCCGCACGTGCACGTGATCAACGCCGGCGACGGCCGTCACGCGCACCCGACGCAGGGTCTGCTCGACATGTACACGATCCGCCATTACAAGCGCGATTTCACGAATCTGCGCGTGGCGATCGTCGGCGACATTCTGCATTCGCGCGTCGCACGCTCCGACATTCACGCGCTCACCACGCTCGGCGTGCCCGAAGTGCGCGCGATCGGTCCGCGCACGCTGCTGCCCAGCGGTCTCGAACAGATGGGCGTGCGCGTGTTCCACAACCTCGACGAAGGGCTGAGGGACGTCGACGTAATCATCATGCTGCGTCTGCAGAACGAGCGGATGAGCGGCGCGTTGCTTCCGTCGGCGCAGGAGTACTTCAAGAGCTGGGGGCTGACGCCGGAGCGTCTCGCGCTCGCGAAGCCCGATGCGATCGTGATGCATCCGGGACCGATGAACCGCGGCGTCGAGATCGATTCGCAGGTGGCGGACGGTCCTCAATCGGTGATTCTGAATCAGGTGACGTTCGGCATCGCGGTGCGCATGGCGGTGATGGGCATCGTCGCGGGCAACAACGACTGATCCGCTCATCCGTCCCAGACAGCAGGCAAACAAGGCAGCGCATGAAGATTCATATCGAAGGTGGCACGCTGATCGATCCGGTCGCGGGCACCGAGCAGCAACAGGACGTGTTCATCGCGGCGGGCAAGATCGTCGCGCTCGGCAACGCGCCCGCCGATTTCAACGCGGCGCGCACCATCGACGCAAAGGGTCTGTACGTGGCGCCGGGCTTCGTCGATCTGTCGGCGCGGCTGCGCGAACCTGGCTTCGAGCACAAGGCGACGCTCGAATCGGAAATGGCGGCGGCGCTCGCGGGCGGCGTGACGAGCCTCGTGTGTCCGCCCGACACCGATCCGGTGCTCGACGAGCCCGGTCTCGTCGAAATGCTCAAGTTCCGTGCGCGCAATCTGAATCGTGCGCACGTGTATCCGCTCGGTGCGCTGACGGTCGGCCTGAAAGGGCAGGTGATCACCGAGATGGTCGAGCTGACGGAGTCGGGCTGCGTCGGTTTCTCGCAGGCCGATACGCCGATCGTCGATACGCAGGTCCTGCTGCGCGCGCTGCAATACGCGAACACCTACGGCTATACGGTTTGGCTGCGTCCGCAGGATGCTTATCTCGCGAAGGGCGGCGTCGCGGCGAGCGGTCCGCTCGCGTCGCGTCTCGGTCTGTCGGGTGTGCCGGTGTCGGCGGAAACGATCGCGCTGCATACGATCTTCGAACTCGTGCGTGTGACGGGCGCGCGTGTGCATCTGTCGCATGTGTCGTCGGCGGCGGGCGTCGAGCTCATGCGCGCGGCGAAAGCGGAAGGCCTGCCCGTGACCTGCGACGTCACGATCAACCATGTGCATCTGATCGATATCGATATCGGCTATTTCGATGCGCAGTTCCGGCTCGATCCGCCGCTGCGTTCCCAGCGCGACCGCGAGGCAATTCGCGCGGGTCTGCTGGACGGCACGATCGACGCGATCTGCTCGGACCATACGCCCGTCGACGACGACGAGAAGCTGTTGCCGTTCGCCGAGGCGACGCCGGGCGCGACGGGTCTGGAGTTGCTGCTGTCGCTGACGCTCAAGTGGGCCGACGAAGCGGGCGTGTCGCTCGCGAAGGCGCTGAACCGCATTACGGCCGCGCCCGCTGGCGTGTTGAAGCTGCCTGCTGGCCGTATCGAGGCCGGCGGGACGGCCGACCTGTGCATGTTTGACCGCGACGCTCATTGGCGCGTCGAGCCACGCGCGCTGAAAAGCCAGGGGCATAACTCGCCGTTCCTCGGCTACGAGCTGCCGGCCCGCGTGCGCGCGACGGTCGTATCGGGCCAGGTGGCGTTCGAGCAAC